>JBELIU010000192.1:0-5664 GCA_042090735.1 Novosphingopyxis sp. | reverse complement strand
CTGCCTGGGCGGCATCATCCGCGATGTGCTGGCAGGCGAGCCGTCGATTATCTTGCGTCCGGAAATCTACGTCACTGCCGCTGCGCTGTCTTCCGGTCTGTTCGTTCTTCTGAAGCTTGGCGGCGTGGACACACCGGTCGCCGCGATCATGGCGGCGCTGGCAGGCTTCATGCTGCGGGGTGCTGCGATCCTGTTCGGCTGGTCGCTGCCCGCCTATCGGGGCAACACGCCCGCGCCCTGACATCGGAATCGGGCATGGAGATCAACGCTGGTAAGCCGGCCAGCACGCGGTTAGGGAACAAAGCATGATCGCAAAACTCAGCGGACGGATCGATGCGGCAGGGGCTGACCATCTGGTGATCGACGTAGGCGGCGTGGGCTATCTGGTCCACGCTTCCGCGCGCACCATCACCGCCATCGGCGCGGTGGGCGAAGCCGCCTCCGTCCACACCGAGATGCAGGTGAGCGAGAACGACATGCGCCTCATCGGCTTCACCAGCGCAGCGGAGCGGGACTGGTTTCGCCTGCTCGTGGGCGTACAGGGCGTGGGCTCCAAGGTGGCGCTCGCCATCCTTTCCGCGCTGGAATTGAACGAGCTGAAGCGCGCCATCGGTTCGGACGACGCGGCGATGGTGGCCCGCGCCAACGGTGTTGGACCCAAGCTTGCAAAGCGCATCGTCAACGAATTGCGCGACAAGGCTGGCGCCATTCCGGGCGGCCCGCCCGGCTCTACACCGATCCCCGCAGGCTCGCACAGCGCCGATGCTGTCAGCGCTCTTCAGAACCTGGGCTTCAAGCCGGCCGAAGCCTCACGCGCGGTCGCCGCCGCGGCGGACGATCTGGGCGATGAGGCAAGCCTCGACGCGCTGGTACGCCTCGCCCTAAAGAAGGCCGCGAAGTGAACGAAACGGACGAACGTGCAATGAGCTATTCGGTGATCTGGGAATATTTCGTGCCGGAAGATCGGCGCGCGGACTTCGAGGCGGCCTATGGCGGCACCGGCCCCTGGGTCGATCTGTTCGAGGAGGCGGACGGCTTTCTCGGCACATGGCTGCTGCGCGACAAGGAGCAAAAGGGCCGCTACCTGAGCCACGACCGCTGGGCCAGCCGCGCCGCCTATGAAAGCTTCAAGCGTGCCTTTGCCGAACGCTATGAAGAACTGGACCGGCAGCTCGACGGCCTGTCGACGCGGGAAAACTATATCGGTGCTTATGACGAGGTTGCCGGTTGAGCGATCCCTCCGCCTTGCTGTCCGCCGATCGCCAGCCGGACGATCCAGATGCAGCGCTGCGACCGAAGACGCTCGACGAATTCGTCGGGCAGCGGCAAGCGCGCGAGAATTTGCGGGTGTTCATTGAGGCGGCGAAATCGCGGTCCGAGGCGATGGACCATGTCCTGTTCTTCGGCCCGCCCGGCCTTGGCAAGACCACGCTGGCGCAGATCGTCGCGCGCGAGCTTGGCGTCGGTTTTCGCGCCACGAGCGGGCCGGTGATCGCCAAGTCGGGCGATCTTGCCGCGCTGCTCACCAATCTGGAGGAGGGCGATGTCCTCTTCATCGACGAAATCCATCGCCTCAATCCCGTGGTGGAGGAAGTGCTCTACCCCGCGATGGAGGACCGCTGCCTCGATCTCATTATCGGCGAAGGCCCTTCGGCGCGTAGCGTGCGGATCGATCTGCCCGCCTTCACCCTGGTGGGCGCGACGACGCGGCAGGGCCTGCTCACCACCCCCTTGCGCGATCGCTTCGGCATTCCGGTGCGCCTCAATTTCTATACGGTGGAAGAATTGCAGCGCGTCGTCACGCGCGCCGCTAGGCTTTTGAACCTGCCGATCGCACCGGACGGCGCGGCGGAGATCGCCAAGCGCGCGCGCGGCACACCGCGCGTCGCCGGCCGGCTGCTGCGCCGGGTGCGCGATTTCGCCAATGTGCTGGGCGAGCACGAAGTTACCGCCAAGGTGGCGGACGAAGCACTCACGCGGCTGGAGGTCGATGCACTGGGCCTCGATGCGATGGACCGGCGCTATCTTCACATGATCGCGGACATCTATCGCGGCGGCCCGGTGGGCGTGGAGACGCTGGCGGCGGGCCTTTCCGAACCGCGCGATACGATCGAAGACGTGATCGAGCCTTATCTGATACAGCTTGGCCTGATTGCCCGCACCGCGCGTGGCCGCTGCCTCAATGGGCGCGGCTGGACGCATCTGGGACTCGCCCCGCCGCAGGGCAGCGCGACGCAGGACGGTCTGTTTGACTAAGGCGAGCCGCATGCAGGACAGCCCCTATCACGGTTATTTCGTCGGCCCGGAACATCGCTTTGCGATTCGCGTCTATTTCGAGGACACGGATTTCTCCGGTGTCGTCTACCACGCCAATTACCTGCGCTTTTTCGAGCGCGCACGGTCCGACATGCTGCGCGTCGCCGGGATCGATCAGGCAGCCGCGCACGAAGCGGGCACGGGAGTTTACGCCGTCGCGGCGATGGACCTGAAATTCCGCGCGCCGGCCCATTTCGACGATGCGCTCTTGGTCCGCAGCCATGTCACCGCGGTGCGCGGGGCAAGCTGCGTGATCGCACAGCGCCTGTTCAGGGACGATCTGTTGCTGTGCGAGGCGAACGTCACCGCCGCCTTCGTGTCGCCCTCCGGCCGTCCGACGCGGCAACCCAAGGATTGGCTTGCTATATTTGAGACGCTAATGGCCGACACCGACCCACTGGAAGAGCGCTGATTTGACCTCCCTTTCCCTTCTTACCGCATCCGCGACGGCCACCGCCGGTTTCTCGCCGGT
The DNA here is from genome assembly GCA_042090735.1 of Novosphingopyxis sp. Lineage (GTDB taxonomy): Bacteria > Pseudomonadota > Alphaproteobacteria > Sphingomonadales > Sphingomonadaceae > Novosphingopyxis. The sequence goes on along the minus strand of JBELIU010000192.1, from coordinate 2,876 downwards.
CGGCCTGTTCCTGCAGGCCGATATCGTCGTCAAAGCCGTGATCATCGGCCTGATCCTGGCCAGCATCTGGACCTGGGCGATTATCATCTCCTTCGTCGTGCGCATGGGCAGCATCCGCCGCAAGACGAAGGAGTTCGAGCGCGAGTTCTGGAAGACCGAGGATATCGATGGCTTCGTCAAGACGCGTGCCAAGAACAAGCTGCCGATCGCACAGGTGCTCGCCAGCGCGGTAACCGAGTGGCGCCATTCGACCAGCGGCAAGCGGATTGACCGCGAGGGAACGCGCGAGCGTCTGGGCGCGGTGATGAACACCACCATCGCACATGAGATCGACAAGCTGTCCGAACGGCTGAACTTCCTCGCCACCACTGGATCCGTGGCCCCCTTCGTCGGCTTGTTCGGTACCGTCTGGGGCATCATGCGCAGCTTTACCGCGATCGCGGCCGAGCAGAACAGCACGCTCGCCGTCGTGGCGCCCGGCATTGCGGAGGCGCTGTTCGCCACCGCCATCGGCCTTTTTGCCGCCATCCCCGCCGTCATCGCATACAACCGCTTCGCCCACCGGCTGAACCAGCATGAAGCGCATCTAGGCCGCTTCGCCGACGGGTTCCACGCGACGCTGAGCCGTGAGCTGGAGAAAGACGTCTGATGGCCATGCAGCTTGGCAACGGGCGTGGCGGATCGCGGCGGCGGGGGCGCGGCGGACAGCGCGCGCCGCTGGCCGAGATCAACGTCACCCCGCTTGTCGACGTCATGCTGGTGCTCTTGATCATCTTCATGGTGACGGCACCGCTGCTGGTGACGGGCGTGCCGGTCGAGCTGCCGGAAAGCCGCGCCAATGCGATCGAGCAGCCCGAAGAGCCGATCGAGATTTCGATCGATTCCTCCGGCATAGTCTATATCGGCGAGGACGCGGTCAGCACCACCGAGCTGCCCGCACGGCTGGAAGCCCTGGCCGCCGCGCCCGGCGCGGACGAGCGCGCCGTTATCCTGCGCGGTGACAAGAATATCGATTACGGCGCGATGATGAGCGTGATGGGCGAACTGAACCGCGCCGGGCTGAATTCCATCAGCCTGGTCACGACGGGTTCAGGCGCGCAGCAATAGCCCGGTCAGCGGGATGCAGAGGGCGGAAAAAATCGGATTGGGAATCGCGGTTGCAGGGCATGTTGCCCTGTTCGCGGCGCTGTCTCTCGGTCTGTTCGCTACCGAAGAAGATGTTCCGCCCAAGCCCGATCCGGTGCAGGTCTCGCTGATCGGAGAGGTTGCGCCGCTGTCCACCGCCCCGCAAATCAACAGTGAAGCGCCTGCCCCCGCCCCGGCGGACGAGGTCGGCGAACCGCTGGAGGCGGCGGCAGAACCGCTGCCGCAGATGGACGCTCCCGCCCCGGTGACGCAGACGGAGCCAGAGCCGCCGCGCGTCGAACCGAAGCCGGTGCCCAAACCCGATCCCAAGCCGGCCCCGAAGCCGAAGCCCAAACCGGCACCCAAGGCGAAGGAAAAGCCGAAGCCCGAGCCTAAAAAGGCGGAGCCGAAGAAAGCGGAAACCGAGAAGGCCGAGCCCAAGAAAGCCGAAGCCAAGCCTGCAGCGAAACCGGCCCCCAAGAAGGAGGCAAAACCTGCCCCCGCGAAGGCGAGTAGCGGCAGCCAGGCCAGCGCCAGCCGTTCGCGCAGCTTTGCCGACAGCCTGCGCGGGTCGATCGGGACTGACGGCAAGTCCGACAAGCCGGTCGCGGCCGCCTATAGCGAGACCACTCGCCGCCAGATCGACGTCAGCATCAAGGGCGAGATCGCACCTTATTGGAAAAGGAATGTGCCGACGGGCGTCGATGTCGATCAGCTGCGCACCGTCCTGCGGATCACGCTCAACAAGGATGGCACGCTGGCCGGTACGCCGAAGGTTGTTAGCCAAACCGGCAAGACCGCGAGTAACGAGCCGCAGCAGAAGCTGCATATCGAGCGGGCTATCAAATCGGTGCGGCAGGCCGCACCGTTCAAGCTTCCGGCAGAATATTATGATAACTGGAAATCATGGGACCTGACGTTCAGAACGGATATATGAAGAACATAGCCCGCCACATCATCCGCGCCGCGCTGCTCTCAGCCGCCACGCTCGTCCCCGCCGCCGCAATGGCGCAACAGAGCGAGGACATCGTTGCCGACGCGCAGACGAACGACACCATCATAGCGATCCCCGGTTTCGCCACCGACGCGGACCGGCCGACCGATGCTTATTCCACGGCCGATCTGGGCCGCAGGATTGCCGCGGTCATCACGGCGGACCTGCGCAACAACGGGCTTTTCACGCCGCGCGGGCCGGATCAGGTGCGCTCGATCGGGTATAATGAAGTCACCGCGCCGCAATTTCCGGGCTGGCGGACCATCAACGCGGAGGTGTTGGTGCAGGGCTTCGTGCGCGCGGCCAATCCGAACGAAATCACCGTCGGCTGTTATCTCTACGATGTCGGCCTCGGCAGCGAACTTTCGCGCCAGGGCTATGTCGTGCCCGCGCGCGACTGGCGCCGGGCCGCGCACAAATGTTCGGACATCATCTATTCGCGCCTGACGGGTGAGCAGCCCTTTTTCGACAGCCGCATCGCCTACATTGCCGAGAGCGGGCCGAAGAACAATCGCCGCAAGCAGCTCGCCGTGATGGATTCCGATGGCGCGAACCACCGCATCCTCACCAGCGGCGGGGCAACGGCGCTGACGCCGCGCTTTTCGCCCAATTATCAGTCGATCCTCTACCTCAGCTATGTCGACGGCAATCCGCGCATCTATATCTACGATATCGGTAGCGGACGGCAGCGGCTGGTGACGCAGAGCTCCAACGCTACGTTCGCGCCGCGCTGGTCCCCCGATGGACGCACGATCCT
>JBELIU010000191.1:0-5677 GCA_042090735.1 Novosphingopyxis sp. | reverse complement strand
TTCTGAAAGACGTACCCGGTCGAGCGGCGCAGTTCATAGGGTTCGCGCGCCGCAACCGGCTCATCCGCGACAAGCACCCTGCCGCTGGTGGGATCGACCAGCCGGTTTACGGTCTTCAGCAGCGTCGACTTGCCCGATCCCGACTGGCCGACGAGCGCAACGAAGCTGCCTGCCTCGATTGCCAGCGACACCCTGTCGACGGCCGAGACGGCACCATAGTTTTTCGTGACGCCGTCGAACCTTACCGACGGACCGGTGGTCCTGCCCTCGCCCATTCGGTGCATAGTGGAGATGCGCGCGCGGGCTGGCAATGGCGAATGAACCGGCACCATCGCAGCCGGCGCAAAGTTGATGCTTCGACATCGTGGCGGATCGCGTATAGGTTCGGAAAAAGAACCCATTGCCTGAGGAGAGGCCCCCATGAGAGACCGTAAGATATTGTTCGTCACCGGCGCGGGCTCCGGCATCGGGCGCGAAGTGGCGCGCTATTTCACCGAGCGCGGATGGTTTGCGGGGCTTACCGACGTGAACGAGGCGGGCCTTGCCGAAACCGCGGCGATGATCGGCGAGGACAATTGCTGGACGCATCCGCTCGACGTGACCGACCGCGAGGGCTGGACCCGCGTGATCGCGGCCTTTTCGCAGCGCACCGAAGGGCGCATGCATCTGCTCTTCAACAATGCCGGGATCGGCAAGGGCGGCCCGTTCGAGGAGATGGACCCCTCCGATATCGACAAGCTGGTGGCGATCAACTTCACCGGCGTGATGAACGGTACGCAGGCCGCCTTCGAACTGCTCAAGGCCTCGCCGGGTGCCTGCATCCTCAACACCTCGTCCGCCTCCGGCATCTACGGATCGGCAGGGCTCAGCGTCTACAGCGCCACCAAGTTCGCGGTGCGCGGCCTGACCGAGGCGTGGGACATCGAATTCGCCCCGCACAATATCCGGGTGCGATCGCTGATGCCCGGCTTTATCGACACGAACATCCTGTCGGCCGTGGGCGAGGACAGCAACCAGACCGGCAAGGAAAGGCTGCAGTCCGCCGGTATCGAAGTCAGCCCGGTGTCGATGATCGGGCCTGCTGCCTGGGAGGCCGTGCATGGCGACGCGGTACACACGCCGGTGAACAAGATGGCGCGCCAGCTGATGTTCGCCTCTCGCTGGTTCCCGGGCCGCCTGCGCAAGCGCATGGGGCTGATGCGCGGGCTGGATCAGGCCGTCGAGAGCTGAGTGCCGTCGCGCCGGATGGGCGGCTTCAGTCTCGCAGCAGTTCGTTGATCCCGGTCGAGGCGCGGGTCTTCGCGTCCACCGTCTTTACGATCACCGCGCAGGCCAGGCCAGGGCCGGGCGTGCCATCGGCCAGCGGCTTGCCGGGCAGGCTGCCGGGCACGACGACCGAATAAGGCGGGATGTGCCCGCGAAGCACTTCGCCGGTCTCGCGCACCACGATCTTGGTCGACTGGGTGATGAACACGCCCATCGAAATCACCGAACCTTCGCCGACGATGACGCCTTCGACCACCTCGGAGCGCGCACCGACGAAGCAATTGTCGCCGATGATGGTGGGGTTCGCCTGCAGCGGCTCGAGTACGCCGCCGATCCCCGCGCCCGCCGAGATATGACAGTTCTTGCCCACCTGCGCACAGGATCCGACCGAGGCCCAGGTGTCGACCATCGTGCCCTCCCCCACATGCGCGCCGAGGTTCACGAAGCTCGGCATCAGCACCGCGCCCTTGCCGATAAAAGCGCCCCGGCGCACGAAGCTTCCCGGCACCGCGCGGATGCCCGCCGCCTTGAAATCGTCCGCGGTCCAGCCTGCGAACTTGCTCGGCACCTTATCCCACCAGACCGCGCCGCCGGGGCCGCCGTCGATGATTTCCATGTCGTTCAGACGAAAAGACAAAAGCACCACCTTCTTGAGCCACTGGTTGACCGTCCAGCCGTCGCCGTCACGTTCGGCGACGCGCATGCTGCCGTCGTCCAGCCCGGCCAGCGCCGCATTTACTGCGTCGCGCACCTTGCCGCCGGTCGAAGCGGACAGCGAATCGCGATCGTCCCACGCCTGTTCGATGATGGGCTGCAACTGTTCGGCGTTCATGGGCGTCTCCTCTGTAGCGGCTCGCCGATACCGGGCGAACCGGACGGCGGCAAGCCGGGGTTGGAAAAGTTCACCATGTGTTCACGCCTTCCCGCTTAGCTGACGAACGTCGATGAGGGAGTTGGTATGACGAAATCGGCTTTTCGCACTGTTACGGGCGGCGTTTCCGCCCTGACCGTTACGCTGGCGCTCGCCGCATGCGGTGGCAGCGGATCGGGCGGCCCGTCCGCGCAATTGCCGGCCCCGCCGCCGCCTACTCCTGCGCCCGCCCCACCACCACCTCCGCCTCCGCCCCCTCCGCCGCCGACCGGCAGCATGGATTTCGACACGGCCGAATTCCGCCGATCCGACGGCCCCGGTTTTCACAATGCGGTGACCGCCTATCAGAAAGGCGCCACCGGCCAAGGCGTCACCATCGGCGTGATCGATACCGGGATCGATCCGAACAGCCACGAATTTGCCGGGCGCATCGTCTCCGCCTCGCGCGATGTCGCAGGCAATCGCGGGCTTGGCGACGAAGACGGCCATGGCAGCGCGGTGACGCGCGTGGCCGCCGCCGCAAAAGACAATCGTGACGTCATGGGTATCGCCTTCAACGCGAGCATCCTCGCCTTGCGTGCGGACACGCCGGGCAGCTGCACCGCCACCTCGGGCAATACGGACGAAGCCGGGTGCTCCTTCAGTGACAGCTCGATCGCCACTGGGATCGATGTGGCGCGCCAGTCCGGCGCGAAGGTGATCAACCTCTCGCTCGGCGGCGAGGGCCGGATCGGCAGCTCGCTTGCCAACGCCATCCGCCAGGCGACCCAGGCAGGCATCGTCATCATCGTCGCGGCCGGTAACGAATTCGGCAAGGACAAGCCTGACTACGATCCGAACAATCCCAGCCCGTTCGCGCAGTCGATACTCTCTGCCGGCGGATCGAATGTGATCATTGCCACCGCGGTCGACGATTCCAGTCAGATATCGAGCTTCAGCAACCGCGCCGGCGCGTCGCAGGTTTCGGTGCTGTCCGCGCTCGGCAGCGGGATATGCTGCGAATATGAGAATGACAGCATCAAGACCACGGTGCGCAACGGCCAGACCTTCATCACCGTGTTCAACGGCACCAGCTTCGCCGCCCCGCAGATCAGCGGCGCGGCGGCGCTGCTGGCACAGGCCTTTCCCAATCTCACTGGCGCGCAGATCGTAGATATCCTGCTACGCAGCGCGCGCGATGCGGGGGCCAGCGGTACGGACAATATCTATGGCCGCGGCATCCTGGACATCGCCGCCGCCTTCCAGCCGCAAGGCACCACGTCGATTGCAGGCACGAGCACCGTCGTCGCGCTGGGCTCTGGGGCGGGCACCACGTCGGGCGCCATGGGCGATGCGGGCACCGCGGGCGCGCGGCTGGAAACCGTGGTGCTGGACGGCTACAAGCGCGCCTATAATGCCGATATCGGTTACGGCCTCTCCGGCAGCGCGCCCTCTTACAAGCTTACCGGCGCGTTGAGCGACCGCGGACGCTCCGTGTCGATGGCGGCGGGTCCGGTGGCGATCGCCTTTGCCGTAGCACCGCAAACAGACGGCAGCGCGCGGGTCGATCCGTTGCAGCTGCGCGGGCCGGAAGGCGAGCAGGCACGGCTTCTTGCAGGGCGGATCGCCGCCAGGCTTTCCCCCGATCTGTCGGTCAGCTTCGGCATATCGCAGCAGGCCAGCGGACAGGTCGCCGCACTGCAAGGCGCGCAGCGCGCCGCGTTCATGATCGGCGAGGACGCGGCAAGCTCCACCGGTTTCATCGCGCGTCCCGACGCTTCGGTGGCAGTACGGCGGAAAATCGGCCGGCTCGGCCTGACGCTGAGCGGCGAAAGCGGGGATCAGGCGCTGTCGGAAGACGGCGTCCCCGGCAGCCTGGTCGGCCGCTACCGCGATTATGGCTACAACCGCTTCGGCGCGGCGCTGGACCGGCGCTTCGGCAGTCTCACCGCGACGCTGGGTGCTGACTGGCTCGGCGAACAGGAAACCGTGCTCGGCGCGCGCTTCTCCGACGCCATCGGGAGGGGCGGCGCGTCCAGTGTCTTCCTGGACGCCGGGCTTGCCTGGGAGCCGGGGAACGACTGGCAACTGGCGGCAAACTGGCGGCAGGGCTGGACCCGCGCGCTCGCCACGCAAACGGTGACCGGCACCGGCATACTGCAATCGACCGCGTTCAATATCGATCTGTCGAAATCGCGCCTGTTCACAGGCGATGACCAGATCGCCTTCCGCTTCGCACAACCGCTGCGCGTGAGCGCCGGCGGCATCGATCTCAATCTGCCGACCGCCTATGATTACGCGACCGGCGTAACCAGTTATGCCGTCCAGCGCCTCAATCTGGCGCCACAGGGCCGCGAGCTGGTAAGCGAAATGAGCTACCGTGCGGGTCTATGGGACGGCATCGTCAGCGCCAATCTGTTCTGGCGCCAGCAGCCGGGCCATTATGAAGCGGCACCGGACGATCTTGGCGCGGCGGTACGTTATTCGCTGAAATTCTAGCGCGGCCTTGCGGCGTTCAGACCATGAAGCTCTCGCCGCAGCCGCAGGCCCCCTTGGCGTTGGGGTTCTGGAAGGTGAAGCCGGCCTGAAAATCGTCCTCGTTCCAGTCCATCACCGATCCGACCAGATAGAGCACCGAAGCGCCGTCGACATAAAAGACGCCGCCGGGCGTTTCGATCATCTCATCGAACTTCGCTTCTTCGTTCACATAGTCGACCGAATAAGCGAGGCCGGAACAGCCGCGACGCGGGGTCGACAGCTTCACGCCGATCGCGTCGTCGGGTGCGTTCGCCATCAGCTCGGCAATCCGCGCTTCGGCCGCGGGCGTCAGCGTAAGCGCTGCGGGGCGCTGGCGGGTGGTTGTTTCGGTGGTCATGATATTCACCTCAAATCCGTGGGGGCTGAGCTCTCAATTTCTCTAGCCAATCCGAAATCTCGTTTCGGACCGAACCCTATAGCATTCCCAATTCCAGCTTGGCGTCGTCGGTCATCTTCTGCGGATCCCATGGCGGGTCCCAGACAAGGTTTACTTCGGCATGGCCGACGCCGGGCACGGAACCGACCTGCAGCTCGATCTCGCCGGGCATCGATTCAGCGACGGGGCAATGCGGCGTGGTGAGCGTCATCGTGACTACCGCATGGCCGTCATCCGTTACCTCGACACCGTAGATCAGGCCGAGATCGTAGATATTTACCGGGATTTCCGGATCGTAGATGCTCTTCAGCGTCTCGATGATCGCTTCGTAGAGATCGCCGCCGGGTTCGCCCTTGGGCTGCTCGGCGGGTTTCTGCGCAAGGAAGCCCTCCAGATAATCGCGCTTGCGCCCCAGCTTGGCGGCATCGCTCTCCCCTTCATAGGGCGAAGGGGCGGCAACCTTGCCGTCATCGCCGGCATCGGTAACGGGCGCGTCGTCCACACGGGCCTTGGGCGGCTCTGCGGCGCGGGTCACCTCTTCGGTGCGAAATTTGCTCTGTTCGTTCATATGCTCACCCGAAAATCTTTCTCACGCGCTCGACGCCGCGCACCAGCCTGCCCGCGTCCCACGCGGCGGCGCCGCCGCG
>JBELIU010000190.1:0-5693 GCA_042090735.1 Novosphingopyxis sp. | reverse complement strand
TTTGCAGACGCCGCGCGACGTGATCTTCCCGTTCTCGCCGATCTACGGCGAAGCGACGGGGCAGCTCGATGCGTCGATCTTCTATTCGCTGACCGACGACATCAAGATCGGCGTGCAGGGCGTGAACCTGCTCGACGAGATCACGCGGACCTCTCAGGTGATCGATTTCGACGGCACCCGCGTCACGCGCTCGGCGTTCCGCAACGATCGCCGTTACACGCTGATCGCCCGCTTCGATTTCTGAGGCGTCTACTACTTTACCGCCGCCCCGCCGATCTTGTATGCGGGGCGGCGGGCATTGAAGATGATGCTCGCTCGCATTTAGGGAAAGCACCGACATGGCCCGCAGACGACAGGCGGTGACGATCAAGCATGTCGCGGCGGAAGCTGGGGTGTCGCTCCAGACCGTCAGCCGCGTCATCAATAACGAGCCCAATGTGCGTCCTGCCATGAAGGCCAGGGTGCAGGGCGCGATCGACAAGCTTGGCTATGTGCCCTCGATCGCTGCGCAGCGCATGAGCGGCTCGCGCAGCTACCTGATCCTCGCGTTGAACGACCGCGAACGCACCATCGCCGAATGGAGCGCGCGCGAGGGATCGGACTGGGTCGGGCAGATGCTGCTGGGCGGCATGCTGAAATGCGCCGAACTGGGTTACCGCCTGATCGTCGAGCTGATCGACACGCGCACGAGCCATGTGGAGCGCGAACTGGCCGGAGCCTTTGCCGCGCTGCAGCCCGACGGCGTCCTGCTCACGCCGCCACATTCCGAGGATCCGGTAATCATCGATTTTCTGGAAAAGCAGGGCGTGCCGTTCGCGCGCATCGGATCGCGCGATCCGGGGCCGGGGATTCCGATCACGATGGATGATGAAGGCTCGGCGCGGCGCGCCACGCAGATGCTCGTCGAACTCGGCCACAAGCGCATCGGGTTCATCGCGGGTGCCAAGGAATACAGCCTCAGCCAGCGCCGCGTCGATGGTTGGCAGGACGTGATGAAGGAGCAGGGTCTCTCGGTCCACGGCCTCCTCAGACAAGGTGATTTCAGCCATCAGAGCGGTCTTGTCGCGGCGCGCGCGCTGCTGGATCGCGCGGACCGGCCCAGCGCGATCATCGCCAGCAGCGATCAGATGGCTCTGGCGACGCTCGTCATCGCCGAAGACATGGGATTGGAAGTGCCCCGCGATCTTTCGGTGATCAGCTTCGATAACAGCCCCGCCATTCGCTATGCCACGCCCAGCATTACCGCGGTCGACCAGCCGATAGCAGAGACGATTTCGCGCGCGGTCGAACTGATCATAGGCATGCAGCGCGGCAGCGACGCCCCGGCAGAGCCGATCCGCATATCGGGCGACCTGATCGCGCGAGGATCGACCGCTCCGCCGACCGAACCAGATTGAAACGGCGGGAGCGTCCGTCGCTCCCGCATCGGACAGCCCCGTCACCGGCGGGAGATAAGGGAAGGATGAGGATGAACCTGCGTTGGATTGCACCGCTGCTCGTGGCAACCGCTACGGCCTGCGCCCCGAATATGGCGACGATGGAGCCCGGAGCCGGAATTGCGCTCTCCGCGGACGCCACCGCACATCCTGAACGCTGGCCGACGGCGCATAGCCCCGCCGCGATGACCGATGCCGATACCGAAGCCCGTATCGGCGTGTTGATCGCGCGGATGACGCTTGAGCAGAAGGTCGGCCAGCTCATCCAAGCGGACATCAGCACCATCTCGCCGGAAGATCTCGCCACCTATCCGCTCGGCTCGATCCTCGCGGGGGGCAATAGCGGGCCCTACGGCAACGAGCGCGCCAGCGCCGCCGACTGGGATCGTCTGGTGCAGGCGTTCCGGACGGTGTCGGCGAAGCCCTCCGCCAACGGCGTTGCGATCCCCATCATCTTCGGCGTCGATGCGGTCCACGGGCACAACAACATCCCCGGCGCCACGATTTTCCCGCACAATATCGGCCTTGGTGCGGCCAACGATCCGGAGATGATCCAGCGCATCGGCGCGGCGACCGCGGCCGAGATTGCCGGAAGCGGTATCGAATGGACGTTCGCACCCACCCTCGCCGTCCCGCAGGACCCGCGCTGGGGCCGCACCTATGAAGGTTATTCGTCGGACCCCGCGCTCGTCGCTTCCTACGCGGGTGCGATGGTGGAGGGGTTGCAGGGCGATCTCGTCACCGGTCGCCCGCTCGGTTCGAGCCACGTCGCGGCTACGGCCAAGCATTTCCTGGCCGATGGCGGCACGCAGGGCGGCAAGGATCAGGGGGATGCGGTGATCCCGGAAAGCGAGCTGATTTCCGTGCACGCGCAGGGGTACCCCCTAGCGATCGATGCCGGCGCGCTTACCGTGATGGCCAGCTTTTCCAGCTGGAACGGCGTGAAGAACCACGGCAATCCCAGCCTCCTGACCGGCGTGCTGAAGAACCGCATGGGCTTCGAAGGCTTCGTGGTGGGCGACTGGAACGGCCATGCGCAGGTCGAAGGCTGCACCAACACCGATTGTCCGCGCGCGATCGAGGCCGGGCTCGATATGTTCATGGCCCCCGACAGCTGGAAGGACCTCTACCCCAACACGGTGAAGCGGGCGCGGAGCGGGGAAATCCCCGAAGCACGGCTCGACGATGCGGTGCGGCGTATCCTGCGCGTGAAGTACAAGCTCGGCCTGATGGATCAGGCCCCTCCGGTCCGCCGCGATTACGCCGCGGTCGGCGCGCCGGAGCATCTGGCGCTAGCGCGTGAGGCTGTGGCCAAGTCGCTTGTGCTGCTGAAGAACGAAGGATCGCTGTTGCCGATCAAGCCGGGTGCGACGGTGCTGGTAACCGGGCCAGGCGCTGACGACATGGCGATGCAGTCGGGCGGCTGGACGGTCAGCTGGCAGGGCACCGATGTCACGCGCGAGGATTTCCCCAACGGCCAGACCATCTGGCAGGGCATCGAGCAGGCGGTGAAGGATGCGGGCGGCACCGCCGTCCTCTCCCCCGACGGATCCTATGACGGGCCGGCTGATGTGGCGATCGTCGTTTATGGAGAGACGCCTTATGCCGAGTTCCAGGGTGACGTGCCGACGCTGGATTACCAACCGGCAGGCGCGCGCGATCTGGCGCTGCTGAAGCAGTTGAAGGCACGCGGCATCAAGACGGTGTCGCTGTTCCTGTCCGGCCGTCCGATGTTCGTCAATCCGGAGCTGAACGCTTCGGATGCGTTCGTGGCGGCCTGGCTGCCGGGCACGCAAGGTGCGGGCATTGCCGACGTTCTGGTGGCCGGCACGAACGGCACAGCGCCCCGGGATTTTACCGGCAAGCTGCCGTTCGCCTGGCCCGCAACCGCGGCGTCTCCGGTCAGCAGCCCGCTGTTTACGCGCGGATATGGGTTGGATTACACGAGCACGGCAAGCGTCGGCACCCTGTCCGAAGATCCGGGCATCGATATGGCGCAAGCGCTCAACATCGGCCGCTTTTTCGCCGCTGGCCGCGCGCAGGCGCCCTGGTCCCTCTCGATCGCGGACATGGGCGGCAAGCGCCTGGTAGAGGGCAACGCCGCGCGCAGCCCCGAGGGTTTGGTCACCGCGAGCGCGGTCGATATCCGCGCGCAGGAAGACGGCAAGCGCTTCCTGTTCACCGGGCCGGGTCAAGTGGCGATCGAAGGACCGCCGGCCGATCTCTCCGCGCGCTTCGATGCCGGGCAGGCCGTCGCCATCACCGGCGTGCTGCAAGGCGCCGGCTCGGGCGACACCAAGCTGTTCCTGGGGTACCGCGCGGTATCCCTCACCTCGCTGCTCGCAAACGCGCCGAGGGGAGAGGTGACGCGCTGGCAGATCCCGCTGCGCTGTTTTGCGAATACGACCAGCGATCTGCGCGCTGTCGGCAATGCGATGCGCATCGAGGGCGGGGCAGGGCTGGACATGACGCTGCTCGACGTACGTCTGGAAGACGCGGGCGCGGCAACCTGTCCGTCCGCGAACTGATACGGAGAATCGACCATGGCCTATCGCGCTTTTGCCCTTGCGGCAGTTTCCGGCCTGCTGGCCTCCTGCCAGCCCGCCGCGCTGTCCGATACTGCGATGCGCAGCGCCGCCGATGCTCCTGTGGCGCAGGCGCGCACGATGTTGTTCGAAGATAATTTCGACAGCGCCACGCTGGACCGGAACAAGTGGGTCGTGGTCGGCCCGGACTTCTGGGTGAATAACGAACAGCAAGCCTATATCGATTCGCCCGAGACCATCCGTTTCCTGCCCGCCGGATCGGTGCAAGGCGCGGAAGACGGCGTGCTGTTGCTCCAGCCGAAATATGAACCCGGTTTCAAAACGCCGACGGGCCGCACCGCCGATTTCGTGTCCGGGCGCATCACCACGCGCGGCAAGTTCGATTTCACGCACGGGACGGCCTCGGCCCGGATCAAGATGCCCGATGCCGTCGGCGTCTGGCCGGCCTTCTGGCTGCTCGGCAACGGCGAGTGGCCGGACACCGGCGAAATCGACATCATGGAATATGTGGGCGAGAAGGACTGGACCGCCGTCGCGCTCCATGGTCCCGGCTATTCGGGCGATACGCCGCTGGTGAACCGCTATTTCTTCAAGGATGGGACGGATGTGACCGATTGGCACGTCTATTCCGTCGACTGGTCCCCGCAGCAGATCGTCTTCAAGATCGACGGCAAACCGACCTACCGTGCCACCCGCGCGATGGTGGAGCATTATGGCCGCTGGGCATTCGACAATCCCAAATTCGTGCTGCTAAACTTCGCGCTGGGCGGGGCCTATCCGTCCAAGACCAACGGCATCACGAAACCCTATGACGGCCTGCCCCAGGAAACGGTCGATCGCATCAGGCGCGGCGACATCGCGATGTATGTGGACTGGGTGCGCGTCGAACGCTGACGGCTCCGATGCGAAGGGCGGTAGACGTATCGGCATTTGGTTCAAAACCGGCTATGGTAATGTCATGGCAGGTCAGCATGAAGACTCTGTGGAAGCGGTATTGCACTCGTCATCGAGCGCTGCGACGTCGTTTGTTGCTGCGAGTTGGTGTCGGTCGGGACTGAAGCATGGGCTGGATGCAGGTGCCGCGCGGACAGCCGAGCTGGTGTCGGGCAGCGAGCTTACGCAGCGGCGGCAGCGCCACGGACTGATGCTCGAGGTGGCGCGGCCGCTGCTAGACCAACTGTTCCAGACCGTGGCGGCCACTGGCTGCGCGGTCATGCTGTCGGACAATGAAGGCGTCATCTTGGAAGCGCGCAGCAATGCAGGGGACCGCGCGATCTTCGACGAGGTCGGGCTGACCCCGGGCGGGGTGTGGAGCGAAAGCCTCGAAGGGACCAACGGGATTGGCACCTGCCTTGTCGAAGGGCGACCGGTCACGATCCACCGCGACGAACATTTCGCCTCCCGCAATATCGGAATCAGCTGCATGGACGCGCCCGTGCGCGATGCGGCGGGGCAGCTGGTTGGTGCGCTGGACATCTCCAACTGCCGGGAAGATCACACTGCGGCTATGGGTGCTCTCGTTCAGAAGATCGTTCAGGATGCTGCGCGCCGGATCGAGAGCGGGGTGTTTCGGCGGCATTTCGAAGGGCATCGCCTTATCGATGCGAACCTGCCGGGCGGCGATGCAGCATTGCTGGCCGTCGATCGCGCCGATCTGGTCGTCGGCGCCACCCAGGCCGCGCGTCATCGCGTTAGCCGGACCGCCGCGGGC
>JBELIU010000189.1:0-5715 GCA_042090735.1 Novosphingopyxis sp. | reverse complement strand
ATTTTCAGACACTGGATGAAGAGGCGATCCGCCGCGACGTGAACCATGCGATCGCGCATGGCTTCAGCGGAACTCTGCCGATGATCAACTGGACGGTTCCCGGCGATCCGCGCTGGGAGCAATTCCATCGGATCATCATCGACGAAGCCTCCGGGCGCCTGCCGGTGCACGGTATCGTCTTCGGCGCGCGCGCTGCAGATGACCGCGCATTGATCGCGGCGCTGGAAAAGCTTGGCGTGGAGTTGATCTTGCTCGCAGCCCGCCATCCCTCAAATATCAATGCAGGCGATCTCCATGCTTCCCTGAAGAATCGGATCACGGCGACTGCGCTTCCGGTGATGCTGTACGCCGCGCTGGGGCAGGGGAGAAACTTCGCGCATCTCGGCCCAGCGGGCCAGCCGCTCGATGTCTACGACCGGCTTGCGGACCTGCCGAATGTAACATCGATGAAGATTTCGCAGCCTGTATCGCTTCAATCCACGATGCAGCTGTGCGCTCGCCTTGGCGATCGGCTTTCCATGGGGCCGGTCAATCTCGATTTTCTCCCCCTTCTGGCGAGGCATGTCGAAATCGGCTGGAGCGGCCAGTGGAATACGGAGGCTATACAGACACCCGCACTTCCCCTCGGCAACGAATTGCTGCGGGCCTCGCGCCTATCGGATTTCGAAGCGCTCGACAGCACGGCACGGCGATTGCAGCCGGTTCTGGAGCGGTTCTTTTCGATCCAGGCCGACGTCATTCGCAAGGGGGCGCACCCCTGGGCGCATATGCGCTATTATTCTTGGCTCGGCGGGGGAAATGGCGGCCTGCTTCCGGCCGATCCGCATGCCCCCGCGGGGGCGGTCCCCATCCTCGATGCGCAGGCCCGAAGCCGCATCAGGGCCGCATTTGCGGCCTCCGGGCTCCCGGTCACCGACGATCCGGAAGAGCAGTTCGTGGTCGGCCGTACCGCCTGGGCTCGAGGGGTACGGATGAGCGGCCTGCCGTCCTTGCCCAGCTATTCGGTCGAATGAGCTTGGGGACGGGTGCCGAGCACAGGTTTGCGGAAGGGATCGACTGCGAACTGAATGGAATGTTCTGCTGCGCTCAGGACCCCAAACTTGCCACGCCTTTAAGTTACAAACATACTTGACTGTTTATATTATCGGCCGCATCCTGTTGGCCGAAAGCCGGGAAAACGGCGGGAGCACTGCAAAAAGCAGGTTCCGAACATGGGAGAGTGATGATGAGGCATGTACGCATCGCCGCGCTGTGCGGCGTGTGCCTGGCCGGAATGGCAGGCTCCGCTATGGCACAGCAGGTAACCCCCGCGAACAACAGCGACGAACCCGGGCTTCAGGACTCCGCTCCGGTAGCGGAGCCGATCGTGGTCACAGGATCGCGCATCGTGCGGCGGGATTTCACCGCTGAAAGCCCGATCACCACGATCGATCAGGATTTCATCCAGAATGCCGGGCCTGCAACGCTCGAACAATCTCTGAACGCGCTTCCCCAGTTTCAGGCCACGCAGGGTTCGCAAACCTCGGCCATCACCGGCGGTTCGGGTGGGCGGGCCAATGCCAATCTGCGGGGGCTGGGGGCCGAGCGGACCTTGGTATTGTTCGATGGACGCCGGCTGCAGCCCTCCGACACATCGGGAGCGGTCGATCTCAACACGATCTCGTCGGCGCTGATTTCCACGGTCGAGGTAATCACGGGGGGTGCTTCCGCCGTCTACGGATCCGATGCGATCGCCGGCGTGGTGAACTTCAAGTTCAACAACCGTTTTCGCGGGTTCGAACTGGAAGGCAGCGCCGGCATCTCCGAGCTTGGCGATGCCGCCACGTATAGCGGATCGCTGACCTGGGGGGCGGACTTCGCCGATGAGCGGGGCCGGATATTTCTGTCCGGATCCTATCTGGAGCGCGACACCGCATCGCAGAACGCCCGTGCTTTTTTCGATAATGAGGACGGCACTTCCTCGCCTACCAGCGGTCTGATCATTCAGTCCGGGCGCAATCCCTTCGGCTTCGGGCGACCTCAGAATGTCGCAGCGTTCCGCAATCTGTTCGCCAATACCTACGGGACCAGCATTCCCGGCGTTTCGAGCAGCTATAACATCAATGCGGACGGCACGATCATCGGCCGCAACGGTGCCCTCAATCTGCGCGATACGCAGGGGACGGGCTATCTGGTAGCCGACGGCACAATCCGCCAGCGAAGCCTGTACGACTCCACCGTTCAACTGCCGATCGAGCGTTACACGGGTTTCGGCCGCGGCGAGTTCGACATCACATCCGATATCACCGCCTATGCGCAGCTGAACTACGCCAACTATACCGTCGACCAGACATCTGCCTTCGGGGTGCTCCAATCGGTGGTCGAACCCATCCAGATACCCGTCAGCAACCCGTTCATCACCCCCGATCTACGGATATTGTTGAACGCACGGCCGGTCCCGACCGCGCCGTTCTCCTATTATTTCACGGGAACGCGGATCGGGCGGCTGCGGGTCGAGGAAAAATATGATGTCTATCAGGCGCTTGGCGGCCTCAAGGGGCAGCTGGGATCGTCTTTGGGCTTCGATGTCTATGTGAGCCACGGAAAGACCACGCAGGATTCGCGGACCTTCAACCAGATCAGCCGCAGCCGTTTCAATCAGGTCGTCAGCGCGGCGGACGGCGGCGCAGGCCTTTGCGAAGGGGGCTATGATCCGTTCGGTTTCGGGCCGGCATCCCAATCCTGTTCGGACTTCCTGACCTTCGACACCGCCAACCGCTTCACCTTCGAACAGACGGTGGTGCAAGGCAATCTGAACGGCCAGATGTTCGCGCTGCCCGGCGGCACCGCAGGCTTCGCGGTCGGTGCCGAGTATCGGCGCAACAGCTACGATGCCGCGATTGATCCGCGATTGAACCCTCAGCCGACCGGAGTGCCGGGCGTTACCGCCGCTCCCGAGGCGTTGGGAACATCCGGTCAGTCGTCTTCGGGTGGTGACATCGCCGTCTCCGAAATCTACGGCGAAATCCTTTTGCCGGTCCTTCGCGGGCTCGAGTTCGATCTGGCCTATCGCTATTCCGATTATGACCGGATCGGCGGGGTTCACACCTATAAAGCCGGCGCCAACTGGACGCCGATGCGCGGCCTGACCTTTCGCGGCGGCTACTCGCGTGCCATTCGCGCGCCCAGCCTCGGCAATCTTTTCGCCCCACGAGAAGGTGCGA
This sequence comes from Novosphingopyxis sp., assembly GCA_042090735.1. Classification (GTDB taxonomy): domain Bacteria; phylum Pseudomonadota; class Alphaproteobacteria; order Sphingomonadales; family Sphingomonadaceae; genus Novosphingopyxis. Next base: position 2,512 of record JBELIU010000189.1, on the reverse strand, counting down.
TCGGTATTATCGGCCGTGCGGCTAGCGGTGGCGGCGATCCGTGCGATGTGACCGGCGATGCCCGTAACGGACGCATCGAGGGTGTGTCGCCCGATCCGGTGCGCGCCCTGTGTATCGCACAGGGGGTGCCCGTTTCGCTGATCGACGGCTATACCTATTCCGGTTCGGCCAATGCCGCTTTCCGGATCGGCAATCCCGATCTGCAGGAAGAAACCGCGGACAGCTACACCATCGGGGCCGTGTTGCAGCCGCTCTTCCTGGATAGCGTGCTGGACGGTTTTTCACTCTCGGTCGATTACTATAATATCAAAGTGGACGATGCGATCGGCTATGTGACGAGCCCGATCGCGCTCAACCAATGCTATAATTTCGGCGGGCAGAACCCCGAATACGATCCGCAGAATTTTGCCTGTCAGCTGATCGAACGAGATGCCTCGGGCCTACTCGCGAATATCGAAGAACCGCTTTTCAACTTGGCGAAATATCAGACCTCGGGCCTAGATTTTCAGGTCGATGCGTCACTGGACGTTGCGAGCTTCGGCCGTCTGTTCCTGAAAAGTGCGGTGACCTATGTGATCGATTACAAGATCCAATCGGTCGATTCAGAGCCGGTCCGCGATTATGCGGGCACTGTGGGTAACGCCCAGATCGACGGATTTTCCAGCACGCACCCTGCTTGGAAGCATGTCACCACCTTGGGGGTCGGCGGAAAGTCTGGATCGCTGTCGCTGCGCTGGCGCTATATCGGCCAGCAGGATAATTCCATCGTCGTGACCGATCCCGATACGGACGCCGAAGGTGTCCCCGCGATCAGCTACTTCGACGTCATCGGGCGTTTGGCGGTCAACGAAGATTTCGAACTGCGTGGCGGCATTACCAATCTTGGCGATCGCCAGCCGCCGGAATTCGGCGGCAACTCGGTGACGCCAACTTCCACGTACGACGTCATCGGACGCCGTTTCTTCGTAGGAGCAACGGCGCGGTTCTAAGGACCGCGCCGCCACCTTCGATATTGCAACTTGGCGGCGAACCGCAGCCTATGCAAAAGACCGCGAATGGATAAGCAATCGCCCCCCGACAAACGCGCCGCATCGGCGGATGTTGGTAGTACCAAGCCGCGTCAAAGGCGTTCGCAAGCAGAGCGCCGCGAGGAATCTCGTCGACGCGCGGTCGATGCTGCGATTCATTGCCTGGCAGAGGAGGGTTATGCAGCCACCACCATGATCCATGTGGCAGAACTGGCGGAGATCAGCCGGGGCGGATTGTTGCATCATTTCCCTGGTAAGCCCGAACTGCTCGAGGCGGTGGCGCGCGAGTCCATCCGGCGCTTGACCGCCAAGCGCAAGGCGGCGCTCGGTAACGTCAAAGACGGAGTCGACCGATTCATCGCACTCACGGATGCGACCTGGGCCAATATTCGCGAACCGGAATCCATCGCCATTCTGGAGATCATGATCGGTTCCCGCAGCGATCCACAGATTACCGATCTCTCCCGCACGCTCGCCAAGCTCGATCGGTTTCAGGGGTTCAAGGCGAAGAAACTGGCCCGCCGTGCAGGCATCACGTCAGACAAGTTGATCGATACGATGAACCGTTTGCATCAGGCGGCGATGCGGGGCTTGGTATTGGAATGGGTGATTACCGGAAATGAAGATCAGGCCGAAGATGCATTCGAGCTGCTTTCTTGGTACAAGGCCAAAGTCACCGAAAGGATGATAGAAGAGAGTGGTTCCACTGTTTTAAATGAGAGTAATAATTAAACGCATAAAAAAGTCAGCTTAACAGTAAATGTAAATCGTAGATTAGAAGATAAAATTATACGGATGTTTTAAAATAGCAGCGGAGATAACTCAATAGTTTGCAGTATTCTTAAGATATGAATCATAGATTAGCTCTATACTGCGATTACAAAATTGCCGAAGAATAAAACCTTCACGAAAATTTCGCGCGGGGCCGGAGTACGCTCGAAGTTGCCTTCGCAAATTCTAGAATTCAGGAAGTCGGCTCGCAATATGCGACCGAAAAATCTGACTTCGATGTCGCCTTCGGTTCCAACGCGAGCCGCATTGCCTGCAACCGTGCAGCAAGCGCTGCTACAAACGGTCCAACGAAGCGCGATCTTTCTCGAGAAATCAATCGTCCACTCTACACAAATATCAGGTCTGTTAAGCTAAATCGCCAGCCACTCAGCGGCGTCGTGGATGTCGATCGCGGGTCAGTGCAATACGGGTTCGATGTAAGCCGAAAACAAGAATCTCGCAAAGAGGTTATACACGGCCAACAGCTAAAACTGCATTGTCTTTTCGATCTCGAATACACCGCCTTATTGTCCTGTCTCCGATCGAGTCCTAGCAAGGCAGATCATATTACGTGCTGCCAATTTGCCAACTCCGCCCCGAGCTTCCAGAAATTATCGATCGCCGAGCCATCGCGATTTTCGCTCATCATCAGGGCAGGGGACCGGTCCACCGTGAAGGACACGAAACCGATTTCGGAAACCTGGTGGAGCTTG
>JBELIU010000188.1:0-5729 GCA_042090735.1 Novosphingopyxis sp. | reverse complement strand
GGCGCCGCCACGATGGACTGGATGGAGCAGGAGCAGGAGCGTGGCATCACGATCACGTCTGCAGCCACGACGTGCTTCTGGAACGATCACCGCATCAACATCATCGACACTCCCGGGCACGTCGACTTCACCATCGAGGTGGAGCGCAGCCTTCGCGTGCTCGACGGCGCGGTCGCTTGTTTCGATGGCGTGGCCGGCGTGGAGCCGCAGTCCGAGACGGTGTGGCGTCAGGCGGATAAGTACAAGGTTCCGCGGATGTGCTTCATCAACAAGCTCGACCGTACCGGTGCCAATTTCGAATTCTGCGTGCAGTCGATCATCGATCGTCTGGGCGCGACGCCTGCCGTTCTGTATCTCCCGATCGGCCTCGAGAGCGACCTCAAGGGGCTCGTCGACCTCGTGAACAACCGCGGCATCGTCTGGAAGGACGAGAACCTCGGTGCCGAGTTCGAATATGTCGAGATTCCGGAAGACCTGAAGGACAAGGCTGCCGAATATCGCGAGAAGCTCATCGAGCTGGTCGTCGAGCAGGACGACGACGTGATGGAAGCTTATCTCGAAGGCAATGAGCCCGATGCCGAGACGCTCAAGAAGCTGATCCGCAAGGGTACGCTGGCCCAGGCATTCGTGCCGGTGCTGTGTGGTTCCGCGTTCAAGAACAAGGGCGTGCAGCCGCTGCTCGACGCCGTGGTCGACTATTTGCCGAGCCCGCTCGACGTTCCCGCGATCAAGGGCGTGCTGCCCGACAGCGACCAGGAAGATAGCCGTCCGTCCAGCGACGAAGCGCCGTTCAGCGCCCTCGCGTTCAAGATCATGAACGACCCGTTCGTGGGCACGCTCACCTTCGCGCGCATCTATTCGGGTGTGCTGGAGAAGGGAACGGTTCTGAACTCGGTAAAGGACAAGAAGGAAAAGATCGGCCGCATGCTGCTGATGCATGCGAACAACCGCGAAGACATCGATGCGGCCTATGCCGGTGACATCGTCGCCATCGCGGGCCTCAAGGAAACGACGACCGGCGACACGCTCTGCGCGTCGAACAAGCCGATCATCCTGGAGCGCATGGAATTCCCCGAGCCCGTTATCGAGTTGTCGGTGGAGCCGAAGACCAAGGCCGACCAGGAAAAGATGGGCGTCGCGCTCAATCGCCTAGCCGCCGAGGATCCGTCCTTCCGCGTCTCGACCGATCACGAATCGGGCCAGACCATCATCAAGGGCATGGGCGAGCTCCACCTCGACATCCTGGTCGATCGCATGAAGCGCGAGTTCAAGGTGGAAGCGAATGTCGGTGCGCCGCAGGTGGCTTACCGCGAATCGCTGAAGCGCGAAGTCGAAGTCAATTATACCCACAAGAAGCAGTCGGGTGGTTCGGGCCAGTTCGGCCGCGTGAAGGTGGTGGTCAGCCCCGGTGAGCGCGGGCAGGGCATCAACTTCATGGACGAGACCAAGGGCGGTGTAATTCCCAAGGAATATATCCCGTCGGTCGAGAAGGGCATGCGCGAAACGGCTGAGACCGGATCGCTGATCGGCTTCCCGATCATCGATTTCGACATCCGCCTGATCGACGGTCAGACCCATGATGTCGACTCCTCGGCGCTGGCGTTCGAGATCACGGGCCGTGCGGCGATGCGCGAAGTGGCGCAGAAGGCCGGCATCAAGCTGCTCGAGCCGGTCATGAAGGTCGAGGTCATTACTCCGGAGGAATATCTGGGTGACGTGATCGGCGATCTGAACTCCCGCCGTGGCCAGATCCAGGGCACCGACACGCGCGGTATCGCGCAGGCGGTGGACGCGATCGTGCCGCTGGCGAATATGTTCGGATACGTGAACCAGCTTCGTTCGTTCACTCAGGGACGGGCACAGTACACGATGCAGTTCTCGCACTATGAAGAAGTGCCGCAGAATGTGGCCGACGAAGTGAAAGAGAAGCTGGCTTAAGCGTACAGGATCGGCTATCGGGCTCGCTTTCGCGCCTGATAGCCCGTTCATCAGGCGGCGCACAGCCGAGTATAGATGGTTGACTTGGGGCCGAAGCGAAGCCAATGCGCGGCGCTTCGGAGCCCGGCAAACGACATTGCAGAAGAAGGTAGGGTAAAATGGCAAAAGCAAAATTCGAGCGGAACAAGCCGCACGTAAACGTTGGTACCATCGGTCACGTCGACCATGGCAAGACCACGCTGACCGCAGCGATCACCAAGGTGATGGCGGAAACGCATGGCGGTGCAGCCGTCGACTTCGCGAACATCGACAAGGCTCCCGAAGAGCGCGAGCGCGGCATCACCATCTCGACCGCGCACGTCGAGTATGAGACTGCCGAGCGTCACTATGCGCACGTCGATTGCCCGGGCCACGCTGACTATGTGAAGAACATGATCACCGGCGCCGCGCAGATGGACGGTGCGATCCTCGTCGTGAACGCTGCTGACGGCCCGATGCCGCAGACCCGCGAGCACATCCTGCTCGCTCGTCAGGTCGGCGTGCCGGCTCTCGTCGTGTTCATGAACAAGGTCGACCAGGTCGATGACGAAGAGCTCCTCGAGCTCGTCGAGCTGGAAATCCGCGAGCTTCTCAGCTCCTACGATTTCCCGGGCGACGATATTCCGATCGTTTCCGGTTCGGCTCTCGCTGCCCTCGAAGGCCGCGACGACAATATCGGCAAGGAAAAGATCATCGCGCTCATGGACGCGGTCGACAGCTACATTCCGAAGCCCGATCGCCCCGTCGATCGTGACTTCCTGATGCCGATCGAAGACGTGTTCTCGATCTCCGGTCGCGGCACCGTGGTCACTGGTCGCGTCGAAACCGGCGTTGTGAACGTCGGCGACGAAGTCGAGATCGTCGGTATCAAGGACACCACCAAGACGACCGTGACCGGCGTCGAAATGTTCCGCAAGCTGCTCGATCGCGGCGAAGCGGGCGACAACATCGGTGCGCTGCTTCGCGGCACCGCGCGTGACGACGTCGAGCGTGGCCAGGTTCTGGCCAAGCCCGGTTCGATCACGCCGCACACCGAGTTCGACGCAGAAGTGTACGTGCTGTCGAAGGACGAGGGTGGCCGTCACACGCCGTTCTTTGCCAACTATCGTCCGCAGTTCTACTTCCGCACCACCGACGTGACCGGCGAAGTGATCCTCCCTGAGGGCACCGAGATGGTCATGCCTGGCGACAACGTGACGATCGGCGTGAAGCTGATCGCTCCGATCGCCATGGACGAAGGTCTGCGCTTCGCAATTCGCGAAGGTGGCCGTACCGTCGGTGCAGGGGTTGTCAGCACCATCAAGGTCTAATATAGACCCCTCAGCCGCCCGGGTCGTTGATTCGGGCGGCTCTACATTTTGAAGCCGCCCCGGCGTTTCCTGCGGGATTTCTGGGGCGGTTTGTTTTTGGCTCTTTCGCATCGGTAGTGTTTGGACGTTATGGAAACGCAGAATATTCGCATTCGCCTCAAGGCCTTTGATCACCGCGTGCTCGATCAGGCGACGGGAGATATCGCCGATACTGCACGGCGCACTGGCGCCCTTATCCGTGGCCCCATTCCGCTGCCGACGCGTATCGAGAAGTTCACCGTGAACCGCGGCCCGCATGTCGACAAGAAGTCGCGCGAGCAGTTCGAGGTGCGTACCTATAAGCGGCTGCTCGACATTGTGCAGCCGACGCCGCAGACGGTCGATGCGCTGATGAAGCTCGATCTCGCCGCTGGCGTGAACGTAGAAATCAAGCTGGCTTAATTGCCGGCTACGTGTCCCGGATTTGATCCGGGACTGCGATCGCGGAGCCTTATGGCTCCGTCGGTTCGAGGGATACCTCCGGCGCCGTCTTCGGACATAGCCGGGTAAGCGTCCCCCGTCTCGCTTCTCCAGCCTTTTGGGGTTTGGCGTTGCACTCAGCCCGGACGGGGCGACGATACGAAAATTTGGGCTGAAACGGGCTTCGTCGAATTGTCGGCGGGGCTCGCACGCCTTTCGGGAATGGTCCCGCGAGGCCTCTGTTGAAGGAGTGTTGGATCATGCGCACTGGCGTGATCGCGAAAAAGATGGGGATGACCCGCCTCTTCCAGGAGGACGGCCAGCATGTGCCGGTCACCGTCTTGTCGCTAGAAAATTGTCAGGTCGTCGGCGAGCGCCGCGTCGAGCGTGATGGCTATTTTGCCGTTGCCCTTGGTGCTGGTGAGCGCAAGGCGAAAAACGTCAACAAGCCGCAGCGCGAAGCGTTTGCAAAGGCTGAAGTGACTCCCAAGGCGCGCGTCGTGGAATTCCGCGTCGACAGCGAAGAGGGTCTGCTTCCCGTTGGCGCCACTGTCACCGCCGACCATTTCGTTGCCGGTCAGATGGTTGATATTCAGGGCCGTACGCAGGGTAAGGGCTTTGCCGGTGCCATGAAGCGTCACGGCTTCGGCGGCCTGCGCGCAACGCACGGCGTTTCGCTCAGCCACCGTTCGCACGGTTCGACGGGTAACCGTCAGGATCCGGGTAAGGTCTTCAAGAACAAGAAGATGGCCGGTCACATGGGTGATCGTAACCGGACCCAGCAGAACCTCGAAATCGTCCGCACCGATAGCGATCGCGGTCTGATCTTCGTGCGCGGCTCGGTGCCCGGTTCCAAGGGTGCGTGGCTGATCGTCAAGGACTCGGTGAAGGTGCCGATGCCCGAAGGTCTTCCGTTCCCCGGTGCGATGCGTCGCAATGCCGATCAGTTCTCTCACGAGCAGGCAGATGCCGGCATGGTCGAGAGCGCTGCCGAGCATGAGCGTCCCGTCGGCCCGTCCGATGAGGAAATCGCGGCAGCCGCCGCCGAGCTGGAGCGCAGCCAGGAGCTGCAGGCCGAAGCGCAGGCGAACGCCGAGAAGGTAGAAAACCAGCCCACCGACGGCGACAAGCCTGTCGATGGCGAAGAGAAGGAGGGCTAAGCCGTGAAGCTGAAGGTTCAGACCCTCGACGGCAAGAAAGCCGGCAGCGATATCGAGCTTTCCGACGATGTGTTCGGGCTCGAGCCGCGTGCCGATATCCTGCACCGCGTCGTTACCTGGCAGCGTGAGAAGGCGCGCGGCACCGCCCGCCCGACCCGCGAGCGTAGCGACGTCGCCCGCACCGGCAAGAAGTTCGGTCGCCAGAAGGGCGGCGGTACGGCTCGTCACGGTGACCGCGCGGCCCCGATCTTCATCGGCGGCGGTAAGGCTCACGGTGCGCGCAAGCGTGACTTCGATCCGCAGCTCAACAAGAAGGTCCGTGCACTCGGCCTGAAAATGGCGCTGAGTGACAAGGCCAAGAGCGACAGCATCATTATTCTCGACACGCTCGAGATGAAGGATGCCAAGACCAAGGCGCTGAAGGATCAGGCCGCTGGCCTCGGTTTCGGCAAGCGCGTTCTGGTGATCGATGGCGAGAGCGTGGATGCAGGTTTCAAGAAGGCTTCGGCCAACCTGTTCGGCATCGACGTGATGCCCGCGGTCGGCGCCAATGTTTACGATATCCTGAGGGCCGAGACGCTGGTGCTGACCCGCGCCGCGGTCGAAAAGCTGGAGGCGCGCTTCAATGGCTAAGGCGAAAGCGAAAGGCGATATCGATACGCGTCATTACGACGTGATCGTTGCGCCGCACATCACCGAGAAGTCGACGCTTCTTTCCGAGAACAACGCGGTGGTCTTCAAGGTCGCCGGCAGTTCCACCAAGCCGCAGATCAAGGCCGCGGTGGAAGCGCTGTTCGACGTGAAGGTCGAGCGCGTGAACACG
>JBELIU010000187.1:0-5723 GCA_042090735.1 Novosphingopyxis sp. | reverse complement strand
GTGATCGCGACGATGGCGCGCATTCCCCCGAAGCAGGTGTCGAGCGACGACAAATCCTCGCTCGCCAATCTGGAGGGCGATCTGAAGCGTGTGGTGTTCGGCCAGAACAAGGCGATCGAGGTGCTGTCCAGCGCGATCAAGCTGAGCCGCGCCGGTCTGCGCGATCCGGACAAGCCGATCGGCAACTATCTGTTCTCAGGGCCAACCGGCGTCGGCAAGACGGAGGTGGCACGTCAGCTCGCCTCGATCCTGGGCATTCCGCTAAAGCGTTTCGACATGAGCGAATATATGGAGCGCCATAGCGTCTCGCGTCTGATCGGTGCGCCTCCGGGCTATGTCGGCTATGATCAGGGCGGCCTGCTGACCGATGCGGTCGACCAGAATCCGCATTCGGTGCTGCTGCTCGACGAGATCGAGAAGGCGCATCCGGACCTGTTCAACATCCTGTTGCAGGTGATGGATAATGGCCGTCTGACCGATCACCACGGCAAGACGGTGGATTTCCGCAATGTCATCCTGATCATGACGACCAATGCCGGCGCCAGCGATATGGCCAAGGAAGGCATCGGCTTCGGGACCAACATTTCGAAGGAAGATGCGAGCGAAGAAGCGGTGAAGAACCTGTTCTCGCCGGAATTCCGCAACCGCCTCGATGCGATTGTGCCGTTCGCCTATCTGCCGACCGAAGTGGTTGGCCGCGTGGTCGAGAAGTTCATCCTGCAGCTCGAGATGCAGCTGGAAGATCAGGGCGTGCACATCAGCCTGGACGAGGATGCCAAGGCCTGGCTCACCGAACGTGGCTATGATCGCCTCTATGGCGCGCGCCCGATGGGCCGTCTCATTCAGGAAAAGATCAAGCAGCCGCTTGCCGAGGAACTGCTCTTCGGCAAACTGGAACATGGCGGTGAGGTAAGCGTGCGCGTGAAGGACGACCAGCCGGTCTTCGAGATCACGCCGGCCCCGCCCAAGGGCAAAGGCAAGAAAAAAAAGGCCAAACCCAAGAAGCCGAGCGAAGCGGAGTAAAAAGCAAGGGGCGGCGAACCACAGGTTTTGCCGCCCCTTCTGTGTTGAGACGATGAGCGATCCGGGTACCGTCATCCTGTTGCACGGCTTCTTCATGCGGCCGATCACCATGCTGCCGGTCGAGCGTGCGCTCCGCAAAGCCGGCTTCGACACGACCTCGCCGCCTTATCGATCGCGCGCGCATGCGTTCGAGCAGATTGTCGAAGATTTGCTGCCGGCGCTGCGCGGCGCGGGCAAAGGTCCGGTTCATATCGTCACGCACAGCATGGGCGGGCTGGTTGCGCGGGCGCTGATTGCGCGGGCAAGGCCCGCTGGTCTTGGCAAGGTCGTCATGCTGGGCCCGCCCCATCATGGCAGCGAGTGGGTGGACCTACTCGCCGCAGCGCGTATCGGGGGTGCGTTTTTCGGCCCGGCCGAGGAAATTCTGTCACTGCGCCGGCCGGAGCGGGTCGAGACCCTGATGGGCCAGCCGGACTATCCGCTGGGCATTATCGCAGGCGACCGGCCCTACGGACTGCATGACGGCGCCGTCTCTGTTGCCTCGACCCATCTGGAGGGAGAGGACGATCACATCGTGCTGCCGGTTTCCCACAGCGGCATGATGTGGAACCGCACCGTGCAGGAACAGATCGTCCACTTCTTGCGACACGGAACATTCTCGCGCACAAGCTAAGGTTGTCTACTTGCTTCACAGGCCCTTGGTCCAAAGGATTACGATGCCCCGTTTCTCACTTCCGCTGCTGGCGATCTGCGCGGCGTCCACTTCCCCTGCCCTTGCGGTTGAACCTGGCGAGCCGCCGCTCACCGCACGCTCCGCCGAGACTGGGCTTCCGCTGACGCCGGAGCAGGAGTCGGTCGATTTCGTGCATGCAGATCTCAGCTGGCGGATCGATCCGGAAACGCAGAGCATCGCGGGCGATGCCATGCTGACGCTGCAGGTGGAAAAGCCGATCGCGACCATTCAGTTCGATCTGGACCGCAATCTGCCGGTTTCCGCAATCGATGTGGACGGAAAGCCCCTTTCTGCTTCCGCCTGGAACAATTCGGACGGGCTACTCGCGATCCGGCTCCCGCGCGGCTACCGGGCTGGGGAAGAGCTGAAAGTCCGAATCCGCTATGCCGGGACACCGCATGTCGCGGTGCGCGCACCTTGGGACGGCGGCTTCGTCTGGTCCCGGACGCCGGCCGGGGCGCCCTGGATCGCAACCGCGGTGCAAGGCGAAGGCTGCGACCTGTTCTGGCCCTGCTTCGACAACAGCCTGGTGGAAATCGACACGATCGATCTGCACATCACGGTGCCGCAGGGCCTAGCCGCACCGTCCAACGGTCGTTTCATGGGCGAACAGCTCAATAGCGATGGCACCGTCACATGGAACTGGCGCGCGCAGCACCCGAACAACTACGCCATCGCCCTCAACATCGCGCCGTATGAGAGCATTAGCGGCGATTATCGCAGTCGTTTCGGCAACGTCATCCCGATGACCTATTGGTATCTGCCCGGCGAGGACATTCAGGCAAAGAAGCTGTTCGGCGAATTTGCGCCCACGCTCGATTTCTTCGAGAGCACCATCGGCCCCTACCCCTTCGGCGATGAAAAGATGGGCGTGGTGGAGACGCCGCATCTCGGCATGGAGCACCAGACCATCAACGCCTATGGCAATGGCTACAAGAAATCTGCCGAGGGCTATGACTGGCTGTTCCACCACGAATTCAGCCATGAGTGGTTCGGCAACCAGCTGACCAACGAAAACTGGGACGACATGTGGCTGCACGAGGGCCTCGGCAGCTACATGCAACCACTCTATCTGCGCTGGCGCGGCGGCGACCTGCCCTACCACAGCGCGCTGGCCAAACAGCGCGAACAGATCAAGAACCGCTTTCCCGTGGTTTCCGGCGAACCGAAGACCGAGGATCAGGTCTACAATGGCGACATCGGCCCCGGCCTAGACATTTATGTGAAGGGCAGTTGGATCGCCCACAGCTTGCGCGAGCTGATCGGCGACGATGCGTTTTTCCGGACGCTCCGGCGGGAGGTTTACGGTCGCCCGGATCCCAAGCCGGGTAACTTTGCGCCACGGTTCGGCTCCAGCACAGAATTTCAGCGCATCGCGAGCGAGGAGGCAGGACGCGATCTCGGCTGGTTTTTCGATATCTATCTGCGGCAGGCAGCCTTGCCCAAACTGATGACGAGCCGGGACGGAGCAAGGCTGAACCTGGTTTGGGAGACGCCGAACGATCTGCCGTTTCCCATGCCGGTCGATATCCGTGTGGACGGCAACGAAATGACGGTGGCGATGGAAGGCAACCGTGGCAATGTCACGCTTCCCTCTCCGGACGCGCATGTCGTGCTCGATCCGCACGCGAAGATCCTCCGCCAGTCGGACGATATCGATGCCTTTCAAGCATGGCAGGCGGAACAGGCAACGTCCGGCAAATGACCGTCCGGTTCAGCGCGGCGCAAGGCACCGGGTACCACTGCCCGCGCCATGCGAAATAATCCTCGCCCGATCTGTCCTACTCGTATAATACAGCAGCGATGAGCGAAGGCTACAGAGACTTGCCCCGCGGCGGCTATGGACCGTCCGGGCCGGCAGATGCGGCTGACTGGGATGATTATGGCGCGGGCGCCGCGCCGCTTCCACCGCCGCAGGACGATCAGCCGAAGCGCGGCTGGCTGCGCCGTCACTGGCGCTGGCGCTATCTGAAATGGGCGTCATACGCCGCCTTTGCCGGCCTGATATTGCTGCTCGGATGGTTGCTGCTGTTCGTGCCGGTCTCGCGCACTGCCAAGCCGCTTGTGCCGCCGCAAATCGTGCTGGAGACGCAGGAGGGTCAGGCCATTGCGCGCAAGGGCCCGATCATGGCCGATCCGGTGACGATCGCCGATTTGCCGCCGCATGTGGTCCACGCCTTTCTGGCGACCGAGGACAGGCGATTCTACAACCATTGGGGGATCGATCCCCGCGGCATCGCGAGGGCGCTGTGGACCAACATCAGTTCGGACGACCAGCAGGGCGGCAGCACGATCACGCAGCAGCTCGCCAAGCTGAGCTATCTGAAGCTCGATCGCACTCTCGCGCGCAAGGTCAAGGAAGTTCCGATCGCGCTCTGGCTGGAAGCGTGGCTGTCCAAGGATGAAATCCTGGAGCGCTATCTCTCGAACGCCTATTTCGGGGACAATGTTTACGGCCTTCGCGCCGCCTCGTTGCACTATTTCTATCGGCAGCCCGAACGGTTGACGCTGACGCAGTCGGCGATGCTGGCGGGGCTGGTCAAGGCGCCCTCCACGTTGGCGCCGACCCGCAATTACAAGGGCGCGGTAGCGCGCGAAAAGGTGGTGCTCGCCGCCATGGCGGATGCGGGCTATCTGACGCCCGACGCCGCGCGCGCGATAAAGCCTGCCGTTATAGACCACCGCGCCGACGCCTCGACGCCTGCCGGCTCCTATTTCGCAGATTGGGCGCTGGGTCAGGCCCGTTCCGTCACCGAAGATGCGGGCTATGAAACCGTTCATGTGCGCACCACGCTGGATGGTCGCCTGCAAAGGCTGGCACAGCAGATCACCCGCCGCTCCGTACCCGCCGGGGCTCAGGTAGCGCTGGTCGCGATGACGCCCGATGGGCGCGTCGTCGCCATGGTCGGCGGCAAGGATTACGAAAAATCCAAGTTCAATCGCGCGGTGCAGGCGCGCCGCCAGCCGGGATCGACGTTCAAGCTGATCGTCTATCTTGCCGCGCTGCAGAGCGGGATGACACCGAACACGCTGGTCGACGACAGTCCGATCACCAGTGGGGATTATCGGCCCGAAAACGCCGGGAAGAAGTATCGCGGGCAGATCACCTTGCGGGACGCGTTTGCCGTCTCCAGCAATGTGGTCGCGGTGAAGCTCTACAAGCAGCTCGGCTCCGATGCCATTGCGCGGGCGGCCCGGTCGCTGGGGATCGAGGAAGAACTGCCCGCCAATGCCAGCGTGGCGCTGGGCAGTGCGGGCGTCAGCTTGCTGGATCTAACCGCCGCCTTTGCAGGGATCGCGGCGGATTACGCGCCGGTCAAACCACATGCGATCCCACGGAAAGAGAGGGGCTTTTTCGGCAAGCTGCTCGATGGGCGCCAGGACATCGGGTCCCGCACACGCGCGGAGATGCGCGATCTGCTGGCTGCCAACATCGCCGGCGGCACGGGACGCGCGGCAGCGCTGGGCATCCCTGCTTTCGGCAAGACCGGCACCAGTCAGGACAGCCGCGACGCGTTGTTCGTCGGCTTTGCGGGAAATCTGGTCGTCGGCGTCTGGATCGGCAATGACGACAACAGTTCGCTTGGCCGCGCCAGCGGGGGCGGCGTGCCGGCGCGGATTTGGAAAGACTTCATGATCGGCGCAATCCCCGGTGCTGCACCGCGGATCGCCCCGGAGTCTGAACCCGTCGAGGATGAAGTGGACGTTATTCCCGAGTTCGATCTGCCCGGCGATCTGGAATTAGGGCCGGAAGGCGACCTCTCGATCGAAGGGAATATCAACGGCAACGCGGTCAGGATCGGCCGTGAGGGCGTGCGTATCCAGCCGAATGAGGAAACGCAGCGCCGGCTCGACCAACTCGACCAACGGCGTGATCAGATCGAGCGCGCGGTTGAAGATGCTGCGCGGCAGGCGGAGGCGCAGGGGCGCGCGCAGGAGGCAGGACCGCCGCCTGCCAAGGTGCAGT
>JBELIU010000186.1:0-5787 GCA_042090735.1 Novosphingopyxis sp. | reverse complement strand
ATAGGCCTTCGCGCCGGTTTGGATCGCGCCGGCGATTTCCTGCATGGTCGAATTACCGGCATCGGCGCCGAGCACCTGACGACTGGTAATGAACCCGTAAAGAACGGCGATGAGGCCGCAAATGATGGCAATGACAATGACAGACATGGCGTTCAGTCTTCCCCTCCTGCTCCAATAGTTGCCGCCTCATTTTCGGGCGACTTGGGGAGGGAGACTAACCGGATGCGGTCAATTGACAAGCAGCAAAAGGAGATGCGTCTAGTGCTGGTATCCGCCTATTGCCGCAGGATCAAGCACGATGCCATCCAGCTTCACCGTCCCGGCTTCACCGGCCAGCATCGTGCCGATACGGACCGCCGGCACGGGCGGCTCGCAGTCGCGCGGGGCGGTGAAAAGCAAGGCATAGTCATCGCCCCAACGCATCATCTCGCCTTCACGGCCCTGCAAAATGGCGCGCGCGGCGCACGATAGCGGAACGGCGGACGCGTCGATCGCCGCCACGACGCCGCTCGCTTTTGCCAATCGCGCGGCATCGATCAGCAGGCCATCGCTGACGTCCATCATGGCGGTGGCGATGGGAGCGATCGCCTTGCCTTCCGCAAGCAAGGGACGCGGGCGCAGATAGGCCGCCGTCAACGCCCCCTCATCCGCGCTTCCCGCTTCGAGCTGCGTAAAGCCGGCCAGCGCATCGCCGATCGTCCCTGTAACCCACAGCGCATCCCCTGCCCGCGCACCCGACCGTGCGGGAACCGGATCGCAGGTCGCACGACCAATCGCGGTGCAGCCGAAGACGCGGGTCGCGCCATCGGGAAGTCGGATGGTGTCCCCGCCCAGCATCGGCACCTCGTAGTGCTCCAGCACGGCGCCGAGACCTCTGGCGAAAGCCGCGTCCCAATCGGGATCGCCAAGCGCATGGGCCGTCAGCACGCCGAGCGGCTCTGCCCCCTTAGCGGCGAGATCGGACAGATTGGTGGCAATGAGCTTCCAGGCGACGTCCGCCGGATCGGTGCCCGTCCGGACATGCACGCCTTCCGCGATACTGTCATGGGTGAGGATGATGGTCTCATTCCCCAGCCGCAGCACCGCGGCATCATCATCGAGGCCGCGCGCGCCCGGACTGATCGCCAAAGCGCGCAGCTGATCGATGAAGGCGAATTCGTCGCTTATCCCGCCCTCCCGGAGCGCGGCAGCCTCAACCGCTAACGCGCAGAGCGCAGCGGCAGGACGCAGCTTCTAGTCTTCGCCGCGCACGTCCTTCGAGATACCGTCGAGCAGCCCGTTCACGAATTTGGCGTCCTTGTCATCGAAGAAGGCGTGGGCGATGTCGACATATTCGTTCACCGCCGCACCGGTCGGCACATCAGGGCGAGCGAGCAGTTCGTAGGTGCCGCAGCGCAGCAGCTGCAGCATGGCCTTGTCCAGCCGCTCCATCTTCCAGCCCTCGGCCAACCGCCCTTCGATCAGCGCGTCAATCTCGGCCCGGCGCGAATCCACCCCGGTCACCACATCGTCGAAGAAGTCCGGCTCCCCGTCCGCGATCGGCTCTTCCTCGATCGCCGCACCCAAACGGTGTTCGTGGAATTCGCGCAGCAGGCGGGCAAGCCCGATGTCTTCCATATCCATCTGATACAGGGCCTGCACGGCGGCGAGCCGGGCGGCGGAGCGGGGTTGCGAGCGGGATTGGTTCATGATCTTCTACCTGTCCGTCTGTAAACTCTCAGGCGTCCAACCGCCGCCGAACGCTTTCGGCATGGGCGGGAAGCCCCTCTTCCTGGGCCAGTCGAACCGCTGCCGGTCCGACCTTGGCGAGCGAGGCCTCATCCAGCTGGATGAAGCTTGTGCGTTTCATGAAATCGAGCACTGAAAGGCCGGAGGAGAAGCGTGCGCGCCGACCGGTCGGCAACACATGATTGGGACCGGCCACATAATCGCCCACTGCCTCGGGCGTGTGCCGCCCCAGGAACACCGATCCGGCATGCCGGATGCGCGCGAAGAGCACTTCGGGCTCGGCAACCGACAGTTGCAGATGCTCCGCCGCCAGCCGGTTCGCCAGTGGTACCGCATCTCCCAGATCCGCGACGGTGATGATCACGCCGTGATCGTTCCAGCTCGCCTCGGCCGATTTGCGCGTGGCGAGCGCGGCGGCCTGAACCTTCACCGCATCCTCGACATTGCGGGCAAGATCCGCGCTGTCGGTGATGAGGATCGACTGGCTCGTCGGATCATGCTCGGCTTGGCTGAGCAAGTCCGCCGCCACGATCGCGGGATCGTTCTCGCCGTCCGCGATCACGAGGATTTCGCTCGGGCCGGCAACCATATCGATGCCCACAACGCCGTAGAGCTGACGCTTTGCCTCGGCCACCCAGGCATTGCCGGGGCCTGTCACGACATCGACGGGCGCGATGCTGTCCGTTCCGTAAGCGAGCGCCGCAACCGCCTGCGCGCCGCCGATCCGCCAGACCTCGTCAACACCGGCCAGCGCCGCAGCGGCCAACACCAGCGGATTCGCTTCGCCGCCGGGCGTCGGCGTCACCATTACGATGCGCTCCACACCGGCCACCTTGGCGGGCAGCACGTTCATCAGCACGGAGCTGGGATAGGCCGCCCGGCCGCCGGGCACGTAGACACCGGCCGCGTCGACCGGCAGCCAGCGCGCGCCCAGGCGCACACCGGCGTCATCCGTCCGCTCGCTATCCTCCGGCCGCTGTGCTTCATGATAGGCTCGGATGCGGGCCGCCGCGAGTTCCAGCGCCTCGCGCAGATCGGGTTCGAGCGCGCTCAGCGCCGCGTCGCAAGCCTCACGCTCGATACGCCAGCCGCTCTGCGCCAGATCATGGCCGTCGAACCGCCTGGTCAGCTCGGCCAGCGCCGCGTCACCGTCGGTGCGGACGCGGGCCAGGATCGCGGACACGTCGCGCGCCACATCCGGATCGCTCTCGCGCCGCGCCGTGACAACGCGTTCGAACGCCGCGGCAAAGCCGGGATCGGCCGCATCAAGCCGCTTCACGGGCGCCTCCGGCGATGGTGCGAAAACGCTCGACGAGCGCAGGCAAAGTGCCCGACATCATCTTGAAGGCGGCACGGTTCACGATCAGTCGGGCTGATATGTCCATGATCGTCTCGGTCTCGACAAGGCCGTTTTCCTTCAGTGTCTGCCCGGTCGACACCAGATCGACGATCCGGCGCGTCAGACCGAGGGCGGGTGCCAGCTCCATCGCGCCGTTCAGCTTCACGATCTCGGCCTGCAGTCCCTTGGCGGCGAACCAGCGGCGGGTAAGCTCGGGATATTTGGTGGCGACGCGCACATGGCTGAGCGTGGAAAGCGCCTGACCCGGCTCCGCATCCTTTGGCTCCGCGACCGACAGACGGCACTTGCCGATGCCGAGATCGACCGGCGCGTAGAGCTCCGTATAGCCGAACTCCTCGACCACGTCCGATCCGACGATGCCGATCTGTGCCGCGCCGTGCGCCACGAAGGTGGCGACATCGAACGCGCGCACGCGGATGATGCGCACATCGTCGCGATTGGTGGCGAATTCGAGCGCGCGGTTGGCCTTGTCGAAGAAGCCGGGCTCCGGCTCGATACCCGCCTCGCGCATCACGGGCAGGGCCTCGTCCAGAATGCGTCCCTTGGGTATCGCGAAGGTGATGGGGCGGTTCATGATGGCGGCGATGTAGCCATGGCTTTCCTAAAGGGCAATGAAGGTCGGACGCCAATTCACGCGCGGCGCGATCAGCCCAGAAAGGCCTCCATCGCCGCGATCACCTCGTCCGGTGCTTCCCACGGCACGAAGTGGCCGCTGCCGGGCACTTTCACCAGCGTCAGATCGTCGACCTGCTCGTCCATGCCTTCGGTGTTGACCGGCGGCAACGCGAGGTCGTCCAGCGCCCAGACCACCAGCGTCGGGATCGTCACCTTCGGGAAGTCGCGCTGCGCGAACTCAGGCAGTTCGGCATCCTCGTCCATCGCGGGCACATGGACCGTGCTGGCGCGATACCAGTTCAGCATGCCGAACGCGGCGTCGCGATCCTTCCAGTCGGCGAGCAGCCGGTCGCGCTCCTCGTCCGGCATCGCGCTGCTGCGCTCCCACTTCACTGCCTTGGCGAGGATGCCGACAAGGCCGTGCTCGCGCACCAGCTCGTCATTCGCGCGGTCGCGGAAGGCGCGGATATACTGCGCGCTCTCACGCTGCTCGGTGCGCTGGATCAGGGCACGCTGGTATAGCCAGGGATGCGGCGCGTTGGCGATCACCAACCGCTCCACGCGGCCATTCTGCTGCCCCGTCAGCGCCACGCCCCAGGCAATTGCGCCGCCCCAGTCATGCCCGACGACGGTGAAGCGCTCCACCCCGCAGGCATCGGCCAGCGCGAACACGTCGGCGATCAGCTTGTCGGCGCTGTAGGCCTCCACCTCCTGCGGCTTGGACGAACCACGATAGCCGCGCTGGTCCGGCGCGATGCAGCGGAAGCGGTCCTTGAAGTGCTCGATCTCGTGGCGCCAGGTGCGGTGGCTTTCCGGGAAGCCGTGCAGGAAGATGAGAACGGGCGCATCCCTCGGCCCAATGTCGACGGTGTCGATCTCCACCCCGGTCGCGAGCTTGTGGCGGACGAGATCGTAGTCGGGAACGAGGCTGGGCATCGGGCTCTCCTGAAAGCGGTTGAAGGCCAGCTTGCTTCACACACTTCACACTGTCCAGAGGCGGAAAGTTCAGGGCCCGATCCGCCAAGGTGACACGCTGGTTAGGAGCGGAGTTGGATGCGGTTCGCATAGCCCCGTATCGCTAACCGATCTGGTTTCCTGTAGGACAGCTTTTTCTTGCCTCCCGCTATGGGTAGCTCACCGTCTTCGGCTGACCCTCCGGGATCGGTATCCGCTCCTCGCTGTCCCCCGGCACGTCCGGAAACGCTTTTGCCTTCCATGCCTCGCGCGCTTCGGCGATGCGGTCCTTCGAGCTGCTAACGAAATTCCACCACACATGGCGCTGCGTGGCGAACGCCTCACCGCCCAGCAGCATGACGCGCGCGTCCGACGTGGCGCGCAGCGTCATTGCCTGCCCCGGCGCGAGCACGTAGAGCGTGTGTCGTTCCAGCGCATCGCCATCCAGCTCGGCATCCCCCAGCGCCACCAGCACGGCGCGTTCGTCCGCCCCTAGCTCGATCGGCACGCTCGCCCCTGCATCCAGCAGGATATCGGCATAGATCGTCTGCGCATGCTGCGTGGTCGGCGCGCTCTGGCCCCATAATTCGCCCATGATGATTCGCGCCTTGAGGCCGCTGTCTTCCAGCATCGGCAGCTCGTCCGCGCCGATATGCTGGAAGGCGGGCTCGATCTCCTCCCTGCCGTCGGGCAGCGCCAGCCAGGTCTGCATGCCGGAGATGCGCCCCTGATGGCCACTCTCGCTGCGCTGCCGCTCCGCCTCCGGCGAGCGCTCGGAATGCACGATGCCGCTCCCCGCCGTCATCAGGTTCACCGCGCCCGGCCGGATCGTCGCATAGGTGCCCAGCGAATCGCGATGATCGATCGCGCCCTCGAACAGATAGGTGACGGTGGACAGATTAATATGCGGATGCGGCCGCACGTCCATGCCGCCGCCCAGATCGAACTGCGCCGGGCCGAACTGATCCACGAAAATAAACGGCCCCACCATTGTCCGCCCGCGCGAAGGCAGCGTCCGGCGCACCTTGAAATCGCCCAGATCATGCGTGGTGGGGGTGATGGTTTGCAGGGTCATCTAGGCTTCGTGGACAAAGGGTATCCAGAGCTTGATTGAAGCGAGAGCGACGAAG
>JBELIU010000185.1:0-5827 GCA_042090735.1 Novosphingopyxis sp. | reverse complement strand
AAAGCGCGGTCTGCTCGATCCCATGCTCCTTGGTGGACCGGCCGGAGTTGATGTCGATCGACACCAGCGCCTCGGTCGGGTTGATGACGATATATCCGCCCGATTTCAGCTGCACGACCGGATTGTACATGGCGGACAGCTGGTCTTCCACGCCGTGGCGCTGGAACAGCGGAACCGGATCGGCATATTGCTTCACCTTGCGCGCATGGCTCGGCATCAGCAGCTTCATGAACGACTTGGCAGACTTGTAGCCTTCCTCGCCCTCGACCATCACCTCGTCGATCTCGCGGGTATAGATGTCGCGGATCGCGCGCTTGATCAGCGCGCTGTCGGAATGGATCAGAGCGGGGGCGGAGCCCTTCAGCGTGCGTTCGCGGATTTCGTCCCACAGGCGGGCGAGGTAATCGAAGTCGCGCTTGATCTCCGGCTTGGTGCGCGAGAGGCCGGCGGTGCGTACGATGCAGCCCATGCTGCGCGGCAGGTTCAGCTCATCGACGATCGACTTCAGACGCTTGCGGTCCGACGCGGACGAAATCTTCCGGCTGATGCCGCCACCGTGCGAGGTGTTGGGCATCAGGACGCAATAACGTCCGGCAAGCGAAAGATAGGTGGTGAGGGCCGCGCCCTTGTTGCCGCGCTCTTCCTTTACGACCTGGACCAGCAGCACCTGACGGCGGTGAATAACGTCCTGGATCTTGTAACGGCGGCGCAGTTCCTGGCGCTTGGCGCGGGCGGCGTCGCTGGCCTTGGCAGCCGACGAACGGCCACCGCCTTTGCGGCCGCGCCCACGGCCCCGGCCACGCCCGCGTCCATTGTCGCGGCCGCCATGATCGTCTTCGCCTTCGTCCGAGGCTTCTTCGCCCTCCAGATCAGGCATCTCGCCTTCATCGACGTCGATCGTATCGACCGAGGTGTCCTTGTCGACCTCGACCAGTTCCGGCTCGTCCAGACCGTTTTCGTCGTCGCCCGCATCCTCGTCGGCTTCGGCGTCCTCCGCCTCGCGCGCAGCGGCTTCTTCCTCGGCGGCCTCAGCCTCCTCGGCAAGCAGCCGGTCGCGATCCTCCTTGGGGATCTGATAATAATCGGGGTGGATTTCGGAAAAGGCCAGGAAGCCGTGGCGGTTGCCGCCATAATCGATGAACGCCGCTTGCAGCGACGGTTCGACCCGGGTGACTTTGGCTAGATAGATATTGCCCTTGAGCTGTTCGTGCTCTGCGGATTCGAAATCAAATTCCTCGATCCGGTTTCCTTTGACGACGGCGACACGGGTCTCTTCCCGGTGGCGCGCGTCGATCAGCATACGCGTCGTCATGTAATGTTCTCCAGGCAGAGCGGGCGCGATCTGCAACAGGCGCGGCTCTGCCGATAGGCTTTGGGCCGGAGGTGCGGGGCAAAGGCCCCGGCGTCCGGCGAGGGTGTGTAGAAAATGCTTCTGCTACAGCGGCATTTCCTGCGCGCGTGGCGCAGGCGAAATCCGGTCGGGGGCCATAGACCGCCTGCCATGCGCCGCGCGTCCCTTGGGAGGCGGCGTATGTCCGAATTTGATGCCTCATGCAGCGTCAACCTGATTGGTCGCGGCGGAAAAAGTGCCGCTTGATGCCGGTGGCCTGGAAAATGTCCAGAGACCGGGTCACCACCATGGCTAGCATCGCCCTGTAGATATCGCAACTCATTTGGATATCGGCTTATTTGCCAGCCACTCCGGCCGTTAAACGCAATTGGGCCGCGAGAATAACTGGTTCGATTTTATTAACCTTTGCAATTAAGCCTGATCGCTAACCGCGTTCGCCAACCCCGCAGAAGCACCTTCGCGACTATCTCCACTCCGTCGCGTGTCACGGCGGCGGTGAAGTGAGTGGGGTCAGCAGGGTGAACCGGAGAAATTTGTGGACGCTGCGGCGGCGAAGCCGTCATAGGGGGCTCATGGCCGCGCTGCTCCTCTCGCTGCTGTTTGCCGTCTGGCCCGCTCATGCAAGCCGGGTGATCGACATTCGTGCCGAAGATGGCTCGCTGGTCGTCCAGTTCGATGACCGCGTCGAAAGCGCTTCCATATTCGGACTGGAAGGACCCGACAGGCTGGCAATCGACATCGATGGCGTGACCGCGGACGACGTCGGCGCGCGCGATCTGGTCTTCGGCCGCATGCGTGGCGGGCAGTTCGATACGGACACCGCGCGGATCGTGCTCGATCTTGATCGGCCCGTGACCGTATCGGACCTGCACTTCGCGGCGGACGGACGCAGCCTTACCGTGGGGCTTGCCCACGCAAGCGCCGCGGAATTCGCCCGCCTGCTCGGTCTTGGCCGCCAATCCATTCTCGCGCCCGGGATGGCGCGCGCCGCGCCCGAGCCGCGCGGCTACAGCGTCTCCATGAAATTGTCCCGCCCGCGTCCGAGCGGCAACCTGCCGAAGATCTACGGCCGCGACGATCCGCGCCTTCCGCTGGTGGTGATCGATGCCGGTCATGGCGGCCATGATCCGGGCGCGATCAGCCCTTTCGGCGGCCAACGCGAGAAGGACGTGACCCTGGCCATCGCCAAGAGAGTGCGCGACGATCTGGTTTCGAGCGGCCAAGCCCGTGTAGCGCTGACGCGAGATGATGACAGCTTTATCGTGCTGCAGAACCGTTACGCGATTGCGCGCAAGCTGGGAGCGGACCTGTTCATTTCCATCCACGCCGATAGCGCTGAGAATGAGCAGGCGACGGGCGCAACCGTCTATACGCTTTCCGAAGTGGCTTCCGACCGCGAGGCGCAGAAGCTAGCCTCGCGCGAGAACAAGGCGGACATCATCAACGGGATCAATCTGGGCGCTGCCGGCGACGATCTCTCCTCGATCCTGATCGACCTCACGCAGCGTGAGACCATGAATGTATCGAGCGATTTCGCCCAGCTCCTTGCGCGGGAAGCGGGCGAGAATATGCGGGTGAAGCAGCATGCCCACCGTTTTGCCAGCTTCGTGGTGCTTAAGGCACCGGACACACCGTCCGTGTTGTTCGAAACCGGTTACCTCACCAATGCCGATGATGTCGCCTTCCTCGCATCCGCCGACGGGCAGCGTAAGGTTGCCAGCGGAATTTCATCGGCGGTTCAGGTGCATTTCGCGAAAAAGCTCGCCATGCGCTGAGCCGCTTGGGGCGGGAATTCCGAAGACGCGATTGTCTCCACTCGCTTGCGCGGCGCGGCGCGGCGGCCTGCAATTTGCCGCACGGGGCTGGCACATATGGGGAAAGCTGGTAGACGAACCGCCTGATGGAAGAGGCCGACACACCCAATTTCGCCTATCGCCTGCGCCGTGACGCGGGCGGCATGCTGTCCCGGATATGGCAGAACCGCTGGCTTCGTTACCTGATCTATTTGGGTCTTGCCGGCTTGGTAGGCCTTGTTGCGCTGTGGTTCTTCTTCGCGCGTGGGTTGCCCGATGCGAAGGCGCTGCTGGAATATGAACCGCCGCTTCCCACCATCGTGCGCGATGTGAACGGGGAGCCGTTCCACAGCTATGCACGCGAGCGGCGCGTGCAGTTGCAATATGCCGATTTCCCGCCGCTTCTGGTCCGTGCCTATCTGGCCGCGGAGGATCGCACCTTTTTCGAACATGGCGGGCTTGATTATCCAGGCATCGCGTCCGCGATGCTGGACAATGTCACCTCGTCCGGACGCGCGCGCGGCGCCTCCACCATCACGCAGCAGGTGGCCAAGAATATTCTGCTGACCAACGAATATAGTTACAATCGCAAGCTGAAGGAGGCGATTCTCGCCTTCCGCATGGAGGATGTGCTGACCAAGCAGCAGATCCTGGAGCTGTACCTTAACGAGATTTATCTCGGCCGGAACGCTTATGGCGTGCAGGCAGCCGCGCAGGCCTATTTCGGCAAGGATGTCGACCAGCTGGCGCTGAACGAGATCGCCTATCTTGCGATCCTGCCCAAGGGCCCGAGTAACTACAGGCCGGAAAACAACGAACAGCGCGCGATCGAGCGGCGCGACTGGGCGCTTGGCGAGATGCGCAGCAATGGTTGGATCAGCGATGGGCAATACCGGCAGGCCGTCGCCATGCCGCTCGGCACCATCCCGCGGCAGGGCAACCAGTTTGCATCCGAAGGCGGTTATTTCGTCGAGGAAGTGCGCCGCCGCCTGATTGATCGCTTCGGCGAAACGGCTGAAAGTGGCCCGTACAGCGTCTATGCCGGCGGTCTTTGGGTGCGCAGCTCGTTCAATCCGCAATATCAGGCGTGGACGACCGAGGCGCTGCGCGATGGCCTGCAGCGTTATGACGCGGGCAAGCCGTGGAAGAACAATATCGGCACCATCGACCTTGCCGAGGGCAATTGGGCCTCGCAGCTTTCGTCGTCCGGCAAGAGCACGGATTACAAGGATTGGCGCATCGGCGTCTATCTGGGCAGCGATGAGATCGGCTTCAGCGACGGCACTCGCGCCGCCCTGACGGGTGTGCCTGCCGCGATGGAGCCGGGAATGCTGACCGCCGCTGCGCCGAATGGCAGCAGTTGGGCGGTCCGCAAGATTCCGGAAGTCGGCGGCGGCATGGTTGTCGAGGAACCGACATCGGGCCGTATTTTCGCGATGCAGGGCGGCTTCGACAATCGTCTGTCGAGCTTCAACCGCGCGACGCAGGCGATGCGCCAGCCGGGCTCTACCATCAAGCCGTTCGTCTACGCCTCGGCGATCGATCAGGGCATGACGCCCGCCACGATGATCGTCGACGGCACGTTCTGCGTTTATCAGGGTGCGGCGCTGGGGCAGAAATGCTTCCGCAACTTCGGCAATGCCGGCGGATCGGGCGCGCATACCATGCGCTGGGGCTTGGAACAGTCGCGCAATCTGATGACCGTCCGCGCGGCCAACGACACCGGCATGACCAATGTGGTAAAGACCATCAAGACGATGGGGATCGGCGACTATAAGCCTTATCTCTCCTTCGCGCTGGGGGCCGGAGACACCACCGTCGAGAAAATGGTGAATGCATTCTCCATGCTGGTGAACCATGGCCGCAAGCTGGACCCGACCGTGATCGATTTCGCGCAGGATCGCAGCGGCAAGGTGATCTGGCCGAAAAACTGGAAGGCTTGCAACGGCTGTAACGCGAATGACTGGAATGGCCAGCCGATGCCGCGCTTCACGCCGGACGGCAAACAGCTGATGGATCCGGTCACCGCTTATCAGGTGGTCCATATGCTCGAAGGCGTGGTGCAACGCGGCACCGCTACCGTGCTGCGCGACTTGAACCGTCCGCTGTTCGGCAAAACCGGCACCACTACGGGCCCGACCAACGTGTGGTTCATAGGCGGATCGCCGGACCTGGTGGCGGGCGTTTACATGGGCTTCGATCAGCCGCGCAGCCTGGGCGGCTATGCGCAGGGCGGACGCCTCGCCGCGCCGATTTTCAAACAGTTCGCCACGAAAGCGTTCGAGGGCATGCCAGCGCGCCCCTTCACTGCGCCTGATGGCGTGCGCATGGTGCGGATCGATCGCCGTTCGGGCCGCCGCGTATATGGTGCCTGGCCGGAAGGTGGGCCGATGGACGCGGTGATCTGGGAAGCCTTCAAGCCGGAGACGGAGCCCAAGCGCACCATCCGCACCGAGGAAATCGCCCAGCGTACCGAGAGGCAGAAGCGCCGGCAGGCCGCAACCACCAAAAAGCGGCCCGCGCCCGTGCAGGGTGCGAGCGGTACGCAGCGCGACAATGACTTCATGGCAGCCGAGGGCGGCATCTACTGAACGCCCTCGCTAAATGAGCGCTTGGCCGCTATTCGCGGCAAATTTCTGGGCAGCGGAGCCGATGATTGCGCCTGCGCATTAAGGGCTCATGT
>JBELIU010000184.1:0-5879 GCA_042090735.1 Novosphingopyxis sp. | reverse complement strand
CAGTTTCGTTTCGCCGGAAGGGCTCGTGGTCTCCAACCATCACTGCGTGCGGGGATCGGTCCAGTACAACTCCACCGCGGAAAAGAATTATCTGGAAGACGGCTTCCTCGCCAAGTCGATGGAAGAGGAAGTGCCCGCTGCGCCGGGCAGCCGTATCTACGTCACCACCGAACTGACCGACGTTACCGAACCGGTGACGAAGGGCACCGCGAACCTTTCCGGTGGGGAACGCTATGCTTTGGTGGACCAGCGAATGAAGGACCTGGTTGCAGAATGCGAACAGACGCCCGGCTTTCGGTGTCAGGTCGCCAGCTTCTATGGCGGCGATCAGTACAAGCTGATCAAGCGCCTGGAAATTCGCGACGTGCGTCTCGTCTACGCGCCGGGCGATTCTGTCGGCAAATATGGCGGCGACATCGACAACTGGCAGTGGCCGCGCCACACCGGCGATTTCGGCTTCTATCGCGCCTATGTAGCCCCGGACGGTTCGGCCGCGGATTATGCCGAAACCAACGTTCCCTATAAGCCCGAGCATCATTTGAAGGTGAGCGCGGGCGGCCTCAAGGAAGGCGATTTCGTGATGGCCGCGGGCTATCCCGGTTCGACCAGCCGTTATGCGCGCCTTGCCGAGGTGGAGAACACCTTCGACTGGCAATATCCGACCTATGTGACGCTGCTCAACAACTGGATCGACACGATCGAGAGCGCGGCGCCGGATGGTTCCGACGCGCGCGTGAAATATGAAGCGCGCCTCGCGGGTCTCAACAATTACGAGAAGAACCTGCGCGGCCAGATTGCCGGCGCGCGCAGCGTCGGCCTTGTCCAGCGCCGCCGTGAGCGGGAGGATGCGCTGAACGCCTGGATCGCTGCCGATCCGTCGCGTGCGCATTATGCCGCCGATCTCACCGCGCTCGATGCGCTGACGGCGGAGGCAGCAGCTTCTGCCCGTCAGGACTTCTGGTACAATTTCGCGACCAACGCGCAGCTTTTGGGCACGGCGGAGCGGCTCTATCGGCTCGCCAAGGAAAAGGAGAAGCCGAACGCGGAGCGCGAATCCGGCTATCAGGAACGCGACATGACGTTCTTCAAGCAAGGTTTGCAGGCGCTCGACCGGCGTTACGATCCGGCGGTCGACAAGGCCGAGTGGATGATGTTCCTGAAGGATTACGTCCAGCAGCCCGAGGCGCAGCATGTCGCCGTGTTCGACAAGGCCCTGGGCCTAACCCCGAACATGACGGACGCGCAGCTGAGCAAGAAGCTGGACGCTTATTACGCGAACACGGCGCTGGACGAGACCGAGCGGCGCCTGGCGCTGATGGACGCCAGTGCAGCCGAGATCGAGGCGAGCAAGGACCCGTTCCTGCAACTCGCGGTCGCGCTCTACCCGCATGACCGGGAGCAGGAAGCGGAGTCCAAGGACCGCGCGGGCCGTGGCCTTGCCCTTCGCCCGGCTTATATGGACGCGATCATCGCCTGGCAGCGGGAGAACGGGAAGATCACCTATCCGGATGCCAACAGCACGCTGCGCGTTACTTATGGCACGGTGATCGGCGGATCGCCCAAGGACGGGCTGGTCTATACGCCGTTCACCACGCTGGAAGGGATCACTGCCAAGGATACCGGCGAGGAACCGTTCAACGCCCCGCAGCGCGAGCTGGAGCTGATCCGTGCGGCGGATTACGGCCGTTACAAGCTGGACAGCATCGGCTCGGTTCCGGTGAACTTCCTGTCTGATCTCGATTCCACCGGCGGCAATTCGGGCTCTGCCACGATGAATGCGCGCGGCGAGCTGGTCGGCCTGCTGTTCGACGGGACGTTCGAGAGCGTCAATTCCGACTGGGATTTCGATCCGCGCACCACGCGGACGATCCATGTCGATTCGCGCTACATGCTGTGGGTTATGTCCAAGGTCGACGGGGCGACGAACCTGGTGGAGGAAATGGATCTGGTGAATTGAGGCGCAAGCGCGTCCCCATACCATTCGCAAGCAAATTAGCCGCTGACGACGCGGCGATCCGGGGCGGCTCAGCGCTACCAGACCATTCCGGATCGCCCGCTTGCTACATCGTTCGAGACAAAGCGAGCCGGACGAAGCAAACCAGCTGACAACAAAAAACGGGCGACCGAGAGGCCGCCCGTTTCTGCATCCGGCTCAATGACCGGACTGCTTATATCTGCCCGGGCACCAGGGGGCCCGATATCGTCTTAGTTGACAGCGTCTTTCAGCGCCTTGCCAGCCTTGAACTTGGGCTGGGTGGACGCGGGAATGGTCATCGGTTCGCCGGTGCGCGGGTTGCGGCCCGTCGAGGCCTTGCGCTGTGAGACCGAGAACGTGCCGAAGCCGACGAGACGAACGTCGCCGCCATCCTTCAGCGTGGACGTAATCGTATCGAAAACCGACTCAACAGCCTTGCTGGCGTCCGACTTGCTCAGGCCGCTGCTGTCGGCAACCTGGTTCACGAGATCTTGTTTGTTCATAAACGGGAACCCCCTCTACTAGCTTTTTCTGTGATTCCGGAAAAAAGAATCTCGGCTTTGCCGTGGCGCAGAGTTAGGAGCAGCCAAGCTCGGCTGTCAAAGGAAAATCCCACTTTTCCGGGCTTTTTGGTGCAGTGCCGCAACGTAAGGTGCGACACTGCTTAACTCATATAACAAAGGTCAGCCAGCATACCGACTGCCGTGTCAGTGGGTCAGCGTCGGACCCTGTTCGCCCTGCACGACAGACGGCGAAAGCGCGGCGAGCTCATCCGCTTCGGTCCAGTCGATCGGGTCCAGCTTCTCGGTCAACGCATGCGCCAGCACCTCGTCGACATGCGAGACCGGCACGATTTCCAGGCCCTGTTTGATGTTGTCCGGAATTTCGGCAAGGTCCTTCTCGTTCTCTTCCGGTATCAGCACCTTGGTGATGCCTCCGCGCAGAGCCGCGAGAAGCTTTTCCTTGAGGCCGCCGATCGGCAACACCCGGCCACGCAAGGTCACCTCACCCGTCATGGCGACTTCGCGACGCACCGGCACACCTGTCAAGGTAGAGATGATCGCCGTCACCATGCCGACACCCGCCGAGGGCCCATCCTTGGGCACCGCGCCTTCGGGCAGATGGATGTGCACATCCTTGCGCGCAAAGATGCTGGGCTTGATCCCGTAACTCGGTGCGCGGGCCTTCACGAAACTTAGCGCGGTGGAGATGGATTCGTTCATCACATCGCCCAGCTTGCCCGTCGACTTGATTTGCCCCTTGCCGGCCGCCGTGATAGCCTCGATCGAGAGTAATTGCCCACCAACTTCGGTCCAGGCGAGCCCCGTCACAGCGCCGATCTGGTTCTCCTTCTCGCCGATGCCGTGGCGGAATTTACGCACGCCGGCGAAATCGGAGAGATTTTCGGGCGTTACCGTAATGCTCTCATATTTCTTTTCGAGGATGCCGCGCAGCGCCTTGCGCTGCAGCCGGGCGATCTCCCGCTCCAGCGTACGCACACCGGCTTCGCGGGTGTAATAACGGATAAGGTCTCGCAAGGCGTCTTCGGTCAGCGTGAACTCGGCCTCGGTCAAGCCATGGGCCTCGCGCTGCTTCTCGATCAGGTGGCGCTTGGCGATCTCGACCTTCTCGTCTTCGGTATAGCCTTCGAGCCGGATGATCTCCATCCGGTCGAGCAGCGGCTGCGGCAGGTTCATGCTGTTGGCGGTGGTCACGAACATCACATCGGAAAGATCGACATCGATCTCCAGATAATGGTCGTTGAACTTGCCGTTCTGTTCCGGGTCCAGCACTTCGAGCAGCGCGGAAGCCGGATCGCCGCGGAAATCCTGGCCGAGCTTGTCGATCTCATCCAGCAGGAACAACGGGTTCATGGTGCCCGCCTTCTTGAGGTTGGAGACGACCTTGCCCGGAAGGCTGCCGATATAGGTGCGCCGGTGGCCGCGAATCTCGGCCTCGTCGCGCACACCGCCGAGCGACTGGCGCACGAATTCGCGCCCGCACGCCTTGGCGATCGAGCGCCCCAGAGAGGTCTTGCCGACGCCCGGAGGGCCGACAAGGCACAGGATCGGTCCCTTCAGCTTGTTGGTGCGTGCCTGGACCGCGAGATATTCGACGATCCGGTCCTTCACCTTTTCCAGCGCGTAATGATCGTCGTCGAGCACGTCCTGCGCCTGAGCGATGTCTTTCTTGAGGCGCGATTTCTTGCCCCAGGGAAGGCCGAGCAGCGTGTCGAGATAGTTGCGCACGACGGTCGCTTCCGCGCTCATCGGCTGCATGCCCTTCAGCTTCTTCAGCTCGGCCTGCGCCTTGGCCTTGGCTTCTTTGGAAAGCTTCAGCTTCTCGATCTTGGACGTCAATTCGGCGATCTCGTCGCCTTCTTCGCCGTCTTCCGAACCCAGCTCGCGCTGGATCGCCTTCAGCTGCTCGTTCAGATAATATTCGCGCTGCGTCTTCTCCATCTGCCGCTTCACGCGGCCGCGGATTTTCTTTTCGACCTGCAGCACGCCCAGCTCGCCCTCCAGGAAGGCAAACGCCATCTCCCGCCGTTTGGCCGGGTCCGCCTCGACCAGCAGCGACTGCTTGTCGGCGACCTTGATGTTGATGTTCGCAGCGATCGCATCGGCGAGCGCCGAGGCATCCTCGATCTCGCTGAGCTGCACCGCGGTTTCCGCCGGTAGCTTGCGGTTGAGCTTGGAATAATTCTCGAACTGGTCGAGCACCGAGCGCATCAGCGCGTCGATTTCCGTGCCCTCCACGCTGGGCTCTTCGGGAAAACTGATCTCGACGGCGCAGTAGCCGTCGGTTTCTTCCATATTCTCGAGCGTTGCGCGCTGCTTACCCTCAACAAGTACGCGTACGGTGCCATCGGGCAGCTTCAGGAGCTGCATGATGGTGGCGGTGACGCCCATTTCATAGAGATCGTCCGCGCCAGGATCGTCCTTCGACGGATCGAGCTGCGCGATGAGGACGATTTCCTTGTCCTTTTCCATCGCCTTTTCGAGCGCGACTACGGACTTGTCGCGGCCGACGAACAGCGGAACGATCATGCCGGGGAAAACAACGATGTCGCGCAGCGGCAACAGCGGCAAAGACTGACTCATAAACACTCCCATACGCCGCGGACTCCCACGCGGCGTTACCCCATTCATATGGTGGGCAAGCTGCTGCCCTTCAACCGCGGCTCAGAATGGCAGCTTGAAGCCGGGGGGCAGCGGCAGGCCGGCGGTCATATCGCCCATTTCCTTTTGCGCGGCGGCATCCGCCTTGTCGCGCGCATCGTTGATCGCAGCGGCGACGAGGTCTTCGAGCATCTGCTTTTCGCCCGGCTGCATCAGGCTGTCGTCGATGGCGACACTGCGGATCGAGCCCTTGGCCGTGGCACGGATCTTAACGAGACCGCCGCCGGCAACGCCCTCAACCTCGATATTCTCGAGCTTGCCTTGCGATTCTTCCATCTGTTTCTGGATGTTCTGCGCCGCTTCCTGGGCGGCCTTGATCATCGATTCCATGTCTTTCATGCGCTTGCGCTCCGTTGCTGCGGATCATCGTCCGCTCCATCTTCCAAAATTCTCGCGTCCGGAAAAGCTTCCAGCGCGGCCTTGACCAGTGGAGACGCCAGCAAGGCGGCGCGCTCCTCCTCGGCCTGTTTCTCTTCGGCCTCGCGTGCGGTGAGTTGGGCCTCGCCCTCCCCCTCTTCAACCGTCCAGCGTTCGCCGGTCAGCTTGTAGAGGACATCGCGAACGTCGCTATCGAACCCCGATGGCAGGCGCCCCGCCGGCTGATAGATCAGTTCCGGCGGCGCGTAACGGACAAGGCGCATCGCGTCACTCATGATCGCGGCGACCAGCGGGCGCTCGGTCTCGACCAGATCGATCAGTCCGGTAAAGTCACCTGGAATGGT
>JBELIU010000183.1:0-5902 GCA_042090735.1 Novosphingopyxis sp. | reverse complement strand
GCCCGCCGGTTCATATGCAGGAAGTAGACCATGTGCACCACCATCTGCACCGCCGCGAAGATGAGGATGATGAGGGCCGTCGCCTGCGTGGTTAGCGTGCGCGTCATCACCAGCCAGAACGGGATCGCGGTCAGGACGACAGACAGGCCGAAGCCGGTCAGATAGCCCTTGCGCGTGCCGTGGCCTTCCTCATGATCGAGCCCGTGGTGGTCATGTACGCCGTCGGTGGTTTCGTGCGTGCTCATCGCAGCATCCCCATCAGATAGACAAAGGTGAAGACGCCGATCCAGATGACGTCGAGAAAATGCCAGAACAGGCTGAGACACATCAGGCGGCGCTGATTGGCCGCGATCAGACCTTTCTTCTGTACCTGCACCATCAGCGTCACCAGCCAGATGATACCGAAGGTTACGTGCAGGCCGTGCGTGCCGACCAGGATGAAGAAGCCGGACAAAAACGCGCTGCGCTGCGGCGTCGCACCTTCCAGGATGAGATGCGTGAATTCGTAGATCTCGATCCCGAGGAAGGCCAAACCGAACAAGCCGGTGATGGCAAGCCAGCCCTGCATCGCGCCGCGCTTGCCCTCCGTCATCGCGATCATGGCAAAGCCGTAGGTGATCGAGGAGAAGAGCAGCATCGCCGTGTTCAGAGCGACGAGCGGCAGCTCGAACAGCTCCTTCGGCCCCGGCCCGCCGGCATAGCTTGTCCCCAGCACGCCATAGGTGGCAAACAGCATGGCGAAGATCAGACAATCGCTCATCAGGTATAGCCAGAAGCCGAGCATGGTGCTCGAACCTTCCGGATGATGCGGCTCTTCCGGCAGATGGAAGGTATCGCGATCATAATCGCTGGTCACGCTGGTCATGCCGCCGCTCCCGCCAACTGCTGTGTTCGGTGCGTTTCCTGCGACACGACTTCTTCCTTCGGGATGTAGAAATCCCGCTTGTAGTTGAAGGTGTGCGCGATCGAGACGCCCACAATCCCCAAGAAGCTGAGGCCCGCGAGCCACCAGACATACCAGATCATGCCGACACCGAAAGCCACGCTGAGCCCGGCCAGGATCATGCCAGCGGCGGTATTCGCGGGCATGTGGATGGCGCTGAAGCCGCTTTCCGGGCGCTGATAGCCGCGCGCCTTCATATCCCACCAAGCATCGCTGTCATGCACCACAGGCGTGAACGCGAAATTGTAATCCGGCGGCGGCGAGGAGGTGGC
The DNA here is from genome assembly GCA_042090735.1 of Novosphingopyxis sp. GTDB lineage: Bacteria > Pseudomonadota > Alphaproteobacteria > Sphingomonadales > Sphingomonadaceae > Novosphingopyxis. Next base: position 4,687 of record JBELIU010000183.1, on the reverse strand, counting down.
CCATTCCAGCGTTCGCCCGTCCCACGGATCACCGGTGACATCGACCAGCTGCTTGCGATCGCGGATACTGACGTAGAACTGCATCAGCATGGCTGCGATGCCCAGCGCGATCAGGAAGGCACCGAAGCCGGCGATCAGGAACCAGATCTGCAGGCTCGGATCGTCGAAGGTGCGAAGGCGGCGGGTGACGCCCATCAGGCCGAGCACATAAAGCGGCATGAACGCGAAGTAGAAACCCGTTACCCACAGCCAGAAGCTGCGCTTGCCCCAGATCACATCCAGCTTGAAGCCGAAGGCCTTGGGCCACCAGTAGTTGATGCCCGCAAACGCCCCGAACAGCACGCCGCCGATGATCACATTATGGAAATGCGCCACCAGGAACAGCGAGTTGTGCAGGACGAAGTCGGCCGGGGGCACGGCGAGGAGCACGCCCGTCATGCCGCCAAGCGTAAAGGTGATCATAAAGGCGATCGCCCACATCATCGGCAACTCGAACCGCACGCGGCCACGATACATGGTGAACAGCCAGTTGAAGATCTTGGCACCCGTCGGGATCGATATGATCATGGTGGTGATGCCGAAGAAGCTGTTGACGCTGGCGCCGCTACCCATGGTGAAGAAGTGGTGCAGCCAAACCAGATAAGCCAGAATGGTGATCACCAGGGTGGCGTAGACCATCGAGGTATAACCGAAGAGCCGCTTGCCGGAGAAGGTGGAGACCACTTCGCTGAACACGCCGAACATCGGCAGGATCAGGATGTAAACCTCCGGATGCCCCCAGATCCAGATGAGGTTCACATACATCATCGGGTTGCCGCCAAGGGTGTTGGTGAAGAAAGCGGTGCCGATGTAGCGATCCAGGCTGAGCAGCGCGAGAACGGCGGTCAGCACCGGGAAGGCGGCCACGATCAGGATGTTGGTGCACAGCGCCGTCCAGCAGAAGATCGGCATCTTCATGAAGCGCATGCCCGGCGCGCGCATCTTCACGATGGTCGCGATCAGGTTCACGCCGGATAGAAGCGTGCCGACGCCCGCTATCTGCAGAGCCCATATGTAATAGTCGACGCCCACGCCCGGGCTGAAGGCGATGCCGGACAGGGGCGGCATGGCGAGCCAGCCGGTTTGCGCGAATTCACCCACGAACAGGCTCATCATGATGACTACTGCGCCCGCGGCGGTCATCCAGAAGCTGAAATTGTTGAGGAAGGGGAAGGACACGTCGCGCGCGCCGATCTGCAGCGGCACGACGTAGTTCATGAATCCCGTGACGATCGGCATCGCCACGAAGAAGATCATGATCACGCCATGCGCCGTAAAGATCTGGTCGTAATGGTGCGCGTTCAGATAACCCTCGGACCCGCCGAACGCCATTGCCTGCTGCAGGCGCATCATGATCGCGTCGGCAAAGCCGCGCAGCAGCATGATGACGCCGAGCACCATGTACATGATACCGATTTTCTTATGATCCACCGTGGTGAACCACTCCTTCCACAGATAGCCCCAGACCTTGTAATAAGTCAGCGCTGCAAGCAGCGCGCCGCCTGCCAGGGCGACCACCAGGAACGTGACGACCACGATCGGTTCGTGCAGCGGCAATGATTCCAGTGTGAAGCGACCGAAAATCGGGCTGACATTCAGGGGGGAGAGAATTTCGGGCTGAGCCATATTACTTGTTCCGCTGGGAGGGAATATCGAGCGCGCCGGGGGCCGCGCGGCTGCGCTGGTCCACATCGGCCGGGGATTTCGGCGGCCCTTCGCCCGCGTCGGCACCGTTGAGCGGGCTTTGCGGTTCGCGGCCTTGGGGCATGGCCATGCCGGGGGCATCGTCGACGGTGGACGGATCGGCCATGTCCATCTTCATCATGTCGCTCATGCAAACCGCGCCCGGTTCAACGCAATGATTGACGATCAGACGGAACAGGTCCGGCGCGACGCGGCCATAACGCATCACCGGCACGTTCTCCGTAGGCTTTGCGAGTTGCAGATAGCTGGCGCGCGTCAGCGCATCGCCATCGGCCCGGTTCATCGCCACCCATTGATCGAACTTGGCCGGCTCCAGCCCGTGGAAGCGAAAGCGCATGCCGGAAAAGCCGGCCCCACTGTAATTGCTGGAGAAGCCCGCATAATCGCCGGGCTCGTTGATCACCGCATGCAGCTGCGTCTCCATGGACGGCATGGTGTAGATCATGCCGACGAGCGTTGGCACGTAAAAGGCGTTCATCACGGAGGATGAGGTGAGACGAAACTTGATCGGACGGTCCACCGGCGCGGCCAGTTCGTTCACGGTGGCAAATCCGTATTCCGGATAGATAAACAGCCATTTCCAGTTGAGCGAGACCACCTGCACCTCCAGCGGCTTCACGTTCGCGGGCACCGGCTCCCCCTTGGAAATGCGCTCGATCGGCCGATAGGGGTCCAGAAGATGCGTGCCGGTCCAGGTGGCCGCGCCAAGGCAGATGACGATCAGCAGCGGTGCGGACCAGATGACCAGCTCCAGCTTGGTCGAGTGGTCCCAATCCGGATCGTACCGAGCCTTCTTGTTATCGGCCCGGTATTTCCAGGCAAATATGCCTACCAGTGCAATCACCGGGATCACGATGAGCAGCATGAGCGCCAGAGCGAATACCAGCAGATTGCGCTGCTGTACCGCCACATCGCCCATGGGATTGAGCACCACCATGTCGCACCCGGACAACAGCGCAGCCAGGCCGATCACAGGAACGATACGAAGCATGGCGCCAGCAGAGCGCGCGGGTGTGGAAAGTCTTGCCATGGCGCTTCATCTAGCAAATCGTGCTGCGGTGCCACATTGGACATTTTGTCCAATCCCAAAAGCTTTTGGGTTAGGGCATAAAGCGGTTAGACCGATGGATTCTCTTCTTCGCGGGACAACAAGACCATGACAGCCGAGACCGGCCTGACCGCCGCGCACGATCGCCCGCTCAACGCTTCCCAAAGCGCAGAGCGTGATGCCCGCGCCATCAACACGCGCCACAGCCAGATCGCGCCCAGCGAGATCGCGATCGGCGTAATCATCGGCAGAACGTCGGAATTCTTCGACTTCTTCGTTTATGCCATCGCGTCGGTCCTGGTGTTTCCCTCCCTCGTATTCCCGTTCGTCGATCCGCTGACGGGCACCTTGTACAGTTTCATCATCTTCGCGCTGGCGTTCGTGGCTCGGCCGCTCGGATCGCTGATCTTCCTGCGCGTCGACGAAACGCTGGGGCGTGGCACCAAATTGACGATCGCGCTGTTCCTGTTGGGCGGGTCCACCGTCGCAATCGGCTTCCTGCCGGGTTATGAAACGATCGGGCTATGGGCAGCCGTGCTGTTGGCGATCTTCCGGATCGGGCAGGGCGTCGCGCTGGGCGGCGCGTGGGACGGCCTCGCCTCGCTGCTGGCGCTCAACGCGCCGGAGAACAAGCGCGGCTGGTACGCCATGATCCCGCAGCTCGGCGCGCCGCTCGGTCTGATCGTGGCGAGCGGCCTGTTCGCCTTCTTCCTTGTTTCGCTTTCGACCGAGGATTTCCTGAGCTTCGGCTGGCGATACCCCTTCTTCGTCGCGTTCGCGATCAACGTGGTGGCTCTGTTTGCGCGGCTGCGCATGGTCTCGACGCCCGATTACACAGCGCTCTTCGAGAGCAAGGATCTGCAGCCCTCGCGCGTCGCCGACACGCTGCGTAGCGACTGGCGGAGCATCGTGATCGGAGCATTCGCGCCGCTGGCAAGCTTCGCGCTGTTCCATATGGTCACCGTGTTTCCGCTATCCTGGGTGGCGCTGTTCACGCCGGAAAAGCCCGCGCAGTTTCTCTTGATCGAGATGGTCGGCGGCTTCGTCGGACTGGGCGCGATCGTTCTCTCCGGCCTCGCGGCGGATCGTTATGGCAGGCGCTACGTCCTCGGCATTTCGGCGGCCGGTATCGCTGTATTCAGCGGATTTGCACCGCAGCTACTGGATGGCGGCAATGTCGGCGAGTTCATCTTCATGATCCTGGGCTTTGCCTTGCTGGGTATTGCCTTCGGCCAATCGTCCGGCACGGTGGCATCCAATTTCGCCACCGCGCGGCGCTACACCGCATCGGCACTCACGTCGGACCTTGCCTGGCTGGTTGGCGCAGGCTTCGCACCTTTGGTCGCCCTGGTGATTGCCAGCCGCTTCGGCCTGATCGCGGCCGGCGCCTATCTGCTGTCCGGTGCAATTGCGACATTGATCGCGCTCGGGATCAATAAGGAACTCGGCCGCCGCATGGCGTGAGGATCGAGAGAAGGGCGGGGTCGCGCCCCAGCTCGCTCTCCAGTCCCGCTCTGCGGACGGGGACGTCGCCGAGACCGGTCAGTCCACCAGCAGGACGACGAACAGCAAGGCCGAGACGAAGCTGGCGAGCGTTGCGCCCAGTACCGGGATGAACGCCCGCCAGCCAAGGCGTGCGATCAGATCGGTCCGGGAACGAAGCGCGGTTGCGGTCACGGCGAGCACGAGCAGCACTTTCGCCGCCGTTTCTGCTCCAGTCGAAGCGATCTCGGGAAGGGGCAGGGCGCTGTTCATCGCGACCGCCAGCACGAATCCGGTGACGAACCATGGCGGCATGAGCCCTCGCAGCGACAGCCTTTTGCTGGACGTCTCGCCTTCATCGCCCGGCTTGCCGATCCACAGCGAGACGAGCAGCACCACCGGCGCCAGCAAGGC
>JBELIU010000182.1:0-5924 GCA_042090735.1 Novosphingopyxis sp. | reverse complement strand
GGACGCCGCCGATCATCCACAGCAGATAGGGATCGATATCGTCCATCGGCTCAGTTTCCGCGTGTCTCGTCGGCGGTGTTCAGCCCTTCTCCGTCGCGGGTGCGTTCCGCGGCGAACGGGCTGGCAACGATCTTGGAGGGTTGCTGCTTGGCGCTCGCCGCGTCGGCATGGCCCCCCAGCGCCTCGCGCGCCAGTTCGCCGATACCGCCGATCGAACCGATCAGCTGGGTTGCCTCCACCGGGAAGAGGATGGTCTTGGCGTTGGGCGACGTGGCGAACCCGCCAATGGCTTTGACATAATCCTGCGCCACGAAATAGTTGAGCGCCTGCGGATTGCCGTCGCGGATCGCTTCGGACACCACCTGCGTCGCCTTCGCCTCGGCTTCTGCCTCACGCTCGCGCGCTTCGGAGTCGCGATAGGCAGCCTCGCGGCGGCCTTCGGCGGCCAGGATCTTGGACTGCTTGTCACCCTCGGCGCGCAGAATGGCCGAAGCGCGGTCACCTTCCGCATCCAGAATCTGCGCGCGCTTGATCCGCTCCGCCTTCATCTGGCGGGCCATCGCCTCCACGATATCGCCGGGCGGGCGGATGTCCTTGATCTCCACGCGGGTGATCTTGACGCCCCACGGGGTGGTCGCATCATCTACGACATGCAGCAGGCGGGCGTTGATCTCGTCACGCTTGGATAGCGTCTCGTCGAGATCCATCGAGCCCATCACCGTACGCAGATTGGTTGTCGTGAGGTTCAGGATCGCATTGTAAAGATCGTGCACTTCATAAGCCGCCTTGGGGGCATCGAGCACCTGGAAGAAAACCACGCCGTCGCACTGGATCATGGCGTTGTCCTTGGTGATGATCTCCTGGCCCGGAATGTCGAGCACCTGTTCCATCATGTTCACCTTGCGCCCCACGCCGTAGAAAAAAGGCGGCACGAAGACGAGGCCGGGGGTGGCGGTGGTGGTGTAGCGGCCGAAATGCTCGATCGTATAATGAAAGCCCTGATGGACGATCTTAACGCCCATCAGACCGTAGACGAGAACCAGAAGCGCAATAGCGCCGACGAGATAGATCACGAACCAAACCTCCCTTTGCGATGGCAATGATTTTGCGCCATTGGAGGGGGAAGGGGAAGGATAATTCGACGAAGGACGCCCGTTCGATGACCGCTGTAGTGAAGCCGGATCTTGTCCATGTACGTTCGGCGCTGTTCGTACCGGGCAGGCGTGAGGGCGCGCTGGCCAAGGCCGCCGGGCTGGCGGCGGACATGATCGTGGTCGATCTGGAGGACGCCGTGGCGCCGGATGCCAAGCGCGATGCGCGGGGCGTGGCGGCCGAGGCGATCCGCGGCGGCTTCGGCGGCGGGAAACTGATTGGCCTGCGCATCAATGCTGCCGATACCGAATGGCATAATGGCGATCTGGATCTGCTGGACGGCCTGCCGGTCGACTATGTCGTGCTGCCCAAGGTGAATGAGAGCGCGGCAATCGATGCGCTGAACGGGCGGGTGGCCGTGCCTCTGATCCCGATGATCGAGACGGCGGCGGCGGTCTATGCCGCGCGCGAGATTGCGGCGATGGAGCAGGTGGCCGCGATGCTGGCGGGCACCAATGATCTGGCGCTCGATCTGGGTGTGAAGGCGGGGCCGAACCGGGAGGGGCTGGAGCTCTCGCTACAACAGATCGTGCTGGCGGGCGCGGCGGCGCGCAAGCCGGTGTTCGATGGTGTGTGCAATGTGCTGGAGGATGCCGAGCTTCTGGAGCGACAATGCCGGCAGGGCCGCGCCTACGGCTTTACCGGCAAGACGCTGATCCACCCTGCCCAGGTGGAGGCTGCGAACCGGCTGTTCGCGCCCGATGAGGCGGAACTGGACCGCGCCCGTGCCTTGATCGAGGCAGCCGATGGCGGCGCCGTGCGTTTCCGGGGCGAAATGATCGAGGATCTGCATGTAATCGAGGCCAAGAAGTTGCTGAAGCGCGCGGGGGCGCAGCCATAAACCATGATCAGGCGCGTTCTGCCTCTCCTCTGTCTGGCGATTGCCACTCCGATTTATGCGGAGACGACCGCTGCGTCCGCGCCGATCACGGCCGCGGAACTGCGCAGCCATGTCGCGGTGCTTGCCAGCGACGATTATGGCGGCCGCGCGCCCGATAGCGAGGGCGGGCGCAAGACGGTGCATTATATCGCGACGCAGTGGAATGCCGCCGGTCTGCAACCGGGTGCGCAGGAAGCCGATACCCCGCCGAGCTGGTATCAGCCCGTCAGCATGGTCACGCGGCGCCCGCTGTCCGGCAACGCGCAGTTCTTCGCATTGGACGGCAAGCCGGTGCCGATTGCCGATCGCTCCGTCCTGCTGTCGGGCCGGGCGGATGTCGACAAGCTGAGCGGCGCACGGCTGGTCTTCACCGGATATGGCATTGCCGAGGGCGCACCACCGCCCGACCTCACCGGCCGCATCGCGTTGATGCTGGCGGATCATGCGAGCGGAGAGAAACGCACGCTCGCCGAACGCGCGGCCACGCTCGCCAAGGCGGGCGCAGAGGGCGTGCTCCTGATTTTCGACGAGAACGACCGCGTCTCTTCTTTGCGCGGTACATGGTTCCGCAAGGCGAGCGAGCTGGCCGAAGACGATGCGCGCGCGCCGCGCTTCTATGGCGGTATCGGTGACGAAGCCGCGCGTAAGCTGTTCGCGGCCAGCGGAGATACGCTGGTCGAGGCGCGGCTGCGCGCGCAGGAGAATCCCGAGCTTGTCGAGCCGCTCGCGCTGACCGCCGATCTTGCCGCGCGCAGCCAGAACGAGCTGCTGTCCAGCTACAACGTCATCGGCAAACTGCCTGGCCGCGATCCCAAGGCGGGGGCGGTCATGCTGCTGGGGCACTGGGATCATCTGGGCATCTGCCGCCCGGAGAGCGCGCCGCACCGCATCTGCAACGGTGCGGTCGACAATGCGAGCGGCATCGCCGTGCTCATCGAGGTGGCGGACCGGCTCGCCAAATCCGCCCCGCTGGACCGCGACGTGTATTTCGTGGCCACCACCGGCGAGGAGATCGGCCTGCTGGGCGCGAAAGCCTTTGCCGAGCACCCACCGCTGCCGCTCGACCACATCGTTGCCGCGTTCAATCTCGATACCGTGGCGGTGGCCCCGGCGGGCGAGCCGGTGGCGATCATCGGCCGCGGTCGCACCCCGATAGCCGCGGATGTCGGCAAGGTGGCGCGCGCCGTCGGGCGGCAGGTGGACGCGGACGACGACGCCAACGCCTATATCAGGCGGCAGGACGGCTGGATGCTGCTGCAAAAGGGCGTGCCCACGGTGATGGCCAACGGCGCCTTTTCGGACAGCACGCGGCTGGAGGCGTTTCTGGGCAGCGCTTATCACTCGCCCGACGATCAGCTGACGGACGACACCGACCTGTCGGGCGCTGCGGAGGACGCCGATCTGCACGTCGCGCTGGCGAAATATTTCGCCGATGAGAGCAGCTATCCGGGGCCGCGCTAGCTCCCGACGAACGCCACCCCCCTTCCTAACGCCGCACCCCGCCGTTACATGGGCTGCCACGACTCGTTCCGGCAGGCAGCTTCTCCCATGACCAACATCCCCCTCGGCCTCACATTCGACGACGTGCTGCTGCAGCCCGCCGCCTCCGATCTCGTGCCCAGCCAGGCCGATACCCGTACCAAGATCACCAAGAGCATCGAGCTCAACATCCCGGTGCTCAGCGCCGCGATGGACACGGTGACGGAGGCGAACATGGCCATCGTCATGGCGCAGATGGGCGGCATGGGCGTGCTGCACCGCAATCTTTCGATCGAGGAACAATGCGCCGCCGTGCGGCAGGTGAAGCGCTTCGAAAGCGGCATGGTGGTGAACCCCATCACCATCCACCCGGCCGCTTCGCTGGCGCAGGCGCAGGCGATCATGGCGGAAAACCGCATCTCCGGCATCCCGGTGGTGGAAAAGGACGGCAAGCTAGCCGGTATCCTGACCAACCGCGACGTGCGCTTCGCCGAAAATCCGCAGCAGCGCGTGGCCGAGCTGATGACCAGCGAGAACCTCGCCGTGGTCCCCGCGGGCGTGACGCAGGCCGAGGCCCGCCGCCAGCTGCACCAGCGCCGCATCGAAAAGCTGCTGGTGGTCGACGACGAGTATCGCTGCGTCGGCCTGATCACGGTGAAGGACATCGAAAAGGCGGTGATGAACCCCGAAGCCACCAAGGATTCCGGCGGACGCCTGCGCGTTGCCGCGGCCACCACCGTGGGCGACAAGGGGCTGGAGCGCACCCGCGCGCTGGTCGATGCCGGCTGCGACGTAGTGATCGTCGATACCGCGCACGGGCATTCGAAGATGGTGGGCGAGGCGGTGGCCGCCATCAAGAAGATGTCGAACGAGGTCCAGCTGATCGCGGGCAATGTGGCGACCGGAGAGGCCACCCGCGCGCTGATCGATGCGGGCGCGGACGGCGTGAAGGTGGGCATCGGCCCCGGCTCCATTTGCACCACCCGCGTGGTCGCGGGCGTCGGCGTGCCGCAGCTCACCGCCGTCATGCAGTCCGCCGAAGAGGCGCACAAGCATGGCGTGCCGATCATCGCCGACGGCGGCCTGCGCACATCCGGAGACGTTGCCAAGGCGCTGGCCGCGGGCGCATCCTGCGTCATGGTCGGCTCGCTGCTCGCTGGCACCGAGGAAGCGCCGGGCGAGACGTTCCTGTATCAGGGCCGCAGCTACAAGAGCTATCGCGGCATGGGCTCGGTCGGCGCGATGGCGCGCGGATCGGCCGACCGCTATTTCCAGCAGGACATCAAGGACCAGATGAAGCTGGTGCCCGAAGGCATCGAGGGTCAGGTGCCGTACAAGGGCTCCGCGCGCGATGTGGTCCACCAGCTCGTCGGCGGCGTGAAGGCGGCGATGGGCTACACCGGCAGCCGCACGATCGAGGATCTGCGGAGCGCGCAGATGGTGCGCATCACCAACGCCGGCCTGCAGGAAAGCCACGTCCACGACGTCGCGATCACGCGCGAAGCCCCGAACTACCCGACGCGGTGAACCGTTTTCCTATATTAATCCGGCTTCGTGTCGAGTGAGCTCTCTAGGCTCAAAAACTTGCTCGTGTCCGGCTTGCCATTCACGATAGGGAAGTCGCAAGTTTGCCAGCCATCTTCAACGCGGGTGCCGTTTCCGGTTATATAACTAAACGCAACTCCCACCTGCCATCTTTCGCCTAGACTAAGAGAGGCTTGCTCAGTCCTCTTGTAGCTTTCAGGATTTTCAAGTTTCGAACGTATCTGCTGTTCGCATCTTTTTACCTCTGGCTTGGAATCAAGAAGAGTGCATGCACTCAGAATTGAAATCACAAAGAGCGAGATAGAAAATTTCATCAGTCGATGCTAAGCTGTGGTTGAGTGAGCTTCAATTGCAAAATCTTCACACTCCGCAAGGGTTTTTCGCCCCAGCGCATGCAGCGGCCCACCCTGATTATGGCCAACAGCGCCGAAGAGGCGCAATAGGCTATTGCCTGCACAGGAGCGAAGCTGCGCCGGAAAGTGCGGTCTCTCGAAAATACTGCTATTGAGCAAACCTGCTGGCCGGTTGCTTAAAAAAATCGAAGTTCCGCGTACGACTCTATGTTGCCACAGCACATAATTAAGTGGGGCCGCGAAAGTGGTCGCGCACGAATAGCTGCCCCACTTAACGTGCATCCATGAAGCTGTGAAACCAGTCAGGTGTAGCTTCGTCTCTGACGCCAGGAACAAGATAGCAAAGCCGGTCCGCAAAATTTCGATCATCAGCGAATCTCAGGTGCTCGCTTCTCTCGAATTCGGGCAAAATCGATGGGCGCTCCGATCGATAAAAGATCGCTTCTTTCGCATAAGTCTGCACAATCCCATTCAGCACGTCGGCCTCACGCTGGTTGACCACCAGGGTGCAGAGA
>JBELIU010000181.1:4915-5958 GCA_042090735.1 Novosphingopyxis sp. | reverse complement strand
GATCGAGCTGATCGAGCCTTATGACGATGCCTCACCCATCAACGGCTTCCTAGCGAAAAATCCGCTCGGCGGCCAGCATCATGTCTGTTTCGAGGTGGAGGACATCGAAGCCGCGCGCGCGCATTTCGAGGGGAAGGGCAAGCGCATCCTCGGCCCCACGCGCATCGGCGCGCACGGCACGCCGATCTTTTTCCTGCACCCCAAGGACATGATGGGCCAGCTCACCGAAATCATGGAAACGCCCAAGGGCGATCACTGAGGATCGAGGCTGCAAGGCACGATTCGCATTTGTCTGTCCCTTCGTCCTGAGCTTGTAGAAGCCCTGCTTTCTGTCCTAACCGCTTCCATGAAACAGGAGCGAGCTTCGACAAGCTCAGGACGAGCGGATAGGGTAACAACATGACCGACAAACCGACCTATGACGACTGGCAGGAGCAGGCTTCCAAAGAGGTGAAGGGCCGCGATCTGACGCGCGAGACGCCCGAAGGCATCGTGGTGAAGCCGCTCTACACCAGCGAAGACGCGATCGACCCCGGTCTGCCCGGCTTCGAACCGTTCACCCGCGGGCCCTATGCCTCGATGTACACCGGGCGCCCTTGGACGATCCGGCAATATGCGGGCTTTTCCACCGCTGAAGAATCCAACGCCTTCTATCGCCGCAACCTTGCCGCGGGACAGAAGGGACTTTCGGTCGCGTTCGACCTTGCAACCCACCGCGGCTATGACAGCGATCATCCGCGCGTGACCGGAGACGTCGGCAAGGCTGGCGTGGCCATCGACACGCTGGCGGACATGAAGATCCTGTTCGATCAGATCCCGCTCGACCAGATGTCGGTGTCGATGACGATGAACGGCGCGGTGCTGCCGGTGCTCGCGTTCTACATCGTCGCGGCCGAGGAGCAGGGCGTCGACCAGAAACTGCTGTCCGGGACCATCCAGAACGACATCCTGAAGGAGTTCATGGTCCGCAACACCTATATCTATCCTCCTGAACCGAGCATGCGGATCGTTTCGGATATCATCGCATATACCAGCACCAAGAT
>JBELIU010000181.1:0-4905 GCA_042090735.1 Novosphingopyxis sp. | reverse complement strand
ACTCGATCTCCATTTCGGGATATCACATGCACGAAGCCGGAGCGACGGCGGTGCAGGAGCTGGCCTACACGCTGGCCGACGGCATGGAATATGTCCGCGCGGCGATGGACAAGGGCCTGCCGGTGGACAGCTTCGCCCCGCGTCTCAGCTTCTTCTTCGGCATCGGCATGAACTTCTTCATGGAAGTCGCCAAGCTGCGTGCCGCACGGACCTTATGGCACGACATCATGGATGATTTCGGCGCAGAAAATCCGAAGTCGAAGATGCTGCGCACGCACTGCCAGACTAGCGGTGTTTCGCTGACCGAGCAGGACCCGTACAACAATGTCGTGCGCACCACGATCGAGGCAATGGCCGCCACCCTGGGCGGCACGCAGAGCCTGCACACCAATAGCTTCGATGAAGCCGTGGCGCTGCCGACCGATCGTTCGGCCCGCATCGCGCGCAACACGCAGCTTATCCTGCAGGAGGAATCCGGCATCACCGATGTCGCCGATCCGCTGGGTGGCAGCTATTATGTCGAAAGCCTGACCAAGGCGCTGGTCGACAAGGCCAAGGAACTGATCGAAGAGGTGGAAGCGGCAGGCGGCATGACCAAGGCGGTGGCCGAGGGATTGCCCAAGCGCCATATCGAAGAGGCGGCAGCGGCCAAGGCGGCGGCGGTCGATCGCGGCGAGCAGGTGATCGTCGGTGTCAACAAATACCGTCTCCCCGAAGAGGAGGAGATGGAGATCCTCGATATCGACAACGCCCGGGTACGGCGCGACCAGATCAGGCGGATCGAGGAAACGAAGCAGCAGCGCGACGATGCCGTGGCCACCGAGGCGCTGGCCAATCTGCGCGCAGGAGCGAAGGGCGATGCCAATTTGCTCGCTCTGTGCGTCGCGGCGGCGCGCGCGCGCTGTACGCTGGGCGAAATGTCCTCCGCGATGGAAGATGTGTTCGGGCGGTTCGACACCGTGCCGAAGCCCGTCAGCGGCATCTATGGCGGCGCATATGAGGGCGATCCACGCTGGACCCGTGCAGGAGAAGGTGTCGATGCGGTCGAGCGGCGTCTCGGGCGCAAGCCGCGCATGATGGTCGCCAAGATGGGGCAGGACGGCCATGATCGCGGCGCCAATCTGGTCGCGTCCGCTTTCGCCGATCTGGGTTTCGAGATTGTCAGCGGTCCATTGTTCCAGACCCCCGGCGAGGCGGCGGAATGGGCCGTGGAAAAAGATGTGGATGTCGTGGGGGCAAGTTCGCTCGCCGCCGGCCACAAGACGCTGATCCCGGAGCTGATTGAGAAGCTGGGCGAGGCGGGCCGTGCCGACATCAAGGTGATCGCGGGTGGTGTCATTCCGGCGCAGGACTATGAATTCCTGCGCGAGAAGGGCGTCCAGGCGATTTTCGGGCCGGGCACCAACCTGGTCGATGCCGCGGGTGAGGTCCTGCAGCTGCTCGGGCACAACCTGCCACGGCTGGAGGAAGCTGCGGAATAGCGTTTCCTCCCGCAGCACAGGCGGGTCAGGGAATGTATGGAACAATACATAGACGGCATGGGTTGGATCATTACCGCCAAGGCGGAATTCTGGCGCGATTTTTTGGGCGCCAGCCATCCCATCTGGAGACCTGTTCCATGTACGCTATTCAATGGCCGGAGGGCTTCGTGCCCGGCTTCGTCGATAATTTCGCCTCGAACGAGATGATCGTCGCCGGCCTCTCGGTCGCCGACATCTGGCCGCTGCTCAGCCAGCCCCGCGAATGGCCGGGATATTACGACAACGCCGCGGACGTGCGCATTCATGAGGGCGGCGGGCCCGAACTGCAGCTGGGCGACAGCTTTCACTTCAAGACCTTCGGTTTCCCGGTCGAATGCAAAGTGGTGGAATGCGTCGAGGCCCATCAAGGAGAGCCAGCGCGGATCGCTTGGTACGGCGAATCCGGCGAAGGCGGCGATCGGCTTGAAGTGCACCACGCCTGGTTGATCGAAAATCTCGACGCGGACCGCGTGCGGATCCTGACGCAGGAAACCCAGAACGGCAATCCCGCGAAGGAACTCGCAACGTCGAAGCCCAACGAGATGATCGACGGGCACCAGAACTGGCTCAACGGACTGGTGGCCACCGCCAAGTCCAGAAAAAGCTGAGGCGCCATCGCATCTGGCGGGGCCGCGCGACACGTATATGCTCGCGCGCCCCCCCTTTGGAGGACTGCGCCCGCGCTGCGACCGAGAAAAATGCGATGCGAAACCCCCTTCCAGAGGGGTTTTCGGAAGGCAAAGGCTTCGCTATCGCATTCCCATGACCGATATTCGCACCGACTGGACTCGCGACGAGATCGCCGCGCTTTTCGACCTGCCGTTCACCGAGCTGCTGTATCAAGCCGCCACCATTCACAGGGAAAATCATGCACCGGGCGAGGTGCAGTTGTGCACCCTGCTGTCGATCAAGACCGGCGGCTGCCCGGAAGATTGCGGCTACTGCAGCCAGTCCGTCCATGCCGACAGCGGCGTCAAAGCCACCAAGCTGATGGAGGTACAATCGGTCCTCCAGCGCGCGGCGCAGGCGAAGGACCAAGGCTCGCAGCGGTTCTGCATGGGCGCGGCCTGGCGCAACCCCAAGGACCGCGACATGCCCAAGATCGTCGAGATCGTGAAGGGTGTGCGGGGCATGGGCATGGAGACCTGCATGACGCTTGGCATGCTGACGCCCAAACAGGCGGGCATGCTCGCCGAGGCGGGGCTCGATTATTACAACCACAATATCGACAGCAGCCCGGAATATTATGAGACGGCGATCTCCACCCGCTCGATGGGCGAGCGGCTCGAGACGCTGGACCATGTGCGCGGGGCCGGCATCAACGTCTGCTCGGGCGGTATCGTCGGGATGGGCGAGACCCGCGCCGACCGCGTGGGCTTTCTCCACACGCTGGCGACGCTGGAGCGGCACCCGGAAAGCGTGCCGGTGAACGCGCTGGTGCCGGTGAAGGGCACCGTGCTCGGCGATATGCTGGCCGATACGCCGCTGGCCAAGATCGACGACATCGAATTCGTGCGCACTATCGCGGTGGCGCGCATCACCATGCCGCGCAGCATGGTGCGCCTCAGCGCAGGCCGCGAGAGCATGAGCGAGGCGACTCAGGCGCTGTGTTTTACGGCGGGCGCGAACTCAATCTTCACCGGTGACAAGCTGCTCACAGCCGCCAATGCAGGCGACGATGCCGACGCCGCGATGCTTGCCAAGCTGGGCCTGAAAGCGATGACGAGCGAAGAACCGATGCGGGCGCAGCGGGCGTGTGGTGACGTCGCGATGGAGGCGGCGGAGTGATCCTGTCCTTCCTGCTGTTGATGACGGACCCAGTGCCCGCGCAGCAGGCGGATTGTGATGAGCCGCTTACGCAGGCGGCCATGAACATCTGTTCGATGAGCGAATTTGAGCGTGCCGACGCGGACATGAATTCCGCGTGGCAAGACGCTCGCTCTTGGGCGAAAGAACAAGACGATGCGTTTGAATATGATGATGCTCAGCCAGGGTTTTGGCCGACTTTGCTTGATGGGCCGCGCGCTTGGCTCAAGTTTCGTGATAACCATTGCCGCCTTGTAAGCTACGATGCGCGAGGCGGATCGCTTCAACCCACTCTCGCCAATAGTTGTTTTACCGACATGACGACGGCCCGCACGCACCAACTGCGCGACTTGCTGACCAATCAAGTGTCGGGCCAACCGAACCAGGTCCCGGAGGAATAGCTTGTTCAAGAAAATCCTGATCGCCAATCGAGGCGAGATTGCCTGCCGCGTCATCCGGACCGCCAAGAAAATGGGCATCGCCACCGTCGCGGTCTATTCGGACGCGGATGCGCGCTCCCCGCATGTCGAGCTAGCGGATGAGGCGGTACATCTTGGACCACCGCCCGCTGCCGAATCCTATTTGCTGGCCGATAAGATCATCCAGGCCGCCAAGGACACCGGCGCGGATGCGATCCATCCGGGTTACGGCTTCCTGTCCGAACGCGAGAGTTTCGCAAAAGCCTGCGCCGAGGCTGACATCGCCTTCATCGGCCCGCCCGCCAATGCCATTGCCGCAATGGGCGACAAGATCGAATCCAAAAAGCTCGCGCGCGAAGCCGGGGTGAATACCGTGCCCGGTTCCGAAGGCGCGACCGACACCACCGAAGACGCGCTGAAATGGGCCAATGACATCGGCTACCCGGTGATGATGAAGGCGAGCGCGGGCGGCGGCGGAAAGGGCATGCGTCTTGCCTGGAACGACACCGACGTGCGCGAGGGCTTCGAAGCGACCAAGCGCGAAGGGCTTGCATCGTTCGGCGACGACCGCGTGTTTATCGAGAAGTTCATCGAGCAGCCGCGCCATATCGAAATTCAGGTGCTCGGCGATCAGCAGGGCAACATCGTCTATCTGCACGAGCGCGAATGCTCGATCCAGCGCCGCCACCAGAAGGTGGTGGAAGAAGCGCCGTCGCCATTCGTCTCGCCCGAAATGCGCAAGAAGATGGGCGAACAGGCCGTCGCGCTCGCGCGTGCGGTGGGCTACTACAGCGCAGGAACGGTGGAGCTGATCGTCTCGGGCGCGGACACCACGGGTGAAGGTTTCTACTTCCTCGAAATGAACACTCGGCTGCAGGTCGAGCATCCGGTGACCGAATATATCACCCATGTCGATCTGGTCGAACAGATGATCCGCGTGGCCGCGGGCGAAAGCCTGCCGTTCACGCAGGACGAGATCCCGATGGATGGCTGGGCGATGGAAAGCCGCGTCTATGCGGAAGACCCCTATCGCGGTTTCCTCCCCTCGATCGGACGACTGACGCGCTACGATCCGCCGTCGGCAGGCAAGCGCCAGGCGCCGTTTGTGACGGGCGATGAGGATGGTAGCGAGAATGTTCGCGTCGATGACGGCGTTGCCG
>JBELIU010000180.1:0-5971 GCA_042090735.1 Novosphingopyxis sp. | reverse complement strand
GTAGCCTTGAATCAAGCGCTCAGTCTCAGGTCAAGCTTTGTCCACGAAGCCTAGTGTTTGCGGCCGATAGTTCGCCGCACTTGCAGTGATTGCCGACAGGCGGCTTCGACGAATTTGCGGCTCAATCCCTTTTAAGTGTGGAGGCACCTCCGCAGTTGATGCGTGGCCATCGCGCCGCTAGCTCTCGACCCATGGACAATGCGCGCGAAACCGGGCTGGTGCTCGATCCCAAGTTCGGACCTGACGGGCTGCTCACAGCTGTGGTGACCGATGCCGTCGATGGCACCATTCTGATGGTCGGCCATATGAACCGCAAGGCGCTCAACCTGACGCTGGAGACCGGCGAAACCTGGTTCTTCTCGCGCAGCCGCCTGAAGCTCTGGAAAAAGGGTGAGAGCAGCGGGAACGTGCTGAAAGTCGAGGATGTGCTGATCGATTGCGATCAGGACGCGGTCCAGGTGATCGCGCGGCCCGCCGGCCCGACATGCCATACCGGCGCGCGCAGCTGCTTCTATCGCCGCGTGAAGCCGGACGGGACGCTGGAGCGTCTGTGAAGCGGATAGCGCTTCTCCTCCTGCTGGGCCTTGCAGCATGCGGTGGCGAGGCGGAGACGGCAGACACCCCGCCCGATCCGACGGGGGCGGGGGCGGCGCTGGAGCAAAGTGCAATCGCCCGCGGCGTGATCCCCAATCCCGGCAGCATCGAGCTGGAGGGCCGCTTCGAGCGGCGCAGCGATCTGGGCACCGACAAATTCTGCGCGGTGCGCGCGGGCGACGATCGCTACCGCATCGGCAGTCTCGCCAGCTTCGGCCCCGGTAGCTCCTGCGAAGGCCGGGGCGAGGCACGCAAGGACGGCGACGGGTTCACCATTCGCTTCGACGAAGCCGAGGAGTGCGAGGTCCAGGCCGCCTTCGACGGCGACGAGCTGCGCATCGATGGTCGCGTGCCCGAGGGCTGCGCGGCCCTTTGCGACTCGCGCGCCAGCTTGGCGGGCACGAGCTACTATCTCGTGGAACCGGGCGCGAAGGCGGCGAAGAGAACTGTGGGCGCCGAAGTCGAGCGGCTGTGCGGATGATGGACCTGGCGGGTTAGAAAGTGGCCCGACTCTAAATGCGTTCTTGCTGAGCTTGTCGAAGGACCGTCCATTTTTCTTGAAGCCGGCGAGATCCAGGACAGCCCTTCGACAAGCTCAGGGCGAACGGAGGTTGCCAGCGGTGGTGCCCGGCTAGGTACAACGCCATGACCGACCGAACTTGACGTTTACGCAAACGTAAACTACCATGCATAGCGTTCCGTGCATTCAGGGAGCCCGTCATGCCGCAGCCCATTTCCGGTAACGCCACGATCGACACCCCGGACGACGGGCGTGAGCGTTATGGCATTTCCGATCTCAGCCGAGAGTTCGAAGTCACGCCCCGTGCGCTTCGTTTCTACGAGGATCAGGGGCTGATCGCGCCCGAACGTTCCGGCCTCTCGCGGATCTATTCCAAGCGTGACCGCGCGCGGCTTGCCTGGATCCTGCGCGCCAAGCGCGTCGGCTTCAGTCTGTCGGAAATTCGCGAGATGATCGATCTCTACGATGTCGACGACGGGCGCAACAAGCAGCGCCGCGTGACCATAGAGAAATGCCGTGAGCGGATCGACAGCCTCACCCGCCAGAAAGCGGACATCGAAAGCGCGATCCAGGAACTCATCGATTTCGTGGCGCAGGTGGAAGAGGTGGAGCGCGAAGAAATGCGCGAGACCCGTACCGCCCGCCGCGCCTGATCTTATATCTATAAACATAGCAGCCTTAAGGACCACAAATGCCCCAATATCGTGCCCCCGTCCGCGACACCCGCTTCATCCTCGATCATGTCATCGGGCTGGATCGCTATTCGAACCTGCCCGGGTTCGAGAATGCCTCGTCCGATATGGTCGAAGCGATCCTGAACGAAGGCGGGAAGTTCGTGGCCGAAGTGCTTTTCCCGCTGAACCAGAGCGGCGATCAGGAAGGCTGCAAGCGCCATGAAGATGGCAGCGTGACTACGCCCAAGGGCTTCAAGGAAGCCTATAGCCAGTTCCGCGAAGGCGGCTGGGGTACGCTCGCCGCGCCGGAGGAATTCGGCGGGCAGGAGCTGCCGCATGTCATGGCGATGGCGTTCGAAGAATATATGACCAGTGCCAACATGGCCTTTGCCATGTATCCGGGCCTGACCCACGGTGCCGTTTCCGCGATCCTGGCCAAGGGCTCGCAGGAGCAGAAGGAAAAGTACGTTCCCAAGATGGTGTCCGGCGAATGGGGCGGCACGATGAACCTGACGGAGCCGCAGTGCGGCACCGATCTCGGCCTCATCCGCACCAAGGCTGAGCCCAATGGCGACGGTAGCTACGCGATCACCGGCACCAAGATCTTCATCTCCTCGGGCGAGCATGACCTGACCGACAATATCATCCACCTCGTCCTCGCCAAGACGCCGGATGCGCCCGACAGCGTGAAGGGCATCAGCCTGTTCATCGTGCCCAAGTTCATGGTGGGCGATGACGGTTCGCTGGGTGACCGCAACGCCGTCACCTGCGGCTCGATCGAGCACAAGATGGGCATCCACGGCAACTCCACCTGCGTCATGAACTATGACGGCGCGACCGGTTATATGGTGGGCGAAGAGAATAAAGGCCTTGCCGCCATGTTCATCATGATGAACGCCGCGCGCCTCGGCGTCGGTCTACAGGGCTTGGGCGTTGCCGAGGTGGCCTATCAGAACGGCGTGCAATATGCCGCCGATCGCCGTCAGGGCCGTTCGCTCACCGGTGCGAAGGAGCCGGGCGAAAAGGCTGATACGCTGTTCGTTCACCCGGATGTGCGCCGCATGCTGATGGAAGGCAAGGCGCTGACCGAGGGGCTCCGCGCGCTGTGCATCTGGGGCGCCTTGCAGGTGGACCTCAGCCACAAGGCGACCGACGAAGACGAAAAGCAGATGGCCGACGATCTCATCAGCCTGCTCACGCCCGTCATCAAGGGCTACGGCACCGACAAGGGTTACGACATCGCCACCAATATGCAGCAGGTTTATGGCGGCCATGGCTACATCGCCGAGTGGGGCATGGAGCAATATGTTCGCGATGCGCGCATCGCCATGATCTACGAAGGCACCAACGGCGTGCAGGCGATGGATCTGGTCGGCCGCAAGCTGGCCCAGAACAACGGCCGCGCCATCCAGGCCTTCTTCAAGCTGGTCGACGAGGAATGCGCCGATGCCAAGTCGGACGAGAAGGTGAAGGACTTCGCCGAGCGTCTGGAAAAGGCCAATGGCGAGTTGAAGGCCGCGACGATGTGGTTCATGCAGAACGGCATGCAGAACCCCAACAATGTCGGCGCGGGCGCGCATAGCTATATGCACATCATGGGCATCGTCGCGCTGGGCTTGATGTGGCTGCGCATGGCGCGTGCAGCCGCAGGCATGGAGGGCGACGATTTCGCGCATGCCAAACTCGTCACTGCACGCTTCTTCGCCGAGCGGATCATGCCGGACGCCGGCGCGCTCCGTCGCAAGATCGAAGCCGGCGGCGAGAGCCTGATGGAGCTCGAGCCGGAGATGTTCGCAGCGGCGTAACTGCAAAGAGCATCCGTACCGAACCGTTCGGGCTGAGCTTGTCGAAGCCACGTACTGCTTTCGCCGCTAAGGAGGGCAGTCTTTCGACAAGCTCAGGACGAACGGAGGCCGGGTCTTCACTCGAACTTGCGCTCGCACCGCCGCCGTCCTAACCCGCCGCTTTCATAATGACAGCGAACAGGACTTGGCATGCGTGCATTCATTTTCCCCGGACAAGGCAGCCAGAAGGTCGGCATGGGCGCCGATCTTGCCGAGGCGAGCGTGCATGCGCGCGAACTGTTCGAGGAAGTGGACGACGCGCTCGGTCAGAAGCTGTTCCAGCTGATGAAGGAGGGGCCGGCCGATGAGCTGACCCTTACCGAAAATGCTCAGCCCGCAATCATGGCGCTGTCCCTGGCGGTGATCCGCGTTCTGGAGAAGGAAGGCGGCGTGAAGCTCGCAAATGTCGCGGGCTGCGTCGCCGGGCACAGTCTGGGCGAATATAGCGCGCTGTGCGCGGCGGGTTCGATCCCCGTGGCGGAGACGGCGCGGCTCCTGAAGCTGCGCGGACAGGCGATGCAGCGCGCGGTGCCGGTGGGCGAGGGCGCGATGGCCGCGCTGCTAGGCGCGGATGTCGCCAAGGCCGAAGACCTTGCCGAAGCCGCGGAGGCGGACGGCGAGATCTGCACCGTCGCCAACGATAACGATCCTGGCCAGGTCGTCATTTCCGGCCACAAGGCCGCGATCGATCGCGCCGTGGCGATGGTGAAAGACGATAAGGATTCTTGGGGCATCAAGCGCGGCGTGCTGCTTCCTGTGTCCGCACCGTTCCACTGCCCGCTGATGAAGCCAGCGGCCGAGGAAATGGAAAAGGCCCTCGCCGAAACAGCAATCGCCGCGCCGTCGGTGCCGCTCTACGCCAATGTGACGGCGGAGGCGGTGCGCGATCCGGACGTGATCCGCACGCTTCTGGTCGATCAGGTCACAGGCCGCGTGCGCTGGCGCGAAAGCGTGCTCGCCATGCACCAGGGCGGCGCGGAGCGCTTCGTCGAGATCGGCGGCAAGGTGGTGGGCCCCATGGTCGGCCGCATCGTTTCCGACGCCGACGTCATGAGCGTGCAGTCGATGGACGATATCGAGGCGCTGATCAAAAGCCTTTGAGTCCTGAAAGCCGCATCCGCTCGGGCTGAGCCTGTCGAAGCCCTGTTCTGTTTTTAGCACCGTAGCCGATAAGAAGGACGGCCCTTCGACAAGCTCAGGGCGAACGGATATGGGGCTGACAAATTTCATGGAGAGACCAATGTTCGACCTTTCAGGGATGACCGCGCTCGTAACCGGCGCCAGCGGCGGGATCGGATCCGCGATCGCGGCGGCGCTGGCCGAGCAGGGCGCGACGATCGCGCTGTCCGGCACGCGCGAAGGCAAGCTGGATGAAGTGAAGGCAACGCTGGCAGGCGAGAATCACGTCTGCCTGCCCTGCAACCTGTCCGATGGCGCTGCGGTGGATGCGCTGGTGCCGTCCGCCGTCGAAAAGCTCGGCAAGCTCGATATCCTCATCAACAATGCCGGCATCACGCGCGACAACCTTGCCATGCGGATGAAGGACGAAGAGTGGAGCGATGTCCTCAAGGTGAACCTGGAGGCTGCCTTCCGCCTGTCGCGCGCGGCGGCGCGTCCGATGATGAAGGCGCGCTTCGGGCGTATCGTCTCGATCACCAGCATCGTCGGTGCCACCGGCAATCCGGGGCAGGCGAACTATGCCGCGGCGAAGGCGGGCCTTGTCGGCATGTCCAAGGCGCTGGCGCAGGAGCTGGCAAGCCGCGGCATCACGGTGAACTGCGTGGCACCCGGCTTCATCCGTTCGGACATGACGGACGCGCTGCCCGATGCGCAAAAGCAGGCGCTGCTCACCAAGATCCCGAGGGGCGATCTGGGCGAGGGCAAGGATATCGCGGCGGCCGTCACCTATCTTGCCTCGCGCGAGGCAGGCTATGTGACCGGTGAGACGCTCCATGTGAACGGCGGCATGGCGATGCTGTAACGCGCCATGGCGGCAGGCCCCGCGCGGCGGAGCCGCTGGCGCGTTCAGCCGTTATACAGCCATCCACGCCGTCGCGGGCCCTCTTGCCTATAAGGCGAGGCCCAAGTAGGGCAGCGGACGACACACAGTTTCTAGACCATAAAGGGGCTCATCTCATGAGTGATGATATTGCGGAACGCGTAAAGAAGATCGTTGTCGAACATCTCGGCGTGGAATCCGACAAGGTGACCGAGGATGCGAGCTTCATCGACGATCTGGGCGCGGACAGCCTCGATATCGTCGAGCTGGTCATGACGTTCGAGGAAGAGTTCAACGTCGAGATCCCGGACGATGCCGCCGAGAAGATCACGACCGTGAA
>JBELIU010000179.1:0-5957 GCA_042090735.1 Novosphingopyxis sp. | reverse complement strand
GTCGGTCTTGAGCGCCTTCAGCCGCTCCTTGTGCGTGACGCCGAAACGCTGCTCTTCGTCGACGATGACGAGCCCCAGGCGCTTGAAATCGACCGACTTGGCCAGAATGGCGTGCGTGCCGATAACGATATCGATCGTACCCGCCTTCAGCCCTTCGCGCGTTTTCGTGGCCTCGCCGGAGGGTACCAGCCGCGAGAGACGGCCCACTTCTAGCGGGAAACCGCGGAAGCGTTCGACGAAATTGGTGAAGTGCTGACGTGCAAGCAACGTCGTCGGCGCAACGACGGCGACCTGCATACCGCTCATGGCTGCCACGAAGGCGGCCCGCATCGCCACCTCGGTCTTGCCGAAACCGACATCGCCGCAGACCAGCCGGTCCATCGGTTTGCCCGATTGCAGATCCTGGATCACCTCGCCGATCACGCGGTCCTGATCCTCGGTCTCTTCATAGGGAAAGCGGTCGACGAAGCTGGCATAGCTGTTGTCGTCCACTTCGGCGACTTCGCCCGGTTTGAGGGCGCGGACCGCAGCGGTCTTCATGAGTTCGCCCGCAATCTCGCGGATGCGCTCCTTCATCCGGGCCTTGCGCCGCTGCCAGGCCTCGCCGCCCAACCTGTCGAGCGAAGCGCCTTCATGGTCGGCGCCATAGCGTGACAGAACGTCGATATTTTCGACTGGGACGAACAGCTTGTCGCCGCCCGCATAGCTGAGCGAAACGCAATCATGCGCGCTCTTGCCAACCTCGATCTGGGTCAGTCCCTCATAGCGGCCGATGCCGTGATCGGCGTGAACGATGAGATCGCCCACCGCCAGCGCCTGAATTTCCGCAAGGAAGGCGTCCGCGCTTTTGCGTTTCTTGCGCCGCCGGACAAGCCGGTCGCCCAGCATATCCTGCTCGGTGATCACCGCGATGTCCGGGCTGGTGAACCCGCTGTCGAGCGGTAGGATGGTGAGCGCGGCGCTGCCGTCCGCCGCCACGCCCTGCGCCTCCTGCCAGTTTTTCGCGGTCTTGGCCTTTTTGAGGCCGTGATCCTTCATCAGCCCGGCCAACCGCTCCCGCGCGCCGCGCGAATAGCTGGCCAGGATCACGCGCTTGCCGTCCTTTCGCAGCGCGTCGATATGCTTCACCGCCGCCTCGTATACATTGGCGTTCTGCGCGCGCTCGGGCGCGAAGTCGCGCGATCCGGCAACGCCGAAATCGATGACGCGGTCGCTCTCCGGCTCGGCGAACCCGCTGAGCTGATGGACGGGGCGCTCTTCCTGTTCGGCGGTCCACTGATCGGGAGTCAGATAGAGCGCATCGGAGGGCAGGGGGCGGTAGCTGCCCGGTTCGCTCGACTGCGCGCGTTGCCGGTTCTGCTGATAATCCTGAATGGCATCGAAGCGCTGCTGCGCCGCCGCCGGCGCCCCGGCATCGGCGACGATCAGATCTTGCGGTTGAAGGTGATCGAACAGCGGGACGAGCCGCTCCTCCATCATCGGCAGCCAATGGTCCATCCCGGCCAGGCGGCGCCCTTCGCTGATCGCCTGGTAGAGAGGATCGCCGGTTGCGGTCGCGCCGAAGCGCTCTCGGTATCGGCTCCGGAAGCGCTTGATCGATCCTTCGTCAAGCAGCGCCTCGGCCGCGGGAAGCAGGTCGAAATGATCCACCCGACCCACAGAACGTTGATCCGCCGGATCGAATTCGCGCACCGATTCGATCTCGTCACCGAAGAAATCGAGCCGCAGCGCCAGCTCCCGGCCTGCCGGAAACAGATCGACGATCGATCCGCGCACGGCATATTCGCCCGCGTCCGCCACCGTCTCGGTGCGCTGATATCCGTTGGCGGTAAGCAGTTCGGACAGCTTCTCACGCTCGATCACCGCGCCGGGCTGCAATCTTGCGCCCAGTTCGCGCAGGCGGAAGGGCGTCAGCGTGCGCTGCGTAACGGCATTGACGGTCGTGACGAGGAGCTGCGCCGATTTCGCCTTGGCCTGCAGCGCGGCGAGCGTCGCCATGCGGCGAGAGGTGACGGGTAAAGAAGGCGAGGCGCGGTCATAGGGAAGGCAATCCCATGCCGGAAACTCCAGCACCTCCAGCTCCGGCGCGAAATATTGCGCGGCTTCGGCCACGGCCCGCATCTCGGTTTCTTCCGGCGCGATATAGACGGCCCGGCCCTTCGCGGCGCGAGACAGATCGGCAAGCAGCCACGGCAGAAAGCCGACAGGCACCGAGCTCAGCGTGAGCGGCCGCTCCGCTGTGATTATCCTGGAAAGATCGGGCATTAAGGTTTGGGCTTATCCGTGGCCCTGAACGTGTCGAAGGGCGCTTTGCGAGCAGGAGAAATGGGCTTCGACAGGCTCAGCCCTCGCGGTAAATGAAATGATCAGCGCGGAATATCGATGAAATCGAGCTTCCGGAACTTGTCCATCAACGGCCCGGCAAACGCGCTGGGCACGGCTTGCGTTCCGATCCCCCAGGCCATGATATCGACATCCTGTTCTTCCAGCAGCCGTTCGAACCATTCGAAGTCTTCTTCGGTGAAGCTTTCATGGTGGCGATCGAAAAAGCCGCCGATCATATAATCGGCCTCGCGCGTGCCGCGGTGCCAGGCGCGGAATTTCGTGCGGCGGACGCGGGCGTCGCGATCGAGAGGCATGGCTTGGGTTCCTGCTGGCTAACGAGAGGTGGACCGGGTCTACTCAGCCCGGACATGTTCGGTTAGGAGGCCAGATAGTCATGCGCCCCGATATTCTCAATCCACTGTTCGCCGAACTTACCAGCCTGAAGGGCATCGGTGCCGGCCTCGCCAAGCCGCTTGCCCGGTTGAAGCTGGAGCGGGTGAAGGATCTGCTGTTCCATTTTCCCAGCTATTTCGTGCATCGGCGCGCGATTGAAGGCCTGGACGATGCGCAGATCGGCGAGACGGTGATCGTCACCGTCGATGTGATCGATCATCGCAGCGGCGGTAGCGCGCGCAGCCCCTTGCGCATTCACGTAGCCGATACGCGCGGCGACGTCGTCAGCTTGGTATTCTTCGGCCGCAATTCGGGCTGGGCGAAGAAGCAGCTGCCGGTGGGCGAGACGCGGCGGATCACCGGCAAGCTGGAGGCCTATGGCCAGGAACGCCAGATCATCCATCCCGAGGTGCTGGAGGAGGGCGGGGCGGTTCCGCTTGTCGAGCCGGTTTATCCGCTTGCCGAGGGCATATCAAACCGGCGCATGGGCGATCTTGTAGCGGATGCCGTGCAGCGCGCCCCGGAAGTGCCCGAATGGATCGAGCCGAGCCTAAGGGACAAGTTCGACTGGCCGGACTGGCACGCGGCGCTCGCCTCTGCGCACGGGCCGGAGGGGGAGTCAGCCAGGCGGCGACTTGCCTATGATGAGCTGTTTGCCAATCAGCTCGCCTATCTACTGGTGCGCGCGGCGAGCGACCGTCGGCGCACCCATCCGATCCGCGGCGACGGGCGGTTGGTGGACGCGCTGAACATGCCTTTCGCGCTTACTGGCGCACAGGCACGCTCGGTGCGGGAAATCGAAGGCGATCTGGCACAGGAGCGGCCGATGCTTCGGCTTCTGCAGGGCGATGTCGGCTCGGGAAAGACGGCGGTGGCGTTGATCGCTATGCTGCGCGCGGTGGAGGCGGGGCGGCAGGCCGCGCTGCTTGCACCGACGGAAATCCTTGCGCGCCAGCATCTCGAAAGCCTGCGAGAGCTGGCAGGATCGCTGCCGGTGCAGATCGCGATCCTGACGGGCCGCGATAAAGGGCGCGTGCGCGAATCCACCCTGATGGGACTCGCCGATGGTTCGATCGACATCCTCGTCGGCACGCACGCGATCTTTCAGGACGCGGTGCGCTACAAAGCGCTCGGCCTGATCGTGATCGACGAGCAGCACCGCTTCGGCGTGTCGCAGCGCCTGTTGCTTGCGCAGAAGGCAGAGCGGCCGCCGCATCTGCTGGCGATGACGGCAACGCCTATTCCGCGCACGCTCACGCTCGCGCTCTACGGCGAAATGGACGTCTCGTTGCTAGACGAACTCCCGCCCGGACGGACGCCGGTCGAGACCGTGGTTGTATCGGATGAGCGTCTGCCGCAGGTAATCGACGGGATCGGACGTCATATCCAGGGCGGCGGTCAGGCCTATTGGGTCTGCCCGCTGGTCGAGGAGAGCGATGCCAGCGATCTCGCCGCCGCCGAGGAGCGTGCGGCGATGTTGCGCCTGCGCTTCGGCGACAAGGTCGGCCTGGTTCACGGGCGGATGAAGGGGCCGGAGAAAGATGCGGTAATGGCACGCTTCGCCAGCGCCGAACTGTCGCTTTTGGTGGCGACCACCGTGATCGAAGTGGGCGTTAATGTGCCCAATGCCTCGCTGATGATCGTGGAGGCGGCGGATCGTTTTGGGCTCGCCCAGCTCCATCAGCTGCGCGGTCGAGTGGGACGCGGAACCGCGAAATCGACCTGTCTGTTGCTGCGCACCGGCCAGCTCAGCGAGACATCGCGCGCGCGGCTTGCCTTGATGCGGGAGACCAATGATGGGTTTCGCATCGCGGAGGAGGATTTGAAGCTGCGCGGTGCGGGCGAACTGATGGGGACGCGGCAGTCTGGAGAAGAAGGCTTTTCGGTGGCCAGCGAGGAACAGGTGCGCGAGCTGATTGGCTATGCCCGCGACGATGCGCGCATGCTGATCGAGCGCGACGGCGGGCTAGAAGGCCCGCGCGGAGAGGCGGCAAGGATTGCGCTCTATCTGTTCGAGCGGGACAGCGCGGTCAGGACGCTGCGTTCGGGCTGACCGGCGCCCGGATCGGCGGCTCAACGCGGGTTTTGCAGATCGTCCAGCATCGCGATGAAATCCGGCATGCGAATGATGCGTTCCAGCTGGAAGCCAGCCCGGCTATCCACCGCCCAGACGCAGTGCGCTTCGATCCGACCGATAATGGGCAGCCGAACGGACACCCGGTCGCCCCGGCTCAAATCCTCCGCATCGTCGATCATGAAGCCATTGGCCGAGACATTGCAGATATGCGATAAATGTTCGCGCCCTGCGGTGCGCTCCATGATGGTCTTGAAATCGGCGCGGTGGCGTGCGGCCTGTCGGAGATCGAAATTGTCGAGGGCGGCGTTCGGCATAGGCGGTTTCTTTCTGTCGAGGCGCTGATCGGAGCTTCAACTGTGTAACGGCCTGGTAAAGTCGCGCTTAAGCGCAATGGCGAACAGATTCTTACCGCCCCCGCCGGGGCGTCGGCACGAGAAGGGCCTTAGCCCTTCGTGACGAGTCCATGCTTCTTTTTGCCGGCCGACAACCGCCTGGGCTCGTCCCCCGGCGCGATCATCAGGTTTGCATCGTCCACGGGCTCGCCATCGAGCCGAGCGCCGCCGCCGTCGATCAGCCGCCGGGCCTCCTTCTTCGAAGCGACCAGACCAAGTTCGAGATACGCATCCAGAATGCCGATCGGTTCGGTGATCGCGATGGTTGGAAGATCCTCGCCCGCACCGCCGCCCTCGAAAGTTGCCTGCGCGGTTGCTGCAGCCGCCTCGGCAGCTTCGTGTCCATGCGCCATAGCGGTGGCTGCATCGGCAAGGCGCTTCTTGGCTTCGTTAAGTTCGGCGCCCTCCAGCGCTTCCAGCCGCTCGATCTCCTCCAGCGGAAGGTCTGTGAACAGGCGCAGAAAACGGCCGATGTCGGCATCCTGCGTGTTGCGCCAGAACTGCCAGTAATCGTAAGGGCTCAGCATATCGGAGCGCAGCCACACGGCGCCGCTCGCGGTCTTGCCCATCTTGCGTCCGTCGGCAGTGGTGATGAGCGGGGTCGTTAGGCCGAACAGCTGCGTCCCATCGATCCGGCGGGTCAGTTCCATGCCGTTGACGATATTGCCCCACTGGTCCGATCCGCCCATCTGCAGGCGGCAGCCATGGCGGCGCGACAGCTCCAGAAAATCGTAGGCTTGCAGGATCATGTAATTGAATTCAAGGAAGGT
>JBELIU010000178.1:0-6013 GCA_042090735.1 Novosphingopyxis sp. | reverse complement strand
GCCGGTCCTGATCGTCGCCGAACTGGGTCGAGCGGAACAGCGGCAGCTCCACCGGCTCCCAATCGTCCAGCGTCTTGCCCTTGGGCTGCTCGAGCACGCCGTCATAGACAAGCCCGCGCGCGCGCAGGTCCGCTTCGGCGGCATCCGCCTTCCCCTCGTCATGCAGCGCGGCTTCGGACGAAAAGAGATCGTGATGAATGCCGAGCAAGGAGAGATCGGCGCGGATCATCTCCATCATGTCGGCGACGGCTTCCTTGCGGAACAGCACCAGCCAATCGCTCTCGGGGGCGCCGACATATTGGTCGCCATATTCCTTTGCGAGCCGCTGACCGGTGGGGATCAGATAATCGCCCGGATACAGCCCCTCGGGGATCGCGCCGATCTCTTCGCCCAGCGCCTCGCGGTAGCGCAAATGCGCGGAGCGGGCGAGCGTATCGACCTGGCCGCCGGCATCGTTCACATAATATTCGCGGATCACCTTGTGGCCGGCTGCTTCCAGCACCGATGCCAGCGCATCGCCCACCACCGCACCGCGGCAATGGCCCATATGCATCGGCCCCGTGGGATTTGCCGAAACATATTCGACGTTCACGGTAACGCCCTTGCCCGCTGCGGAACGCCCATAATCGTTCCCGCGCGAGGCAATCTCGCGCAGCTCGCCGAGCCAGACGCCATCATCCAGCCGCAGGTTGAGGAAGCCGGGGCCGGCAATCTCGACCGAACGCACACCGTCCGCCGCGCGCAGCTTCTCGGCAAGCTTCTCCGCCAGATCGCGCGGCTTCATGCCGGCAGGTTTGGCCAGCACCATCGCCGCGTTGCAGGCAAGGTCCCCGTGCGACGCATCGCGTGGCGGCTCCACAGCCACCTTATCGCGCGGCAGATCGGCCGGAATCACACCCTCTGCGCTCAGCGCGTCCAGTGCCTCGCCGACGCGTGCGGAATAGGTTTCGAAAATCGTCATGGCTTCACTCGCGATAAAATTCAGGCTGCCGCCTTGGCATCCCGGCGCAGCGAAAGCCAGATCAACAGCGCCATAACCGCCGCGAACGCCCAATAGAGAAGGAGCGAGGGCATCCAGGTCCAGTCGAACCACTCCATCGGAACGGTGCGGATATTACCGTCGATGAAGTGCTGCCACACCTCCACCTCGAGCGTATCGGTCTCGCCTTCATAGGCGGTGACGTTTGCGGCCGCGATCATCGAGGCGATGAACAGGCTGACGGCGAACAAAGCTGCGCCCAGCGTCTTCCAGAACGGCCCCCGGCACAGCGCCCAATATCCGGTGAGGCCGAGGCCCAGAAACGCCATCGCAGGCATCGCGTGGCGCGGGCCGGTGCTGTTACCGCCAGTCCAGTAGACATAGGCGGCGTTCAGCAGGAAATAGATGGCGGTTCCGGCAATGGCGAGCCAGCCGGCCGCGCGCAAATTCTCCCGGCCGACCATGCGGTACAAGCCCACAGGGGCAAGGACCAGCAGAGGCGAAAGCCAGAGGATGCCGCGGCGCTCACCGAACAGGATTTCGTACATCACACCGGGCTTGGGATAGGTCAGACCCATCACGCCCTGCTGCATGCCCTCGAACCCCTCGACGCCCTCATATCCCACCTTGAACAGCGTATCGAAGGCGATGAGATTATAGATGACGAGCGGCGCCAGCGCGGCGATGCCTGCGACTATTCCAATGCGGAGCAAGCGTAATCGAAGCGCAACGGGAAAGCTGAGCGTTACCCAGAGACCGTAGACCAGCAGCGCCAGCACGCCGAACACCGATTGATGCTCGACCACGAGGGCCCAGCCCAAGGCAAAGGCGGACAGCGCGGCAGCGACGTAAAGCCGTTTATGGGCCGCCGCGCCCTCCCGCCCGTTCACCGCGATATAGCGCAATCCCGCGAGCCCGATCAGCATCAGCGCACCAACCGCGGCGTGCCCGAAAATGGTGGTCGCCCATCCCCAGGTCGGCGTGGCAACGGCGTAGGAAAGCGCCCCGAACATGGCAGCTCCCCGGTCGCCCGTCAGCGAAACGCCGGTCCAGTAAAGCGCCACCGTGCCGAGCGCGACGAGCAGTCCGGACGACAAAAAGGCCGAAAGCCAGACGCGCAGCACCACATAATCGACGAAGCCCCGGTCCCCAAGGCTGGGCGAATGAAGCATCGCCTCGTCACCCGAGATCCGGTCCAGCAGCCAAATCGACGGAACCGCCATGAGCGTCATGCCCGGCGCCTTGTCCGTGTAATAATGATTGCCGAACTTCGCGTGATCCGATGCGAGATCTGCATATCGGTCGATCGTCGCGTCGCCTTCCTCAACCAGGGAGACGGCTGCAAAAAGACGCGTGGTGTTGTTGGGATTGAAGGCCCAGGATCCGAAATAGCCGCAGCTTATCCAGACGAACGCAAACAGCAGCAGCGCGGTGCGCCCGCCAACCGGCCAGACCTTCCCCCCCATGGTGATCCCATTCCCTCTCGGCGCGGCGCGAATTTAGCGCGTGACGTTGTAGCGCAGCTGATCCTGAGTCAGCTGAAAGCCGACAAGATGCTCGAACGTCGCGCGCGCGATGGCGGCCCGCACTTCCGGCTGTGCCAGGGGATCGAGCGCGGCGTCGGCATCGCCCGCCTTGCGCTCGCGTGTGATCTGACGGCGGATATCGTCGGGCAGCGTGGCCGCGGCACGATCGATATAGCCCGATGCGCTTGCCCGTGCCGATGCGCGCTCCTGCCCGGCGGCAAAGTTCAGCGTGACCTCGCCCACCCGCTTGGCGACAACCGCGGTGCCGCCCTGGGTGACGACCGAGAAATAGGGCAGCACCACCTGGCGGGCCTGCCGGATGTCGTAGCGGCGGGCCTGCACGTCGAAATCGACCTGGCTGTAAATTTTCGCGCCGCTCTCATTGCAGCTGCCGCGCACATTGGTGATGTCCGCCACCACATCTAGGTCCGAAAAATTCTGCGAACCCGCCGTGCGGAACGTCGTGATGTCGCCCAGCCCTTCCGGCACGCCGACGATCGGGCATCCGGAGCGCACGACATTGACGCCAACCCCGCTCGACAGGTCAAGATCGCCCTCTTTGGAGCAACCACCGAGCGCAAGAGCGAGGCCGGCAGCAGCGAACAGGAATTTCTTCAACGGTCGATCCTTTCATGGCGGCGCGGACAGGATTCGCGCCGTTCCGGGGTTCACGCCGCCTTATCCCCGCAATATATAGGGTGCAACCGTGCTGGCCCATCAGGCCGGCCGCCCTGCGATGAGCCGAGGACAGCCGCCATGCCCGAGACCACCGACCGCCTACCGCTGCGCCTGCTTGTCGCCGCGCCGCGCGGCTTCTGCGCCGGCGTGGACCGGGCGATCACCATCGTCGAGCGTGCGCTCGAGATTTACGGCAAGCCGGTCTATGTCCGTCACGAGATCGTCCACAACAAATATGTCGTGGACACGCTGAAGGAAAAAGGCGCGGTGTTCGTGGAGACCGTGGACGACGTGCCGGATGGCGTCCCGGTGGTTTTCTCCGCCCATGGCGTCCCGAAGGCGGTGCCGCACAAGGCCGCCGAGCGGGGCCTCGATTATATCGATGCCACCTGCCCGCTCGTCTCCAAGGTTCACCGTCAGGCCGAACGGCAGGTGGAGGGCGGACGTCACATCATCTTCATCGGCCACCGCGGACATCCCGAAGTGATCGGCACCTTCGGACAGGTGCCCGAAGGATGTATGACCCTGGTGGAAACCGCAGCGGATGCCGAAGCGCTGGAGCCGGCCGAGCCGGACAATCTGGCCTTCCTTACCCAGACGACGCTCTCGGTGGATGATACGAAGGCGATTACCGACGTTCTCCAGCGCCGCTTTCCTTCCATCGTCGCTCCACGTGGCGAGGATATCTGTTATGCCACATCGAACCGTCAGCAGGCCGTGAAGGCCATCGCCTCCTCCTGCGATCTCGTGCTCGTGATCGGTGCTACCAACAGCTCTAATTCGGTGCGCCTCGTGGAAGTCGCCGAGCGCGAGGGTACCCCGGCCCGGCTGGTTCAGCGCGCCGATGACATCGATTTCGCCTGGCTGGACGGTGTCGCCACCTTGGGCCTCACCGCAGGAGCCTCCGCGCCCGAGCTGCTGGTGCGCGAGCTTGTAGACAAGTTGTCCGAGCGGTTCGATGTGGAGGAAGAGGTGATTGAAAGCGCCAAGGAGCGAATGGTGTTCAAGCTCCCGCGGAGCCTGGAAGCGGCCTGACCCCTTGGCAGTCTATACGCAGGTTTCACCGGAGGCGCTGGAACGCCTTCTGACGCGCTATGATGTCGGCACGCCGCGTGCCTGCAAGGGTATTGCAGAGGGCGTCGAGAACAGCAATTATCTGATCGAGACGACGCAGGGTCGGTTCATCCTGACCCTTTACGAAAACCGCGTGGAAGCGGGCGATCTGCCCTATTTCATCGATCTTGTCGGCCATCTGGCCACGCGCGATCTGCCCGTCCCGGCTTTCATTGCGGACCGTGAGGGCCGCGTGGTTCAGGAAGTGGCCGGTCGCCCCGCCTGTCTGATCGCTTTCCTGAACGGCATTTCGCCGGATCGGCCCGACGCCGATCAGGCGGCCAGCGTCGGCGCCGCCCTGGCGCAGATGCATGCCGCCTGGGCCGATTTCGACGACACCCGCCCTAACAGCCTGGGGCCGGAGGGATGGCAGGCGCTCGCAGCGCGCTGCGACCAAGATGGATTGAAGGAAATCGCGCCGGATCTGGAGGAACGAATTCGGTGCGAACTGGCGTTGATCAGCGAAAGCTGGCCGAACGAGCTCGAAACCGCGCCAATCCACGCGGATCTTTTTCCCGACAACGTCCTGATGCTGGACGGCGGGGTCACCGGGATCATCGATTTCTACTTCGCCTGCACCGATATCCGCGCCTACGATCTGGCGGTAACGCATGCGGCCTGGTGTTTCGAACCGGACGGTACCGGCTTCGACGAAGATGTCTCGCAAGCGCTCGTTTCCGCCTATCGCGCCGGTTTCGGGCTTTCAGAAGCCGAGGAACGGGTGCTCCCCTTGCTCGCCCGCGGTGCCTGTCTGCGCTTTCTTCTGACGCGCGCTTATGACTGGATCGCGACGCCGCCGGACGCGCTCGTCACCCGCAAGGACCCTCTTGCCTTCCTGCGGCGACTGGACTTTTATCGCGCCGTGATGGACGGGGAGCACCGCAACCCGTTCGCGCACCATGATGTTTCAGGAGAACGCCCGGCATGAAGACGGTCGAAATTTTCACCGACGGCGCATGCAAGGGCAATCCCGGACCAGGCGGCTGGGGAGCCGTGCTGCGCTTCAAGGGACATGAAAAGGACCTTTCGGGCGGGGAAGCGAACACCACCAACAACCGCATGGAGCTTACCGCCGCGATCGAGGCACTGAAGCTGTTGATCGAGCCGTGCAATGTGATCGTGACCACGGACAGCAAATATGTGCTCGACGGCATCACCCGCTGGGTGATCGGCTGGCAGAAGAACGGCTGGAAAAACAGCCAGAAAAAGCCGGTGCGCAATGAAGATTTGTGGCGCGCGCTGCTTGATGCGTGCGAGCGTCACCATATCGAATGGGTTTGGGTGAAGGGACATGCCGGCCACCCTGAAAACGAACGGGCAGACCGACTGGCAAGCGATGCCGCGGAACGCGCCGCCGGACCGCCACCGCCCGATTACGACGCCGAGGACTGATCAGGCGAAGCGCGCGGGGGAATAGCGCGCGGGATCGACCCCGTTCGGCGTGTCTCCCGATTTCAATATCAGATGGGCAGCCAGCGACGCTGCCGCCGGGGCGGTCTGGATGCCGAAACCGCCCTGCCCTGCAAACCAGAAGAAAGCGCCATGGTCCGGCGCGTAACCGATCACCGGCAGCCGGTCCGGCGCGAAGCTGCGCAGTCCCGCCCAGCGATGCTCGACGGCTTCGACGGTCCAGTCGACAACCTGCTCGAAGCGGTGGATGGCCGCCGCGATATCGAGTTCCTCCGGCGCTGCATCGCACGGATCGCTCGGTACCTCG
>JBELIU010000177.1:0-6027 GCA_042090735.1 Novosphingopyxis sp. | reverse complement strand
CTGGAGCCCCGACGGGCGCTGGCTGCTCTATTCGATGGCGGTGAACGGCAACACCGATGTCTACAAGATCTCGGCCGATGGCGGTACGCCGGTGCGGCTGACCACCGCGCCCGGCATCGATGTCGGCGGCAGCTTCTCGCCGGACGGCAAGCAGATCGTGTTCGAGAGCGATCGTTCGGGCAGCCAGCAGATTTATGTGATGAACGCGGACGGATCGAACCAGCGGCGCATCAGCTTCGGCAGCGGCCGTTACGCGACGCCCGAATGGAGCCCGCGCGGAGATCTTATCGCGTTCACCAAGATCGCCGGAAACCTGCGCATCGGCGTAATCCGGCCGGACGGCAGCGGAGAGCGGCTGCTCACCGACAGTTGGCAGGATGAAGCCCCGACCTGGGCGCCCAATGGCCGCGTGATCCAGTTCTTCCGCAC
Organism: Novosphingopyxis sp.; assembly: GCA_042090735.1. Lineage (GTDB taxonomy): Bacteria > Pseudomonadota > Alphaproteobacteria > Sphingomonadales > Sphingomonadaceae > Novosphingopyxis. The sequence goes on along the minus strand of JBELIU010000177.1, from coordinate 5,598 downwards.
CGCGCAAGGGTCGGGCGACGCATCGATCTGGCAGGTGGACGTGGCCGGCGCGAACGAGCGCAAGCTGCCGACGCCCGGCAGCGGCTCCGACCCGGCATGGGGCCCGATCCGTCCGTGACGAAACGAACCGCCTTTCCCTACAACGCCCCGTTGCCAGTGGCGGCACGGCGGCCCAGCACCAGCCACAGGAGAACAGAGGGATGATGACCAACCGCAACCGGATAATCCTGCTCGCCGCGGCAGGGACCCTGGCACTCGGCGCCTGCGCTAAGAAGGCACCGCCGGAATTGCCGCCCGCCCCGCTCAATGAGGGCAATGGTTATGACCAGAACGCCGGAGCCTATGATCCCAATGCGAACAATGGCGGCGCAGGCGCCTATGCGCCCGGTGGCCCCGGCAGCCAGGAGGACTTCGTCCGCTCCGTGGCGGGAGACCGCGTATTCTTCGATACCGACGAATATAACATCGACGCGCAGGATGCCGCGACGCTGCGCAGCCAGGCCGAATGGCTGCAGCGCTACCCCAATGTCACGGTGGTGGTGGAAGGCCATGCCGACGAACGCGGAACGCGCGACTACAATCTGGCGCTTGGCGAGCGGCGCGCCACCGCGGCGGCAAACTATCTCGCCTCGCTCGGTGTGGCGCGCAACCGCATCCGCACGATCAGCTATGGCAAGGAGCGGCCGCAGGAATTGGGCTCCAACCCGCAGGCTTGGGCGCAGAACCGCCGCGCGGTGACCGTCACCGTACGCTAAACCAGCAACAGTCCACGCAAATGAAAAGGGCCGCCCCATCGGGACGGCCCTTTCTTTTTATGGGCGGAAGGCCTCAGGCCTTGCGCTCACCCGTCAGCGGCATTTCGCCGAACGCGCCCGCCTTGACCGTACCGGTCATGCTGTCGCCGTCGACGGTTGCCTTGTTGTCGAGCGTCATCGGCATCGGGCTGGTGATGTCCATCGACCAGATGAGCGTGTCGCCTTCGACCGTGCCGGTGACGTCGTTGGAACCGAGCGTGCCCGACATCGCACCGGTAAAAGTGTCGCCGCTGCTGTTGACCGTCAGATCGGACTTCTGGTCGCCCATCGGGGTCTTTACCACCACAGCCCAGGTGCCATCGACATTCGCCATTCAAATTCTCCTGATTAGGTTCGTTGCGTATATAAAACGAATTACTCGCCGGAGGTTTCCATCGCATTTTCAGCAGGTGCCGCGGCCTCCGGATCGAAGCCGCGATACTCCACCGGCAGTCCGATGTCAGCCAACTGCGGCTGAATTTTAGCGGCATCTCCCACGATCAGCCAGGTAAGCTTCGGAACGTTCAGTGCCTTGCGCATCGCGGCGTCCAGTTCCGGTGCGGTCAGCGCCTGATAGCGCTGGGCCAGCGTGTCGGCATAATCGAGCGGGCGATCGTACAGCACGTCGGACTGCATCTGGTTGAGCACCGCATTCGACTGCTCGAAATTGCCGGCCAGTTCCAGCGTGTTGCCGGTGACGGTGCGCTCCAGCTCTTCCGGCGTCACGCCGTTCGCGCCGTTGAAAGCGTTCATCTGAATGATCAACTGCTTGACGGAGGGGCCGGTCTGGTTGGTCTGTACGGGAGCATAGACCATCATCGGGACCTGCTCTTCAGGACGCTGCAGGAAAGTGAAGGCGCCGTAGGCCCAGCCCTTGTCTTCCCGCAGATCCATATTGATGCGGCTGAGGAAGTCCCCGCCCAGCACCTCGTTCGCGGCGGTCAGCGGCAGCAGATCGTCGGTGCCCTTGGCGTCCAGAACCTCGCCCGCCAGGATCAGCGACTGCGGGGAATTGGGACGGTTGATCACGATGATCTTGCCCTGGTCGGACGCCATCGGCGCGCCGAACACCTTGGCCGGAGCCGCAGCACCCGTCGCCTTCCATTCGCCGAAGCGCTTTTCGAGCATCGGCTTGATTTCGGCGAGCGTCGTGTCGCCGACCACGAAAATCTCCGCCTTGTCCGGGCGCATCCAGCGCTGGTGGAAGTTGGAAAGGTCCTGGCTGGTGAGCCGCTTCACGACATCGATATCGCCGGTGCCGGTGAATGGTACGCCATAAGGGTGCTGCGCGCCGTACAGCATCGGCGGCAGTACGCGGAAAGCAAGGCTCTGCGGCTGCGTGCTCTCCGCCTCGATCCGGGTGACCTGCTGCACGCGCACGCGCTCCAGCTCGGCCGGGCTGAACGCCGGGTTCTTGATCACGTCCGCCATCAGATCGAGCGTGGGGGCAAGGTTCGCCTTCATCGCCCGCGCATTCACTTCGGTGCGATCGAGGCTGGAGCCGACGCCGATATTGGCGCCTAAAGCTTCCTGCGCTTCGGCCAGCTGATTGGCGTTCAGCGAGGTGGTGCCTTCGTCCAGCATCGCGGTCATCAGGCCGACGGTGCCGAGCGCATCCTTGGGATCGCTGGCATAGCCTGCATCGAAGCTCACCGACACGCGCACCACCGGCAATGATTCGCGGTGTGCGAAATATACGGGGATGCCGTTGGAAAGCTTCGTGGATTCCACCTTGGGATAGTCCAGATCCGGCACCGGGCCGGGCTCCGGAAACTGGCTGCGATCCTGGAAACTCAGCGGAAGATCGCTCGCCGGCGCGTCCATCCAGTCACCCTCGGGCGCCCGATAATAGTTCGGCGCGGGGGTAGAGCCGTCAACCACCTTGCCGCCGGCACCGGCTGCTACTTCTTCATACGCCTCGCGCTCACCTGGCTCGACGACGATTTCGGCATAAGGTCGGGACATCCATTTCTGCGCCGCGGCCTGCACCTTGGCGGGCGTCATATTGGCAAGCTGCTCGAGCTGCTTCTTGTAATATTCCGGATCGTCCGAATAAAGCTGTCCTTGCGCCAGGGCAGCAGCCTTGCCGCCGAACCCGCCGACCTGTTCCAAGCCCGCGATGCGGTTCGCAGCTTCGCTGGTGGCGACGCGCTTCACTTCCTCGGCAGTCGGCCCGTTCTTGATGAAGTCCGCGATGATCGCGTCGAGCTGCGCGGTGACTGCAGCCGGATCCTCACCCGGCTTCACGTCCACCTGTACGTTCATCATGGACCCGTGGGTGAAGGGCAAGAGATAGGCGGAGGCCGCAACCGCGCTCTGCTGCCCGCGCACCATCTGATTGTCGAGGCGCGAGCTGGCAAGCCCGCCCAGAACCGAGGCGGCCACGTCGAGCGCAGTGAAATCGGGATCGTTGAGACCGGGCATCGCCCAATCGCGATAGACACGCGTGGTAGGTACCTTGTCCTTCAGGACGGCCCGCTTGATGGAATCCAATGTCGGCACGGGGGCATCGAGCGGATTGACCGCCGGCCCGCGCGGAATGTTGCCGAACCACTTCTGGACGAGCTGCTTGGCCTCCGCGGTGGTTACGTCACCGGAGAGCACCAGCACCGAATTGTTGGGGGCGTAGTGATCCTTGAACCAGTTCTGGATGTCTTCCATCGACGCGTTGGAAAGATCTTCCAGCGATCCAATCGTGTCATGACCATAAGGATGACCCTCCGGATACAGCAGCTCGGTCTGCTTGTAGGAGACCAGGCCGTAGGGCTGGTTGTCGCCCTGGCGCTTCTCGTTCGAGACAACGCCGATCTGGTTGTCGAGATTTTCCTTGGTCACCGCGCCGAGCAGATGGCCCATGCGGTCGCTTTCCAGGAATAGCGCGGATTCCAGCGCGGACTTGGGCACCGTTTCAAAATAATTGGTGCGGTCGAGCCAGGTAGTGCCGTTCAGATCGGTGGCGCCGATCTTCTTGGTGTAGCTGAAATAATCGCCCGGTGCATTTTCCGATCCGTTGAACATGATGTGTTCGAACAGATGCGCGTAACCGGTCTTGCCCTTGGGCTCATTGGCCGATCCGACGTCGTACCACACAGAAACGGCGACAATCGGTGCCTTGTGATCCTCGTTAACGATCACGGTGAGTCCGTTGTCGAGCGTGAACTTGGTGTACGGAATATCGACCTGGTCGACCAGTTCCTGAACCGGCGCCGCCTGGGCGGCATAGTCTTGCGACTTGGCAGTCTGCGCAGCAGCGCTTCCGGCCGCCAGTGCGGCGGTGCAGCTTGCGAGCGCGAGTTTCGTGATCAAACGCATGATGGTTTTCCTTCCCCTTGAACAACACGGCGGACGCCGGGCTGGCGACACGCCCCGACTCGATGTTGGCGCCGGGCGCGCCCATTGCGGCGGACGCTATCGCGCTTCGCCATCCCCCGCCACTCCGGGGCACGTGAAATAGACCGGCTTCGTATGTTTTTCGACAAACAACGGCAGCTTCCCTCTGTCACCGGATCTCACAGGAAAAGGCTGTCAAAGTGATATGCGGAGGATTAAGGCGCGGCCATGTCCTGGGCTCGCCCTCCAATCCAGACCATATCCCAGAGCGTCCGCTCCGCGCCATGCTGACAAACCTGCTTTCGCGCATGCGCACACTCGCCGACTGGATAGGGTCGCCCGAGCGAGCGCGGCTCAGGAATGTCCTGAACTGGATTTTTCTGGCCGGCGTCATCGCCTATCTGTTCTTCCAGTTGAAGCAGATCGGCTGGGCGGAAATCTGGGAGACTCGGCCCACGTCGCCCCTGTTCTATCTGTTCGTGCTGCTCGGCTATCTGATGCTGCCGTTGGCCGACACGGCAATCTACCGCCGCATCTGGAGATCCCCGATCGGCGAGACCTTTGTGGCCTGTCTGCGCAAGCGGATCTTCAACAGCGCCTTCGTCGGCTATTCCGGCGAGGTCTTTCTGCTGGTCTGGTCGCGGCAGCGCGTCGACCGCAGCGACGCGCAGCGAGCGCATGAGATCAAGGACACCAACATCCTCTCGGCGCTGGTGTCCAACTATGTGACCGCAGGACTGCTTCTCTTCCTGTTGATACGCGGCGGCTTTCGGCATCCGGAGATGCCGTGGTTCGATCTGTGGTCGCTCGCGACGCTTGCGCTGGCCGTCCTCACGCCGATCGCATTCCTGTTTCGTAACCGCTTCATGGTCCTCTCCACCCATGACAGCTGGACGGTGCTTGCCATTCACGCATTCCGCTTTGCCATGGTGCAGGCGTTCGTGCTGGGGCAGTGGAAGGTGGAGCTCCCGGCAATCGCCTTTAGCGGGCTGATCTCACTCCTCGCCGTGCAGATGCTCGTGTCGCGCATTCCGTTTGTGCCCAACCGCGATCTGCTGTTCGTCTCGATCGGCATCGCGCTTTCCAGCTCGATGGCCTTGCCGCAGGCGAAGATCGCAAGCCTGCTGGTGACAACCGCCGCGCTCCAGCAGATACTGCACCTGATGGTCGCGGTCCTCACATCGTTCGGGGTGACGGGTGCCCGGGGCAAGGCCTCAAGCGCCGCCGAGATCGTGACCAAATGATGCGGGTTTTGGTGTGGGCCACGCATTTGCAGACGGATATCCTCGCGCTCACGCTGCATCTCGATGAGTGTCCGGATGTGGAGCTGCTGGTGGTGGCCCCCAATCTGGCTGCCTTTACGAAGGAGCCAATTGCCGCCGCCTGCCCGATTACGGCGCCGATGCTCGACAGGGGCGATCCGGCGATGGCGGAGCGCGTGCGGGCGTTCGCGGCCGATGTCGTGGTGGCGGAC
>JBELIU010000006.1:26455-30229 GCA_042090735.1 Novosphingopyxis sp. | reverse complement strand
ACGCGATGCTCGAATATGAAACGCTGTCGGGCGACGAAATCCGCGAGTTGCTGGAAACCGGCAAGTTCGAGCGCGAGGACGGCGAGGTCGTAAAGCCCTCGGAAACGCCGCAACTCGGCACGCTCATCCCGAGCGCAGGCCGCGGAAAGCCGAAGAACCCCTTCGGAGACGTACGGCCGCAGGGCGCCTGAAACGCCAATACAATGCTTGAGGAAAGGGGTCTTAAAGGCCCCTTTTCTTTGTCCGCGCCATAGCTATGCTGCCCCCGATTATTGGGGGGATGTTCATGATTTCGAACTTGGGTCGCCGCGCGTTCATCGCGGCTCTGTTTACTGGATCGTCGATCGCAGCGCACGCCGCGACATTGGAGCAACCGAGCTACGAAGCAGCGCCGGACTGGATCGAGCCTCGCAAGCTCGATCCCACCAAAGCCAACGACAAATCCGTGCTGCTGCTGGTCGACAATCAGATCAGGGTGGAGGATGATCGCTCGGTCGATTACCGCGACATCGCCTATCACATCGTCTCGCCGGAATTGTTGTCCCAGCTCGGCACCGTGAAGCTGGAATGGCAGCCCGATGTTCAGGACGTCTCCATCCACGCCATCTCGATCCTGCGCGGCGACGAGACGATCGACGCCTTGAACGGCGGAACAGCCGTGGAGGTGATCCGCCGCGAAACCGATCTCGACAATCGTTCGATGGATGGCAAGCTGACTGCCACAATGCAACTGACCGGTTTACGGCTCGGCGACATCGTCCGCATGACCTATAGCCTTGCCTCCTCAGACCCCGCCTTACAGGGCAATGCCGAGGGACTGCAGGTGCTGCCGGTCGCGCCTGTCCAGGTCGCCGAAACCCATTTCCGCTTGATCTGGCCGGAAAGCCGGGCACTTCGCTGGACCGCCCCGGCCGAAGCCGACATTACCGAGACGCGCCACGGCGCGACGCGGGAAATCGGATTCGACGGTGTACTTCCGAAGCGCAAGGACCAGCCGCAAAATGCGCCTGCGCGCTTCATCCAGCCGCCGATGATCAATTACACCACCTATCCGGACTGGCAGAGCGTCAGCCGCTCGATCGCCCCGCTCTACAATGATCATGCGCAGATCGCACCCGGCGGGCCACTCGCCGAACGCGTTGCCGTGATCGCCAAGGACAATGACAGCCAGCTCGATCGTATGGCCGCTGCGGTAAAGCTTGTTCAGGACGACGTTCGTTATCTCTATCAGGGCATGGAATTCGGCAACTATACGCCGCAGGACCCAGCGACCACCTGGGACAAGCGCTTCGGCGACTGCAAGGCAAAATCCTTGCTGCTTCTGAGCCTCCTGCGTGAACTAGGCATCGAAGCCGATGCCATGCTGGTGCGCGCGGAAGACGGCGATGTGGTCGGAACCGTGCTCCCAGGCCTCTATCCCTTCAACCATGTGGTCGTTCGCGCAAGGGTGGATGGCACCGATTACTGGTTGGACGGGACAATGCAGGGCACAAACCGGGCCAATATCGCAGACGTTCAGGACTTTGCTAAGGCCTTGCCACTGACTGCGGTGGGCAGCGATCTCGTCGATGTCCCGGTCCGGCCGCTCAGCGAACCGACGCAGACCGTGGAGCGTACAATCGATCTGCGCGCCGGTGTCGGTCTTCCCGCGCTTGACACTATTTCCATGCGGTTCAACGGTGCCACCGTATCGCAACTACGCACGGCGCAGGGTGCTCTGGATAAGCGCAGCTTCGACGATCTTTTGGACAAGTTGCTCGGCAATATCGGCAACGACGGCGCGGTTATCGAGCGGACGCTTCGCTTCGAAGATGACGGCCGAACCGCCGTTGTTACCGGCACGGTCATCGAAAGCTACTATTGGCAGTGGAAAGAGCAGCGGTATCAGACCGATCTCAATCCCCCGGTCGAGAATTTCGAATTTGAGGCGGATCGCAGCCGCCCCGCCTGGGCGGACGTGCCGGTGAAGGTCAGTCATCCCTTTTATCAGGTCACGAATATAAAACTGCTGCTGCCTGAACTGGACGGCGCGTTCGAAATACGCGGTTCGGATAGGTTGGACAAGGCGATTGCCGGCTACCAGTTTCGGCACCATTATATAATGGATGGCCGCAGCTTGAGCGGCGAAATGATGGTACGATCGGCGGCGACCGAGCTGCCAGCTTCCGAACTTCCCGAAGTTCGCAGCGAGATCGCCAAGGCGAAGGCGGACAAGGCGCGCTTACTCCTGCCTGGCAGTGTCACAAGCAAGCTGCTCTCGATACGCCGGAACGCAAACTCCGCGGGCGCGAAGAAACTGCGCTCAGCGTATGCGGTATCGATCGCCGAGGCCGACCAAGATCAGCTGCAGCCATATCGGAACAGGGCATCCTTTCTCGCGGGGATCGGCGATTATGCAGGCGCCGCCGCGGATCTCGGAAAGGTGCTTGAGCAGGAGCCAAGCGTCGAGACCTACATCTGGCATGCGCAGGTGACAGAAATCGACGATCCCGAAGCGTCCCTCCAGTCGCTAGCGAAGGCACGCGAGCTGGAACCGTCTTCGGAAGACGTCATGACCCAATTGGCGAAGACGTTAAGGCTTCACGATCGGCCGGAAGAAATTCTGGTTGCGGCGGACGAGTTCGAAGCACTGGGCGTGGAGAAGAAGGCCGTCGACATCGTTCGCGCCAAAGCGATGGCTCAGGCCGGACGGAAGAATGAGGCCTTGGCGCTTCTCGACGCAGCGTTCGAGGAAAAACCCGGCGATGCTGCGCTCTACCGGGCACGTTGCTCACTCAAGGCGGAGTATGACTTGGCGCTCGAAAGTGCGCTGAAGGACTGCACGAGGGCGAGCGAGCTCAGCGAAGATAGCTACGCCACATTGGAGGACCGGGGCCTCGTTTACTGGCGCATGGATCGCAAAGAGGCAGCTATGGAAGATTGGCGCTCTGCGCTTCTCAGCAATCCCGACGCGCCCCACGCGCGCTGGCTGCTCGGTATGGCCCAGGGCGGAAGGGCTGGCGCCGAAATGCAGAAAGACGCGCTGCTGATTGACGATGAATTGCAGCTGGAACTAAAAATTTGGGGCTTCGCCAGCTGATCTGACGAGACCCCATAAAATCCTGTTCGATTTCCAGCTAACTCAATCGCGTGCGACACCCGCCGAGCGAGCCGGCGCGGAGGCGGTGACGCGGAGCGCTTCGGCCGACTGGCTGAGCGAGCCGACTTCCTCGATCTCGTCATCATCGTCGACCTGCACCTTCTGCAGCGACTGGACGAGGCCCTCTTCGAGATGCTTGGGCTTAACCGTCTGCTCGGCGATTTCGCGAAGCGCCACAACGGGGTTCTTGTCACGGTCGCGATCGATGGTGAGATCGGCACCACCGGAGATCTCCCGCGCGCGTTCTGCGGCGAAGAGTACGAGATCGAACCGGTTCGAGACCTTGTCGACACAATCTTCAACGGTAACGCGCGCCATGACGGCTCCTATAATCTGTGATGTACGGGAATTTTGACTGGCCGCAGGTAGGTATCCTGGAGCCGAAAGTCAAGTGCGACTGCGCGATGAGGTGCGTGAGTCAGCGGGCGGCGGCACGGGGTGCAGGCGGCTTTCCGGCAGTCCCGGCGGGCGTGACGCGCCAGATGACATTGCCAACGTCATCGCTGACGAGCAGCGCACCGGTTTTGTCAGCGGCAAGCATCGTGGGCCGGCCATGCGCATCGCCATTGTCGTCCAGAAAGCCGGTCAGCACTTCAATCGGTTTGCCCTGCGGCTCGTTGCCGCGGAACGGCACG
>JBELIU010000006.1:0-26445 GCA_042090735.1 Novosphingopyxis sp. | reverse complement strand
TACATCGTAACCCGCTGCCGGCACGCGGTTCCAGCTGCCATGGCGTGCCACGAACGCTCCATTGCCGAAAGGCCCGCCAAGCTTGGCCTGCTCGGCAAACAGAAGGCCTAAAGGCGCGACATGCACGCCCAGCGAATAATCCGGACGTCGCTCATATTGCCGCTTCTCGGGTGCAGGGTCATCCAGCCGCGGATCGGTATATCCGCCCCAATAATGATAGGGCCAGCCGTAGTCCGCGCCAAAATCGACCAGCGCGAGATAGTCTGGGACGAGATCGGAGCCCAGCATGTCGCGCTCGTTCACGGTGGTCCAGAGCTGATCGGTGCCGGGATGGAAAGCGAGGCCGACCGGGTTGCGTAGCCCGATAGCGTAGGGAATCGCTTTGCCGGTGGCGAGATCATATTGGATCACCATCGCGCGGCCCTTCTCGGTATCCATGCCGTTCTCGCCGATATTGCTGTTGGAGCCGACCGCAATGTAGAGCTTGGTCTGATCCGGCGAGACCGCGAGATTGCGGGTCCAGTGATTATTCGGTGCCTTGGCATTCAGCGCGTAGATCTTGCGGCCTTTGGCGGAAATCTGCGTTTCGCCGCCGCTATAGGGGAATTCCAGCACCGCGTCGGTATCGGCCACGAAGAAGCGGTTGCCGACCACCACCATTCCGAAGGGCGAATTGAGCCCCTTCAGGAAGGTCGAGCGAAGATCGACCTCGCCGTCCCCATCGCTATCGCGCAGCAGCGTGATCCGATTGGCCGACGGCGTCGCTGCCCCGGCTTTGCCGAGCAGGTGCTTCATCACCCAGCCTTCGATCCCGCCATTTTCGCGCGGCGGGCTGTTTGTTTCGGCCACCAGAACATCGCCATTGGGCAACGTATAGAGATTGCGCGGATGATCGAGGTCGACAGCGAAGCGCTCAACTGTCAGGCCCTGCGCGGCGGTGGGTTTCTGGTCTGCGCTCCAACGCGCGACTTCGGCGATGTTCACCGTCGGCACCGTCTGGGGACGTGGCTCGCCAAGCACCGGATCGCGGCCCACCATCTGATCCATGGGGACTTGCGCCTTGTCGGGACGGGTCAGCCAGAAGGCGATGCCGATCGCAAGGATAACGGCGATGATGGTGAGATTACGAATATGTTTGCGCATGGCTTGGAAATACGCCGCGCCAGCGTGGCTGGCAAGCAGCGCCCAGCCTTATGCCGCGAAGCATTTAGCTCAACGCTTCGAGCGATCGACCAGCCAGATGGTGAGCGCGATGGCACTGCCGATCAGCAGGCCAGCGATCATGTAGAGCGACGATTGCCCGCGAAACATGCCGACAATCGCACCCGCAAGAAGGCCGAGGGCCATGAAGAAACCGCCGGCGACGGGGTTTTTGGTGGGGGGGTTCGCCATATCCGGTCGCTTGGCACGGCAGGAGCAGCCGGACAAGGCCCAGCATGAAGAACTCGTCAACCAAACTGTTCCATGGTTCCTGCACCTCACGACGCTAGGGTCGATTCTACCGGCCCGACCGCCTTTCTAGCATATTCATGGAGTTCTCATGCAGGCACCGACTTTCCTGAAGCGCGACGACGTGACCGAGGCGGAATTGCTGATCCGCAGTTTCGGTCGCGAAGCCGGGCTGGAAGCGGCCGAGCGCGCGGAGAATAGCCGCAACGTCGGAAACGCCCTGCAATTCTGCCGCTGGCGTCAAATCGAACGACTGATCGTGTTCCTATCGGCTGCTCAAGTGACCGGCACGGTGCACTGACGCGGCTGGTCCTAAATGCGCAGCCCCTCGGTCTCAGGCTGCCCGGTCATCAGATTGAGGTTCTGCACCGCTGCGCCGCTGGCGCCCTTGCCAAGATTGTCGAGCGCGGCAATCAAACGGGCACGGCCGCCGTCGGCGCTTCCGAACACATAAAGGTCGAGCTGGTCCGAGGGCGCTTGCGCTCTTGCGATCAGCAGTTCGTCCACGCCCTCACTCTGCCGAACTGAAACCAGCGCCTCGTCGGCATAATGTTCGCCCAATGCATTGGCGAGATCACCTGCGTTGCCCTTCCCGCCCATCGCCGCGAGAGGAAGCGGCACTTCCACCACCATACCGCGAAATCCGGGCACGACGGCAGGTGAGAAGATCGGCGCCGCACCCAGGCCAGCGTGGGCACGCATTTCAGGAAGATGCTTGTGCTCCAGCGACAAGCCGTAAGCGCGATAGGCTGGTGCATCGCCCTGTTCGAACCGCTCGATCAGCGCCTTGCCCCCTCCGGAATAGCCGGAGACCGCATGTACGCTGTAAGGCCAATTGGAAGGCAACAGCCCCCGTGCGACCAAAGGCGCGAGGAGCGCGATAAAGCCGGTAGGATAACAGCCGGGGTTCGACACCAACCGCGCATTCCGGATTGCGGCGCGCTGGCCGGGCTTCAATTCTGCAAAGCCGTAGGTCCAGTTCGGATCGACCCGGTGAGCACTTGATGCATCAATGAAGCGGCTGTCAGGACCGCCCAGTGCGACCGCTTCGCGCGCAGCGTCGTCCGGCAAGCAGAGAATGGTGACGTCCGCTGCCGCGATGGCCTCACGGCGAGCCGCGACATCTTTTCGCAGATCATCATCCAGCACGATCACATCGAATGCGCCGCGCCCGGCCAAGCGTTCGCGAATTTCGAGACCGGTCGTGCCGGCGGCTCCATCGATGAAAACGGTATTCATGAAACTGTCCCGTCCGGCGCACGCAAATCAGCGCGATGGCGCGCCGTTAGCGGACGGACAGGCTCACTGGCAATGGCCGGCCGCAATACGCCTCAGTGGTTTGCGAAGCTCGGTGCTTCACCGCGAGCCGGAAAACCCTTCTCACGCTTGTCGGCGTCGGACTTGATGAAGCGTTCGAATCGGTCGAGAAAGCTTGCGCCCTTGTCGGTTCCGACAACGAACACATTGCGTCCATCCGCTTCATCCCGCTGCCGCCTGAGATAGCCGAGTTGGCCAAGCTTGTTGAGCGCGCGGGTGATGACCGGTTTGGAGACTTTCAACCGTTCCGCCAGACCGCGAACCGTATGAGGCCCGCGGCGGGTGTATACGGTAAATATGATGGCCATCTGGCGATTGGTGAGATCGGGATCACCCGATCGCACATAGGCAATCAGGGTATCCATCCAGTCCAGCATAGAGTCCGTGGTGGAAAGCGGATTCTGGTCCATTAGCATACCGCAAAGAACGGCTCCGGCGCGAATTGGTTTCCTTGCCGTTACATTCACTGCGTGGATGCAGCGAAGCTCATCCGTACCGATTTTTCAGATACCGGAAGCTGGCACGCAGGCCGAGCGCTTCTCCGCCCTTCGGTCGTCCAGGCTTGGCTGAGGGGCGCCATGCAAATGTATCGAAATGCACCCAGTCGGCCTTCTCCGGCGCGAACTTCTTCAGGAAAAGGGCGGCAGTAATCGCCCCCGCAAACCCCCCGCTGGCGCTGTTCACGCAATCGGCAATGTCGCTGGCCAGCATTTCCATGTAACCGTCCCACAGCGGAAGCCGCCAGACGGGGTCTCCCTCCGCCTCCCCGCCATCGGTGAGCCCCGCAGCCAGCGTGTCCTTGTTCGCGAACATGGCGGGCAGATCGGGGCCAAGCGCCACGCGGGCCGCGCCGGTAAGCGTTGCGAAATCGATCACCAGTTCGGGTTCGTCCTCCCCCGCCTTGGTGAGTGCATCCGCCAGGATCAGCCGACCCTCGGCATCGGTATTGTCGATTTCCACCGTCGTGCCGCTGCGCGACGTAATAATATCGCCGGGGCGCAGCGCGTTGCCCGAGATGGCATTCTCAACCGCGGGCACCAGCATGTGCAGGCGCACCGGCAGATTGGCCTTCATGACGAGCTCAGCGAGCGCCAGCGCATGGGCGGAGCCGCCCATATCCTTCTTCATCAGACGCATGCCGGTCGACGATTTGACGTCGAGGCCGCCCGAATCGAACACCACGCCCTTGCCTACGATGGCGAGCTTGGGATGATCGTCCCGCCCCCAGCGCAGTTCGATCAGCCGGGGCGCATGCTCGCGCATCGCCGCCTGACCGACCGCATGGATCAGCGGGTAGCCGGTCTCCAGCGCGTCGCCGCGCGTCACCTCAACCGAGCCGCCAAGAGCCTTGGCGATGCGTTCGGCCTCGGCTTCCAGCGCAGGCGGCCCGCAATCAACCGGCGGCGTGTTGACCAGATCGCGCACCAGCGCGGTCGCCTCGGCCAGCATCACCGTTTCGTCGATCTTCGCGGGCTCGTCGGTCAGCAGCACCCGCGGCCCTTCCGAAGGAGCTTCGAGATAGCGGGTAAATTTATACTGCCCCATCAGCCACCCAAAAACCGCGGCGCCGGGGCGCCCGTCCGCAAGCCTGTAAGTGCCCGCCGGCAGAGTTTCCGATAGCTTCGACAGACACCAGGTCGATGGCGCATCCGGCTTCTCGACGCCTGCCGCGACGGACCAGCTGTCGCCCTCGCCCGGCAGAATGGCGAACGTGGCTGGCTCTCCCTTGAAGCGGTGCGCGGACATCGCCGTGCGCTCCCGTCCGCTGCGGCCTTTGGACCAGGTTTCAAAACCATCCGCCGTGACGAGGTGGATCGACACGGCATCCTGGCCATTGTCGGGGCGAATGAGCTGGCTGTATTGTGTCATGCTAAGTCCTTAAACCCGGACCGAGCCCGATGCCCAGCCCCCTCCACCGGAGAATATCGATGCGAATGCTGTCTCTCGCCCTCGTCGTTACGCTTGGCCTCGCTGCCTGTTCCTCCGGAGATACTGCGCAAGAGACGAGCGAGGTCGCTGCCAACGCCAGCGCCGAGACCGGATCTTCCGCCGCCCAGACTGACGCGACCGCGACGGCCACGGCTGACTCGAAGGGCGCCAAGGGCACGGCATGGGACTACAAGCAGAAGAACGATCTCTACGAGTTCGAATATCAATTCCCCGCCGTGGCGCCGAAGCTGGCCGCCATTTTGAAGAAGGAAGCGGAAAGCGCGGAGGCGCAGCTGAAGGCCGATACGCAGCAGGCACGTGCCGAGGCCAAGGATAGCGACTTTCCGTATCGCCCCCTATGACCTGATGTATGTCTGGCAGCAGGTGGCCGACATCCCCGGCTTTCAGAGCCTGTCGTCCGAAATCTACAGCTTCACCGGCGGGGCGCATGGCAATACGGGCTATGGCGCGCTGGTGTGGGACAAGGCGGCGGGCAAGGAGTTGAAGCCGGTCGATTTCTTCACCTCCTCCGCCGCGCTCGGGTCGCAAATCCGGCCGACATATTGCAAGAAGCTGGATGCCGAGCGCCGCAAAAGGCGCGGCAACGATGTCGGCGATCCGGACGGCATGTTCAACGAATGCATCGACCCGATGGAACAGACGCTGCTGCTGGGCTCGTCCAACGGCAAAAGCTTTGACCGGCTGGGCATCGTCGCAGGACCCTATGCAGCCGGCCCTTATGCAGAGGGCAGCTACGACGTCACGCTGCCGGTGACGCAGGCCATTCTCGATCAGGTAAAGCCCGAATATAAATCCGCCTTTACCATGATGCGCTAAGTTTCACTCCGCTGCGGCCATGACGGGCGGGGCTTGCGCCGCCCGCCCCGCCTGATGGAAGACGAGTTCGCCGTCGTCGACCGGCTCCTTCAGCAGGATCTTGCGGTCCAGCAGATAATCCTGGTTGAGCTTCCACGGCTGGCGTGATCCGCTCTTGGGCAGGATATCCATCGACCGCTGGAAATAGCCGGATGAAAAATCGAACGCCGCCTCGGCCTCGATCGATCCGTCCTTCGGCAAGGTCGGTACCGCATAATCGCCCACGCGCGCATCGACGGTGTTGATGAAGCGGCAGAAATAACGCGCCACGATATCCGCCTTCAGCGTCCAACTGGCGTTCACATATCCGAACACGGCGGCGAGGTTCGGAATGCCGCTGAACATCGAGCCCTTGTAATAAATCCGGTCGGCGAAATTCACCGGCTCGCCATCGATCGCAAAGGCGATCTTCCCAGCCACGGCCAACTTCAGGCCGGTAGCGGTAACGATGACGTCGGCATCCAAACGCTCGCCCGATTTCAGCTGGATGCCGGTTGCATCGAACCGCTCGATCTGGTCGGTGACGATGCTGGCATTGCCCGCCTTCAGCGCCTCGAACATATCCGCGTCGGGCACCAGACACAGCCGCTGTTCCCAAGGGTTGTAAGGCGGCGTGAAGGCCTTCTCGTCCATCTCTCCGCCCAGCGCATCGCGGATTTTGCCGTGCAGGAATTCGCCGACCTTTTCGGGCTTCGATCGCGCGCGGTTGAAGAAAAAGCGCTGCAGCAGGACATTGCGCTTGCGGATCAGCTTGTAGGCCGTGCTGTCGGGCAGAATCTTGCGCAGACCATTGGCGATCGCGTCCTCGGACGGGCGGATTGCGTACCAGGTCGGCGTGCGCTGGAGCATCGTGACATGCGCCGCCTTTTTCGCGATCGAGGGCACCAGCGTCACCGCCGTGGCACCCGACCCTATGACGACCACCTTCTTGCCTGCATAATCCAGATCGTCGGGCCAGAATTGCGGGTGAACGATTTGCCCGCCGAAATTCTCGCGCCCTTCGAAATGCGGCTCGTGACCTTTGTCGTAATCATAATAGCCGGAGGCGAGATAGAGATAGCGCGCGCTGCAGCGGGTGCGTTTCCCCTGCCCGTCGACCGATTCCAGCGTCCACAAAGCGGTTTCGCTCGACCATTCGGCGGTCGACACTTTCCGGCCGAAGCGAATATGCCGATGGATATCGCGCTCTTTCGCGATGCGGTGAATGTAGTTCCAGATGGACGGACCGTCGGCGATTGCCTTCTGTTCGGTCCAGGGTTCGAAATCGAACCCCAGCGTGTGCATGTCGCTGTCCGATCGGATGCCGGGATACTGAAACAGATCCCAGGTGCCGCCCACATCGTCGCGCTGCTCCAGAATCGCGAAGCTCTTGCCAGGGCAATCGCGCTGCAGATGCACCGCCATGCCGATGCCGGACAGTCCGGCTCCCACGATCAGGACGTCGAATTGTTCTTCGCTCATGTCACACTCTCCTGGTCGGGGAGTGTATCGGATAGGTTGCGGAGCGCAACCGAGATCGGGCCGATTCGCAAGAAGAGACGCTTATTGAGAATGGAAGGTCGCAACCGTCGCTATACGGGGAGCCCCCCTTTCGCTGCGCGCCAGCACCTCCTGCGAATGCTGGAGCGGCGCGGGAGACGGCGTGTCATCCCGCGAATTTACAGCATCACCGCAAAGTAGGACAGCGCCCGTCCGCCCCCCGCTATTTCGTCAGCCAGATCTCGCCATAGCCATTGAAGGCCGGCGCGATCTTGTGCTTCAGCTCGTGCGTGTCCGAAAAGGCCAGGTTCGGGAAGCGGTCAAACAGCATCGGCAATGCAATGCGGCCCTGCGCAAGACCCAGCTGGGCGCCCAGACAATAATGCGCGCCGCCACCAAACGCGAAATGCGTGATCTCCTCACGCCCAATGTCGAAGGCCTGCGGATTATCGTTGAGCGCCGGATCGTAATGCGCGCCGAACAGCGAGAGGTGGATGGTCTCCCCTTTGGCGATGCACTGGCCGTTCACCTCCATATCTTCGGGCGCGGTGCGCAGGCACTGGGCCACCGGCGGCTCGACGCGCAGCACCTCGTCCAGCGCTTTGTCGATCAGCCCGGGATCGCCCTTCAATTTGGCCAGCTGACCCGGGTTTTGCAGCAGCTTGACGACGCCGCTGCCGATCATGTCCGTCGTCGTGCTATTGCCCGCAATCAGGAGCAGGCGGATCAGCAGCACGATATCGCGCGTCGTCAGCGTGTCACCTTCTTCCTCCGCGCGGGCGAGGCCGGAGATCAGATCGTCTCCATCGCCGCCGCGGCGCTTCTCCACCTCGCGCGCCAGATAATCGGCGAGCGTCGTGGTGCCTTCTTCATAGAGCGCGGTCTGTTCGGCCGTGCGGAAGGGATTGAGCGCCTGCATGCAACCGAGCGACCAGCGCCGGAAATCCTTGCGGTCCGCCGGGTCGATACCGAGCAGTTCCGCCATCACAGTGGTGGGCAGCGGGGAGCCGAAGACGGCGACGAAATCGAACGGATCATCGGCGGCTTCGATATCGTCGGCCAGCGTGGCTGCGATCGCCTCGATGCGCGGCAAGAGCGCATCGACGGCGCGCTTGTTGAACGCCTTGAGCACGAGCCGCCGCTGGCGCGCATGATCCGGATCGTCCAGCATCAGCAGCGACAGCTCCTTGCTGTTCGCGCCGTAGAGCGTCTTGGTGAACGTGCCTTCATTCGCCCTTGCCGGATCGACCACCAGGCTGCGATCCTTCACCAACCGCTCCACCTCATGCCCGCCGGTGACGAAGTAGCGGCCGAGTTGCTGATCGTGATGCACCGGCTCCGCGGCGCGCAGGCGATCGAGCGTCACCCAGGGAGTTTCGCGATAGGTCGGATCGATCGCGGACAGGGCATAGCCCGTCGGCAGCGCGGTTTCGTCGGTCATCTAATGCCCCCCGGATGTTGTCAGAACCGTTGATGCTGAGCTGGTCGCAGCACCGTTCTTCTATGCGGAGGGCAGGCAAAAAAGAACAGCCTGCTTCGAAAGGTTCGAGCGGACTCAGAGGGAACTACGTCAGTGACAGATTGGGTAGACTAAGCCGGCACTCCGAACAGATCGTGCTCGTCCGCTTCCTCGATCGTCGCATCCACGATATCGCCCGGCTTCATGACTGGGGAAACATTGCGTAGATAGACATGCCCGTCGATCTCCGGCGCATCGGCCTGGCTGCGGGCGGTGGCGCCGATGTCGCCATCCTCATCCGGCTCGCCGACTTCGTCGACAATCACCGGCAGAGTGCGGCCGACCTTAGCCTGAAGCTTGGCCGCGGAGATCGCCGCGGTCTTTTCCATGATGCGGGCGAAGCGTTCTTCCTTCACCTCTTCGGGCACCGGATCGGACAGCGCATTGGCAGCAGCGCCTTCCACGGGTTCGAAGCGGAAGGCACCGACGCGGTCCAGCTGCGCCTCGTCCAGCCAGTCGAGCAGATACTGGAAGTCCTCCTCCGTCTCGCCGGGGAAGCCGACGACGAAGCTGGATCGGACCGCGATGTCCGGACAAATTTCGCGCCAAGCCTTCAGGCGGCCGAGCACCTTCGCCTCATTGGCGGGGCGCTTCATGCGTTTGAGCACCGACGGCGCGGCATGCTGGAACGGGATATCGAGATAGGGCGTCAGAAGCCCCTCGGCCATCAGCGGGATGACCTGATCGACATGCGGATAAGGATAGACATAGTGCAGCCGCACCCAGGGCGGTGTGCCGTCCATGGTCCGAAGCTTCCCCAGTTCGCGCGCCAGGTCCGTCATGTGGGCGCGTACCTCGCGGCCCTTCCAGGCACGCGGCTCGTGCCGGGTGTCGACGCCATAGGCCGAAGTGTCCTGGCTGATGACGAGCAGCTCCTTCGTGCCCGCCGCCACCAGCTTCTCCGCCTCGCGCAGCACCGCGTCGATGCGGCGGCTGGCGAGATCGCCGCGAAGGCTGGGGATGATGCAGAAGCTGCAGCGGTGGTTGCAGCCCTCGGAAATCTTCAGATAACTGTAATGGCGCGGCGTCAGCTTCAGACCGCCGATGGTGTCGAGGTTCGGGATCAGATCGACATAGGCCCCGCGCGCCGGGGGCGCCGCCTCATGCACCGCACCGACCACATCTTCATATTGATGCGCTCCGGTGATGGCGAGCACGTCCGGAAAGCGCGCGCGAATGGCATCGGCCTCATTGCCCATGCAGCCCGTCACGATCACGCGGCCATTGGCGTTCATCGCTTCGCCGATTGCCTCCAGGCTCTCTTCCTTCGCGGAATCGAGAAAGCCGCAGGTGTTCACCAATACAACGTCCGCACCCTCATAATCGGGTGCCATGTCATACCCATCGGCGCGAAGGCGCGTAAGGATTCGCTCGCTGTCGACCAGCGCTTTGGGACATCCCAGCGAGACCATGCCGACCTTGGGCGGCGTTTCGATTTTCGTTGCCATGATGGGGGCGCAGATAGGCGCGGATGGGCGAAATGTCACTGTCCCCGTATCACGGCGTTCCGTTGCGTCAGTGCAGGCTACGGGGTTTGTCGCCTCAAGCCGCATTCCCAACGCGCCCGATTCTGATAGGCGTGACGGGTTCCAATCGTCGTTGGAACGACGAAGATTGCTAAACGGAAGGCAGCCGCATCATGAATATTCTCATCATCCTGCTCGCAGCGCTGGCCGCGTTTCTGGTGGGCGGGCTGTGGTACGGGCCTGTCTTCGGCAAGGCGTGGATCCGGCTGATCGGCAAGGCGGCGGATGGTCTGCCGGCGGGCAATATGTTCAAAATCTACGGCCTCGCCTTCCTGTTCGCGCTGCTTCAGGCTACCATGCTGGCGCATATGTTCGATCGGCTGGGCGAACCGCCCTTCCACATCGTGATGATGATCTCCTGTGGCTTGGCGCTGGGCTTCGTGATCCCGGCGATCGGCACCAACTATTTGTTCCGGCGCGAAGCGGGAAAGCTGTTCTTCATCGACGCCGGATACTGGCTGGCCTTCTACGCGGCGATGGGCCTCGTCTTCGCTTTGCTGGGATAGCTTAGCGCTTCGCGCTGGTGCCGCTGCCCGCGACGATTTCCACAACCGAATCGCCTGCCTGCAGCGACTGCGCCTCTTCCTGCCAAAAGCCGAAGGGCTGGCCGTCGCGGTAGAGCCGCACGCCCACGCCCGTCTTCAGCGCCGTCATCGGCTGGCCATATTCCTCCGGCTGGATCGCCCGCTCCGCCAGCGCCACGCGCCCGGTGACGGACGCCAGGTCCGAGATATAGTCGGCGATATGCTCGCCATGGCAGGAGCCGGCGAGCAACAGGCCGGCAAAGTTCACCGGGTTGATCACATTGCTGGCGCCCGCCTGCCGGGCCAGCAGCTCGTTGTCCGATGCGCGAACGACCACGCTGATCGGCACGTCTGGCGCCAGATGCCGCACCGTCAGCACGATCAGGATCGAGGTATCGTCGCTCCCCGCCGAAACGATGACCGAGGCCGCCGTGCTCACGCGCACATCGGTCAACGTCTGGTCGCGCGTTGCGTCGGCGGCAAGCACCGTGCAGCCCATGCTCTCGGCCGCGGCAGTCGCGTCCGGGCTCTTGTCGACCACGACGATCGACTTCGGATCCTGCCCGCGTTCCAGCAACTCCTTGGTCGCCTCCTGCCCGCTGACCCCGAAGCCCGCGACCACGATATGGCCGCTCAGATTACCCTGCAGAAGTTTCATACGCCATTTGTCCCAGGTGCGCTTGAGCACGAAATTATAGGCCGTGCCGACGAAGATCAGCACCACGAAAACGCGGATCGGCGTCACGATCAATGCATCGAACAGACGCGCGCGCTCGGTAACCGGCGCGATATCGCCATAGCCGGTGGTGGTGATCGATATCATCGTGAAATAAACGACATCCAAAAAGCTTACTTCGCCGTCATAATTGTCCTGCAGTCCCGTTCGGTCGAACCAGTGCACGGCTACGGCAAGGCCGATCAGCGAGAATACGAACAGCACGCGCAACATCGCGTCCGCCCAGACAGGCAGAGAGCTTCTGCGTGTCAGCATCGCGGTGCGGCTGCGCTGGCGCGAACGGACGCTGCTTTCCTTCGTTGCGTCGACCATCAGCTGCTCGGCAATTTGGTGGTGGGATCGATGGGCTTGCGCTTCTGGCGGATCTCGAAATGCAATTGCGGCTCGCTGACATAGCCGGTCTGGCCGACGGTGCCGATCGGCTGACCCGCATTCACCTTTTCGCCGCGGACCACGTCGAGCCGTCCCAGATGCCCGTAAGCGGTGATCCAGCCGCCGCCGTGATCGATCAGCACCAGCCCGCCGAACACGCCGATTTCGTCGCCCGAATAGGCCACCACGCCGCTGCCGGCGGCCAGCACCGGCGTTCCGGCCCGGCCCGCGATATTGATGCCATCATTGACGCGGCCACCTTTGTTCGATCCGAAGCTGGAAAGCAGCCGTCCACGTACCGGCCAGGCAAAGCGCCCGTCAAAAGCGGAAGGCTGCGCGATTGCGGTGGCCACGGCCTGCTGCGGCTTGGCGACGGCCGCGGCCGCGCGCCGTCCCTCCGCCAAGGCAGGCTGGCTGCCGGTAACGATGTCGTCGATGCCGATGCTGAAGGCGGCCGCGCGGCGCTCCAGCGTGCTTGCCTCGCTGGCGGGCACCGCCGCGGCAGCCGCGGGCTGGTTTGGGGCCGCGGCGATGCGGACCGGCTGCGGCGCAGCCCCGCCGTCAGGCACCCGCAGTTTCTGGCCGATGCGTAGGATATACGGCTCTTCCAACGCATTCAGCGCGACCATGTCCGCCCAGCGCACGCCATAGGCCTGGGCGATGGCAATGCCGGTCTCTCCGGCGGAAACGCTGTGGTAGCGCCCGCCGGGAACGATCAGGCGCTGGCCGGGATAGATGGTAAAGGGCGGCGGCAGATTGTTGGCCGCAGCGATCGCTTCCGATCCTGCGCCGGTGCGGTTGCCGATGCCGCGCAGCGTATCGCCGGATTGCACGACATACTCACCCGGCTTCACGGCATTGTCCCGCTTCACCACCTGCCCGCCGTCCCAAGTGGGCCGTGGCGGAGCGACGAGCGCGCCGTCATTCGTTTCCAGAAGCGGGCCGAGCCTCGTCGGCCCGGATGCGGGAGCGGCCGTTGTTTGCGGCGCGGGCGCGCGACCGGACGGGATGCAGCCGGACAGCATCATAGCCGCCAGCCCCATCCCGATCATCGTCCGTTTCGCGGTCATTCCCCTCATTGCAACCGCTTCTAGGCCCGATCCCGGCGCTTTGCCAATGGCCTAGAGACCCGAATAGACGTCCGCGAGCCGGCCGAGCGAGGCATCATGGGTCAGATCAAGCTGCAGCGGGGTGACGGATACGAACCCGTCGCCGATCGCTTCCAAGTCCGTTTCCTTGCCCGGCGTGTGCTCCACGCCCTGCAGGCCGAACCAGAAATAGTCATAGCCGCGCGGATCGGTGCCTTTGACGATGCTGGAGCGGCGATAATCGTGAAAACCCTGGCGGACAACGCGCACGCCTTGGACCGCATCGGCGGCGACGGCGGGGAAATTGACGTTGACCAGCGTGCGGCGCGCGAAATCCATTTTCAGCAGCGGACGAATGACCTTGGCGCCCCACTTCAGCGCGGCGGCAAAGGGCACTTCATCGCCCATGCCTTCCTTCGCATAGACCTGGCTGAGCGCGATCGACCGGATGCCGGCAAGGGCGCCTTCCACCGCAGCCGAAACCGTGCCCGAATAGGTGACATCGTCGCCCAGGTTCGCGCCGCGATTGACGCCGGACAGGATCAGGTCCGGCCTGCGATCGCGCCCCAGTACCTGGCTGAGGCCCATCATCACCGAATCGGTGGGTGTGCCGCTGACGGAGAAGCGACGCTCGCCATGTTTGCGCAGGCGCACAGGCCGCGTCAGCGTGAGCGAATGGCCCGCGCCGGACTGCTCCTCGGACGGGGCGACCACCCAGATATCGTCCGAAAGCTCCGAAGCGATTTCCTCCAGCACCTTGAGGCCGGGGGCGTGGATGCCGTCGTCATTGGTCAGGAGTATGCGCATGGGCAGGGCCTATGCCGGGCGCCGATTGGCCTGGCAAGCCAAGCTTCCGGCGCGGCATTTGAAACCGCGCCCGGCCTGCTCCGTTGGTGGTGCAGAAGGAGAAACAAAACATGCAAATACCCCATGATGCCGCCGTTCTGGTCTGCGATGGAGAAAAGCTGCTCTGGCTGCGCAACGAGGGCGATGCGGATTATCCGAACCTCGAAGTGGAGGGAAAGCGCAAGGACGATAATCCGCCGGACCGCGAACTGAGCGCCAATCGCCGCGGACGCGTGCAGGAGAGTGCGGGACATGGGCGAAGCGCCTATGAGGAAACCGATTTCCATCAGCTTGCGGAAGACCGCTTCGCGGCGGACGCGGCCGAGATGCTGAAGAGCCGGGCGCTCAAGAACGAGTATGAGAAGCTGATCGTCGTCGCCCCGCCGCGGACGCTCGGTGAAATGCGCAAACATTACCATGTCGAGGTGGAGCAACGCCTGATCGGCGAGGTGGACAAGGAACTGACCGGCCATCCGCTCGACGAGATCGAAAAGATCATCAAGGCGAGTTGAGTTCCAACCCGCTAGCCTGACTGCAGAACAAGAAAGGGCGGCCCTTCGAGGCCGCCCTTTTCATGTGCGTAACCGGTAGAAAAAGGATCAGACGGCGCGCGCCTGTCCTCCCTTTTTCGCGAACTTGCGGCGAGCAAAGAGAGCCGCAGCGCCTGCGCCGAACAGAAGAACCATCGGCGGAGCGGGAACGTCGGTGCCGCCCGTCGAACCACCGGTCGATCCACCCGTCGAGCTGGGATCGCCAGGGTCTTGCGGGTTACCGCTATTGTCACCCCAATCATCGGTGGAGCCGGACGAGGTGTTCTGCCCCTGGCCTTGACCCTGACCCTGACCTTGGCCCTGCCCTTGAGCCTGCCCCTGGCCCTGCTGCTGTCCTTGAGCCTGGCCTTGCTTCTGATCCTGGTCCTGATTCTGGCTCTGCTCGTTCTTGTTATGATTCTCGTTTTCGTTGTTGTTGTAGTTGCCGTTCTTGTTTTCGTTGTTGTTCTGATTGTTATTGTTGTTTTTGCTGCTGTTATCGTTGTTGTTTTCGTTATTATTTTCGATTGAACCTTCGTTCTTGTTATCGATGTCGATGTTGTTGCCGTTATCGACGTTGTTTTCATTCTTGTTGCTGTTGTCGACATCGACATCGACCTTCGCGCCGCCGGTCGAGCTGCTCGTCGAGCTGGTGCTGGACAGCTCCACATTGGTGCCGCCGGTCGAGCTGACGACGATACCGCCGCCGCCACCTCCGCCGCCGCCGAAGAAGCCGCCGAAGAAACCGCCGCCGCCAAAGCCGCCGCCGACACCGCCCGATCCGCCGACCGCGACGGGGATACCGCCACCGCCACCAATGAATTCACCGCCGCCTTCGAAAGCGGGCGGAAGCGGCGCATAAGGGACCGGCACCGGAAGCAGCGCTTGCGCGCCCTGCGATGCGACCGTCACCACCGTGGGCGTTGCCGCGCAGCTGGTGGTTGTGGTGGTCTTCGTCACCTTGGTGCGCTTCACCTTGCGCGCGGAACCATGTTTGGAAATGGTACGGCTGCGCTTGACCAGCTTGGTGGGATAGCTTTCCTTCGCCACCTGCTGCTCGTACTGCTCCTGCGCCGTCGCGGGGCTATCCGTGATCTGCATGGCTCCGCCACCAATGATCGCGCCGCCGCAGGTGCATGCACAAAGTTTCGCCAGGGCCATCCGTACCGACATGTTATCTCTCTCTCGTTGCGCGGAGGGTAAGAGCAGTCGATCCACCCATTTCCGCCTCTCGATATGTCAGGGAAGCCAGAAGATTGGGTTAAGCTCAACGCGATTAACTGTGAATCCTTACGCTTTGCTGTCTCGAAACGAGCAAATCCGGGGACGCGTCGGTTTCTGTCCCGAACTGGCACTTGCACGCAGCGAAATCTTCAGCCCGGCGCGAACCAGCCCGCCGTGCCGGTGGCAGCGTGGCGCAATGGCATCACCCCGCACGCCCATCCGAATGTCGCGGATTCTCCACGCTTGTACGCGCCCGAGCCCCTGTCTATAGGCCGCGCCCAGAGGAAAACCGGTGGTAGCTGCCCCGGCCATGATGGGGGTCTGCTTCCGCGCGTCGGAGAGTCGAAATGGATCAAGCCTTTGATCGCGATGAAGAAGAGCGTCCGGCACGAGCGCCGGAAGTGAATGACGGCGGGGAAGCCTATACCCCGTCGGACAGCGAAGAGTTCATGAACGAGCGCCAGTTGCGCTATTTCGAAGAACTGCTGCTCGACTGGAAACGCTCCATCCTGAACGAGGCGAGCGGTACGCTGAACAATCTTCAGGAAGGGCCGATCCGCGAGGCGGACCAGAACGACCGCGCATCGAGCGAAACCGACTGGGGCATCGAACTGCGCACGCGCGACCGGCAGCGCAAGCTGATCGGCAAGATCGACGCCGCGCTGCGCCGTATCAAGGACGGCGAATATGGCTATTGCGAGGTGACGGGCGACCCGATTTCGCTTGGCCGCCTGCGCGCCCGCCCGATCGCGACGATGACGGTGGAAGCGCAGGAGCGCCACGAGCGCCGCGAGAAAATCTCCCGCGACGACTGAACGGTGGCCGGCTTTGTGTAACGTTTGCCACGAAATTCCTACCGTCCGCCGGGTCCGCGTTAACGCTTTGCTGAGGTTCGCTGCGCTATAGCCGCGTTCGTGAAATTTCGACCGAGGCGAGTGAAGCGACGATGACCAAGCCGTTCCTTCCACCATATGAAAGCGAGCCCGAGGGCCAGCTTCCGCGCGACAAGGATCGCGACAGCCTGTTTCTGCAGGCCGAGGTGCGCATTCCGGGCAAGTGCAATGCAACGCGCGTGCGCATCCGCAACCTGTCCGCCGGGGGACTGATGGCCGAGGCACCGGTCGATGTGGAACGCGGAGATGTGGTGCATGTCGATCTGCGCAATGTGGGCGATGTCAGCGGCAAGGTCGCCTGGACCGCGGAGGGGCGGTTCGGCGTTGCCTTCGACCACCCGATCGACCCCAAGCTGGTGCGCAAGTCCGTGGGCTCTGCCGACACTCGCCCCAATTTCATCCGGAAGCTGGATACGATGGGCCGTCCCATCGTGCCGAAATCCTACTGAAATACCCGCGCGGTTTCGTCCCGCTCAGGTTTCCAGCCAATAGATATCGACGGGTACCTTCAGTTCGTTGAACAACCGGCCGACCGGCACGGTGGACGACGCGCCATCGGCGATCGCCTTTTCCAGCAATGCCTTTTCGTCATCCCCTTCGATCGTGAAGAGCACCGTGCGCGATTCGCGAATCGCGGGCACGGTCAACGTCACACGGTCGACCGCCGCATCTTCGGGCATGGGATCGGGCCGCACGCCCACGGCGCGGCGCTCACTCGGTCCGGCGACCGCCTCATCCATGTCCGGGCCCGGATAGATGGACGCGGTGCTGCCGTTCGCACCCACGCTCAGCCAGACGAGATCCGGCGGCCAGTGCAGGTCCTTCAGACGCGCATCCGCCGCGCTGCCGGCCAACTTGTAGTCCGCCGCATCGCTGGTGAGCGGCAGTACGCGGGCACCGAGCGGCAGGAAGGTGCGCGCAATGTTTGCGATGTTGGATCGGGGATCGTCCACCGGCACCAGCCGATCGTCCGTCGGCACGATGGTCACGTTCTTCCAGCGAATATCGCGCGCGGCGAGCTTTTCGAACAACGGCACCAAAGCCGCATGGCCGGGGAAGGCCACCAGGGCCTGCCCGCGTGCTTCCAGCGCGCTTTCAATGATGAAACCAATGTCCCCGGCGACGGCATCGGCCAGTTCGTCCTGGTCCTCGAACTCCCACCACTCGACTTCGGTCATCGCGATATCGCTTTCCTGTAATTCCATAGAACCGACATAGACATGCCGGGCGTTGCGATCAAACGGCGCGTCGACCCTTCGGTCAATCGTCGAAACTGAAGTCGGGAAGCGAATTGAACGCGCTCTTCAGCGCGTCGCCCCAACCGGTCGAAACCTGTGCGAAATAGGGATCGTGCGGACCGAACCGCCGCTTGTGCAGCACGCTCTTGCTCTGCGGGTCCACTACCATCAGATCGATGGGCGGATCGACGCTGGCATTGGCGCGAATGGTGGAATCGAACGAAACGAGCAGCAGCTTCACCGCTTCCTCGAAGCTCATCGTCGGGTCATAGGCGCGCACCAGAATCGGGCGGCCGTATTTGGTTTCGCCCGATTGGAAGAAGGGATTGTCCTGCCCCGCCTCGATAAAGTTGCCCTCAGGGTAAATATAGAAAAGCGTGGGCTCCCCATCGCCCACCTGTCCGCCGACGATCAGCGTCGCGTTGAACGTGCCGGGCTTGCCGCCGGTCTCCTTCACCTGCTTGCGGATCACCTCGCGCAAGGTATCGCCGATGATGGTGGCCACCTGAAACATGGACGGTGCGCCCATGATCGTCGGCGTCCGGTCGGCCGGGGCCTTCGAACGCTCGTCGATCAGGCTGATAACAGCCTGCGTCGTGGCAAGATTGCCCGCGCTCAGCACCACGATCACGCGGTCTCCGGGCACTTCCCAGCAAGTCAGCTTCTTCACGGTGGAAATATCGTCCACACCCGCATTCGTGCGGGTGTCGGACATGAAAACGAGGCCCCTGTCCAATTTGAGGCCCACGCAATAGGTCATAAATCTGATTTCCCTAGGAAGGGTTCGACGTCGAACCCTGACTTTGCTGTTGCTGCTGGCCCTGCGTCTGAACCCTCAGGTCGACGTGCAGATCTTCCTGCGCGGTGCCGTAGCGCATCCCCGATATCGGAGCGGCCCCGCGATAGTCCAGCCCTGTTGCAACGCGAACATAGCGTTCATCCGGCGAGATGACATTGGAGATGTCGAAACCGATCCAGCCGACGCCGTCCACGTAGGCTTCCGCCCACGCATGGGTCGCATCCTGATCGATCACGTCATCGATCTTGAGATAGCCGGACACATAGCGTGCCGGATAGCCGAGTTCGCGCGCGGCGGCGATGAACACATGCGCATGGTCCTGGCACACGCCCTGCTTGTTCCGGATCGCGTCCTCGGCCGATGTTTCGACGTTGGATGTGCCGACCTGATAATCGACCCGGTCGCGGATCAGCGCGGACAGCGCATGCAGCCGGGAAATATCGGCATCGTCCGATTTCAGGTCTGCCAGAATGCCGCGAACGCCCTCGCCCACCTGGGTCAGCGATGTCTGGCGGCGGAACAGCCAGAGCGGCGCGTAACCACCATGGCCGCCGATGATGCCATCGGTTTGCGGTGTCTCCACCTCGCCGCGACAGATGATCGAAAGCTCGGTCGCCCCCGGCTCGATCCGGATGAGGTCGACCGCATTGTTGTGCTCATCGTCGAAGGTTAGTTCCTTGGTGCCGCCGGACACCTCGATCGACCAGTCGATGATACGCTGGCCGGCGCGGGCCTTCGGCGTGAGGCGGACCTGTTGCAGGCCGTATGGAACACCGGCGTCGTAGCCATAGGTGGTCCGATGAAAGATGGTGAGGCGCATAGAGGTCAATCCAGAAAACGATAATCTTGTTCGATCGCGGCGGCGACGCCGGCATTCTCATCAAGGAAATTGCCGAGAAATTCGTGCAACCCCTCTTCGAAGACCGATTGAATGGTGCTGTTGTTCAGCTTGGCCGCGATGGTGCGGGCACGGATGCAACTATCCATCTCTTCATCGTGCATTCCGGCGATGAAGTCCGAACAACGTGCGATGGTATCGTAGCAAAAGGCAAGGCTGCGGGGCAGCTGCCGGTTGAAAATGAGAAAGTCCGTGATCGATCGGGCGCTCATGTCGCTGCCGACCGCCCAGCGATAGGCGCTGTGCGCGGAGCAGGAGCGCAGGATCGTCTCCCACTGGACGTTGTCCATGCTGGAGCCGACGCCGATGCTGGACGGCAGCAGCACGAAATATTTCACGTCGATGATGCGCGCGGTGCTGTCCGCCCGCTCGATAAAGGTACCGAGCCTGGCGAAGTGAAAGCCTTCGTTGCGAAGCTGCGTCCCGAGGATCGCCCCGCGAACCAGCGCGCTGTAGCGGCGGATCATGTCGATCATGTCCGGCAGATCGCGGTCGGCCACCGGCTCGGCCAATGCGCGCTTCATCTCCATCCAGCATTCGTTGACCGATTCCCACACCTCTCGGGTCAACGCGGTGCGCACCAGCCGGGCATTGTCACGCGCAGCCTTGACGACATTGAGCACGCTGGACGGATTGTCGCGGTCTCGCAGCAACCAGTCGATCACGTCGGACTGGTGGAATTCCTCGAACTTCGCGGCGAAGGCATCGCGGCTGGCGGCGGTGGTGAGGATGGAGGCCCACTCGTCATTGGCGGAGGAATTGCGCGTCATGGCGATGCGCAGCCCTGCCTCCAGCAGGCGCGCATAATTCTCGCTGCGCTCCATATATCGGGCCATCCAGTAAAGGCCCCCTGCGGTCTTACCTAACATCGCTTATTCCTCCAGCACCCAAGTGTCCTTGGTGCCGCCTCCCTGACTTGAATTGACCACCAACGACCCCTCGGTCATCGCCACGCGGGTCAGCCCGCCGGGCGTGATGTCGATGCCCGCCGGCGAAACCAGCGCAAACGGGCGCAGATCGACATGGCGCGGCGCAAGGCCGCTGTCGGCGAAGATCGGCACGGTGGAGAGCGCCAGCGTGGGCTGCGCAATATAGCCGTTGGGCTTCGCCTCCAGCTTCTTGCGGAATTCCTCCACCTCATCCTTGGTCGCGGCAGGGCCGACGAGCATGCCGTAACCGCCCGATCCATGCACTTCCTTCACGACGAGGTCCGAAAGGTTGTCGAGCACATATTGGAGGCTTTCCGGATCAGAACAGCGCCAGGTCTCGACATTCTTCAAGATCGGAGCCTCGCCCGTGTAAAAGCGCACGATTTCCGGCATGTAGCTGTAAATTGCCTTGTCGTCCGCGATACCGGTGCCAGGCGCGTTGGCGATCGTGATGCCGCCCGACCGATAGACATCGAGAATTCCCGGTACGCCAAGCAGCGATTCCGGATTGAAGTTGAGCGGATCGAGAAAATCGTCGTCAATCCGGCGGTAGAGCACGTCGACAGGTTCGTAACCGCGCGTGGTGCGCATCGCGATTTTGCCGTTGGTGACGCGCAGATCATGTCCTTCGACCAGCTCGACACCCATCTGATCGGCCAGGAAGCTGTGTTCGAAATAAGCGCTGTTGTGGATACCCGGCGTAAGCACCGCGACGGTCGGCTTGCCCTCGCAGCGCGGCGGCGCGCAGGCGGCGAGCGAGCGGCGAAGTGCCTGAGGATAATCGGACACCCGCTGGACCGGAATCTTGGCAAACAGCTCCGGAAACATCTGGAGCATGGATTCGCGGTTTTCGAGCATGTAGCTGACGCCCGACGGGGTGCGGGCATTGTCTTCCAGTACGAAGAAGTCGTCATCTCCGGTACGAACAATGTCGGTGCCCACGATGTGGGTGTAGATATCACCCGGCGGCGATACCCCGATCATCTTCGCGAGATAGGCCTCGTTATTCGCGACCAACTGCCAGGGCACCTTGCCGGCGCGCAGAATTTCCTGCCGATGATATATGTCGTGAAGAAACGCGTTGAGGGCGCGCACGCGCTGTTCGATGCCGCGCGACAGCTTGCGCCATTCGCGGGCCGACAGAATACGCGGGATGATGTCGAACGGGATCAGCCGTTCCTCGGCCTCCTCGCGCCCATAGACATTGAAGGTAATGCCGGTTCGCCTAAAGAAATTCTCGGCTTGTTCGGATTTGCGTAAAAGACGCTCCGCATCTTCTGAATCGAACCAGCGACGATAGTCGCCATAAGGCTCACGCGTTGCGTCGCCATCTCCCAGCATTTCGTCGAACAGTGGCTTTCCCCTTGGTTTGAGACGTTCGTTTCGCCTCCGTCCCTAACCATACGCGTGAAGCAGCCTGCCAGTTCCGCCCTACGCTTGCCTTGCCGCACGCGGCGTGGGAAAGCGCGAGGCATGAGCGACAAATTCGAACGGCACAAACAACCCTGGACGGCGGACGAGCTGCAGACGCTGCATCGCCTGGCCGGCAAGGGGATGGGGCTGAAAGCCATCGCAAAGGCCCTGACGCGCAGCGAGGATTCCACCAAGGCGCGGGCCAAGCAGGACAAGATCAAGATCGCCAAGAAGCGCTAACGGGCGTGGAGACCTACGATGCCATCGCGCTGGGCGCGGGCGCCGCGGGGCTGATGGCCGCCGCCGTGGCGGGCCAGCGGGGCAAGCGCGTGTTACTGATCGACCATGCAGACCGTCCGGGCAAGAAAATCCTGATTTCGGGCGGCGGTCGCTGCAATTTCACCAATCTGGGCACCGCGCCAGACCGTTATCTTTCGGCCAACCGCCATTTCGCCAAGTCCGCATTAGCCCGCTATACCGCGCGCGATTTTCTCGATCTTGTCGAGGCTTACGGCATCGCCTGGCATGAAAAGACTTTGGGTCAGCTGTTCTGCGATGGATCGGCGAAACAGATTGTCGAGATGCTGCTGGAGGAGTGCGCGAAAGGCGGCGTGGAGATTGCGCTGGGCGATGCGCCGCAGGAGGTAAGCCACGCCGATGGTGCCTTCTCCCTGCGCATCGGCGCTCGCCGCGTGAGCGCCCCCTCGCTGGTGATAGCGACGGGCGGGCCGTCGATCCCGAAGATGGGTGCGACCGGCTTCGCTTACGATCTTGCCCGCCGCTTCGGCCTGAAGATCGTCGAGCCACGCCCGGCGCTAGTGCCGCTGACGCTGGGCGGCGAAGATGTGCTGTTCCTCGCGCTTTCCGGCGTTGCCGCCCCGGTCGAGGCGCAAAGCAACAAAGCGCGGTTCCGAGAGGCCGCGCTGTTTACGCATCGCGGCCTGTCCGGCCCCGCGATCCTGCAGGTCTCCAGCTATTGGCGTCCGGGCGATCCTGTAACGATCGATTTCCTGCCGGATTGCGCGCCGGACTGGCTGATAGCAGCCAAACGCGACTATCCCCGCGCCACGATCAAGGGCGTGCTCGGCGGCGAGCTGCCCGCGCGGCTTGCCGAGACGCTGGCGGAACGGCTCGCCTTGCCCGGCGAGCTTGCGAACCTCCCCGATCGCAAGCTGGACTCCGCCGCGCGCCAGCTTGCCGCCTGGACCTTCGTGCCCAATGGCAGCGAGGGGTTTGCCAAAGCGGAAGTGACCGCCGGCGGCATCGCCACCACGGGCCTTTCCTCGCAGACGATGGAGGCGAAAACGGTGCCCGGTCTCTACGCAATCGGCGAAGCGGTGGACGTGACCGGCTGGCTGGGCGGCTATAATTTCCAATGGGCCTGGGCCAGCGGCTGGGCGGCTGGCGTCGCGATCGGGGAGGGATAAGGCTCTTTTACAAAAGTCCTGAGCCTGTCGGAGGGCCGTACTTTTTCAACAAAATGGTGCGAAGAAGTATAATGCTTCGACAAGCTCAGCACGAACGGATTTGGTTCGAACCTGGGATACCGCCCACTTCCCCCGCCCGCTCCACCCTGCTAATCGCGCGGCCATGCTCAATCTCAACGCCATCACGGTCCGCCTCGGCGGGCGGCTGATCCTCGACGGTGCCAAGGCCGCGCTGCCGCCCGGATCGCGCGTCGGACTCGTCGGACGCAACGGTGCGGGAAAGACGACGCTCGTGCGCGTCATCGCCGGATCGCTGGAGCCGGACAGCGGCGGCGCGGACATGCCCAAGGGCACGCGCCTGGGCTATATCGCGCAGGAAGCACCGGGCGGGCAAACCTCCCCGTTCGAGGAGGTGCTCGCCGCGGATATCGAGCGCGCCGCGCTGATGACGGAAAGCGAAGGCGAGCTTGAGGCCGAGCGTCTGGCCGAAGTCCATGAGCGGCTGATCGCGATCGATGCGCATTCCGCCCCGTCGCGAGCCGCCCGCATCCTTGCCGGTCTCGGTTTCGACGAAGACGCCCAGCATCGCCCGCTCGACAGCTTTTCGGGCGGCTGGCGGATGCGCGTCGCGCTGGCCGCGCTGCTGTTTTCCGCGCCAGATGTGCTGCTGCTCGACGAACCGTCGAACCATCTCGATCTGGAAGCGGTGCTGTGGCTGGAGGACTTCCTGCTTTCCTATCCCGGCACGATCCTGCTGGTCAGCCATGAGCGCGACTTCCTGAACAATGTCGTCGACCATATCCTGCATCTGGAGCGTGGCGGCCTGACGCTGTATCCGGGCGGCTACGACGCGTTCGAGCGGCAGCGGGCCGAGCGGCAGGCGCAGCTCGCCTCCGCCAAGGCCAAGCAGGAAGCGCAGGCCGACAGACTGAAGGACTATATCGCCCGCAACAGCGCGCGCGCCTCCACCGCCAAGCAGGCGCAATCGCGCGCCAAGGCGCTTGCGCGAATGCAGCCGATTGCCGAGCTGGTCGACGATCCCTCGCTCAGCTTCGACTTCCCCGATCCGGGCGAACTGCGACCGCCGCTGATCACGCTCGATCAGGCCGCGGTCGGCTATAATGGCGAACCGGTGTTGCAGCGATTGAACCTGCGGCTCGATCCGGACGATCGCATCGCGCTGCTGGGCCGCAACGGTAACGGCAAGACCACGCTCGCCCGCCTGCTGGCCGCCCAGCTCGCCCCGCTGGATGGCGAAATGAACGCCAGCGGCAAGATGCGCGTCGGCTATTTCACGCAATATCAGGTGGAGGAGCTGGACCGCGACGAAACGCCACTCACCCACATGACGCGGCTGATGAAGGGCGAGACGCCGTCGAAGGTGCGCGCGCAGCTTGGACGCTTCGGCTTCGGTCCGGAAAAGGCGACCACATTGGTGGGCAAGCTTTCGGGCGGTGAGCGGGCGCGCCTGGCGCTGGCGCTGATCACCCGCGATGCGCCGCATTTGTTGATCCTCGACGAGCCGACCAACCATCTCGACGTCGATGCGCGCGAGGCACTGATCCAGGCGCTTACCGCCTTTTCGGGCGCGGTGCTTATCGTCAGCCATGATCGGCACATGCTGGAAATGACGGCCGACCGGCTGGTGCTGGTCGATGACGGCACGGCGCGGGAATATGACGGTTCGATCGACGATTACATCGCTTTCGTGCTGGCCAAGGAGCCGGCCTCCGAGGGTAAGAAATCGTCCGAACCCAAACTTAGCAAGAAGGAAGCGCGCCAGGCCGCGGCGCAATTGCGCGAGCAGAACAAGGGCCTGCGCGATGCGGCCAAGAAGGCGGAAACGCAGCTGGCGAAGCTCACCGCCGAACGCAGTGCCATCGACCGCGCCATGTTCGATCCGGCGAGCGCGGAGGGCAAGCTGGCAGACCTTACCATGACCGAGCTGATGAAGCGCCGTGCTGCGGTGGAAGAACGGATCGAGGAGGCGGAAACGGTCTGGCTGGAAGCGAGCGAAAAGCTGGAAGGCATTGCCGCTTGAGAGCCAGATTAAAATTAGCAGCCAAAATCATAGCTTTAAGGAATCATTAGGCGGCTCGCGGGTAAGGCGACATGGGGGAATTGCTGTATCGAGGGGTGATACGATGATTCTGGTGAGCACTGATCCCAAACGCAAACTGGTAAAAGCGCAAATGTCCGGCCTTCTAACGGCCGCCGACGTCGCCGATTTTGCCGAGAAAGAGCGCGAGGCAGTGGAGGCGATGGGGCTGGGATCGGGAGAATTCTACCTCCTGATCGATACATCGCAGACGTTGATCCAGCCACAGGATGTCGTCTCCGCCTTTCAGGATCTGGTGCAAAACGCCGTCTACAAGGCCAAACGCATCGCCGTGGCGCGCAAGGGCTCGCTCACCAAAAGTCAGACCCGGCGCGTCCTGAATGTCCGCGACGACACCGCTATATTCGATTCGATTCGGGATGCGGAACGGTGGCTTTTCAGCGAAGCGGAAGATAGCGCGCCTACGCTGCTCCAGGTCGCAAGCGCCTGATCGGGCAAGGCTGGATCACACTTCAGTCCCGGTAAAGGCTGGGCGATTTACCTGTTTTTCTCTTCGCGCGGCATGCCTATCTCCGGGCAACGCCGCCTTTTGCGATCAGACGAACAGGAATTTCCATGCGCCTTGCCATCTCCGCCACCCTTCTCCTCATGACCAGCGCCAGCGGTGCCGCGCTGGCGCAAGGAACGCAGCCGGCGGTCAAAGCCTCCGCCCCCGCCAGCTTCGCTGAAGATGTGTGGACCTATGCGGAGCCGAAGACGGCGCGCGTCTCCCATGTCGATCTCGATCTGGTGACCGATTTCGAAAACAAGCGCCTCTACGGCACGGCAGTGCTCGATGTGGTGGCGGAGCCGGGCGCTAAAAGCATTGTCCTCGATGACAATGGTCTGATCATCCAGTCGATCACCGACGCGGACGGCAACGCATTGCCCTTTACCATGGGCCAGAAGGACGATCAGCTGGGCAGCCCGCTGACGGTGCAGCTGAACGGTGCGGACAAAATCAGGATCACCTATGCCAGCGCGCCCGGCGCGGACGCACTGCAGTGGCTGCCGAAGGAAGCGACCGCGGGCGGACAGAAGCCCTATCTGTTCAGCCAGGGCCAGCCGATCAACAACCGCAGCTGGATCCCGACGCAGGACAGCCCCGGCATTCGGCAAACCTGGGACGCGCGGATCACCGTGCCCAAGGGCCTGGTCGCGGTGATGAGCGGCGACAAGCTGACCCCGGACGGCGTACCCACTGCCGATGGGCGCATCAGCTATCGCTTCAAGATGGACAATCCGGTGCCGCCCTATCTGATCGCGCTCGCGGTCGGCAATCTCGCCTTCCAGAAGCTCGGCCCGAACAGCGGCGTCTATACCGAACCGGAGTTG
>JBELIU010000176.1:0-6054 GCA_042090735.1 Novosphingopyxis sp. | reverse complement strand
AACACGTGCACCCGGCCCTTCTCCCGATAGAGCAGCGCCACGCCCAGGCCGGTGCCGGGGCCGACGACGGAAATCACACCTTCTTCGGGAAGCGGGCCTTCCGGGCCCGTGATGTGCATCAGTTGGCTGTCATCGACGGCGGCGACGGCATGGGCCACCGCCTCGAAATCATTGACCAGCACCCGCTGCTTCAGCTTCAGCCGCTCGTTCATCAGCGCGGGACGAACGATCCACGGATTGTTGGTAAACTTGATCGCGTCACTGCGAATCGGCGCGGCAATCGCGATGGCGCCATAAGGCGGCAGCGGCTCGTCCAGAGTCTCGCCATACGCTTCCCAGGCGATCTGCAGACTGGCGTGATCGGCAGCGCGCATCTTGGTGGGTTCGCCCAGCGAGACGACCTTGCCGCCCTCCACTTCGGCGATGGCGAAGCGGGCATGGGTGCCGCCGATATCCGCGGTGACGATCTTCATAGCCTACAGCCCCGCTTCTGCCAGCATGGCCGAGCCGCCAAGCTCCGCCTCGTCGGCGTGGGCGCGCATCAGGCCGAACAGCTCGCGGCCAAGGCCGAGATTGCCGAGATGCGCGGGCGCGCTCTCGCGCGCGTCCCATTCGGCGGCGTCGACCAGCGCCTCGACAACCCCTTGGCGGGCACAGACGCGCACCATGTCGCCGTCGCGAAGCTTGCCGATCGGGCCGCCGCCCAGCGCTTCGGGCGACAGGTGGATCGCGGCGGGCACCTTCCCGCTCGCCCCGGACATGCGCCCGTCGGTGAGGAGGGCGACGCGAAACCCGCGGTCCTGCAACACGCCGAGCGGCGGGGTCAGCTTGTGCAGCTCCGGCATCCCATTGGCCTTCGGGCCCTGGTGACGCACCACCACGACGACGTCGCGGTCCAGCTCACCGGCCTCGAACGCGGTGCGCACATCGTCCTGCTCCTCGAAGATGCGGCAGGGCGCTTCGATGGTCCAGCGGTCCTCGTCCACCGCGCTCGTCTTCATGATGCAACGGCCCAGATTGCCTTCGAGCAGCGCAAGGCCGCCGGTTGCCTGGAACGGTGCATCGGCGGGGCGCAGCATCGTATCGTCGGCACTCTCTTCCGGTGCCGGGCGCCATTCCAGCGCATCATCGACCAGAAACGGCTCGTCGCCATAAGCGTTCAGGTCCGAATGCCAGACGGTCAAGATGTCGGGATGCAGGAAGCCGCCGCCGATCAGCTCGCGGATCACATAGCCCATGCCGCCCGCGGCCTGGAAATGGTTCACGTCTCCAGAGCCGTTGGGATAGATGCGGCTGAGCAACGGCACCACATCGGCGAGATCGCTGAAATCCTGCCAGTCGACGCTGATGCCAGCGGCGCGCGCAAAGGCGGGAATGTGAATGGTGTGATTGGTCGATCCGCCGGTGGCAAGCAGGCCGACGATGGCGTTCACGATCGCCTTTTCATCGACCACGCGGCCGACTGGCCGGTAATCATCGCCGTCGGCACCGATTTCGGCAACGCGGTGCACGGCGGCGCGCGTCAGCTCCTGCCGGATCTTGGTCCCGGGGTTGGGGAAGGCGGCGCCCGGCACATGCAGGCCCATCACTTCCATCATCATCTGGTTCGAATTGGCCGTGCCGTAGAAGGTGCAGGTGCCCATGCCGTGATAGCTGGCGCTTTCCGCCTCCAGCAGTTCCTTGCGGCCCACCTTGCCTTCCGCATAGAGCTGGCGGACGCGCTGCTTTTCCTTGTTGGCCAGCCCCGACGGCATCGGCCCTGCGGGCACGAAGATCGTAGGCAGATGGCCGAAGCGAAGCGCGGCGATCAGCAGGCCCGGCACGATCTTGTCGCAAATGCCCAGCATCAGCGCGCCTTCGTACATCGCATGGCTGAGGCCGACGGCGCTCGCCAAGGCGATGGTGTCGCGGCTGAACAGCGACAGCTCCATGCCGTCCTGCCCCTGCGTCACGCCGTCGCACATCGCGGGTACGCCGCCCGCAACCTGCGCCGTGACACCCCTTTCGCGTGCGAACACCTTGATCTGTTCGGGATAGCGATAATAAGGCGCGTGCGCGGAAAGCATGTCGTTATAGGCGGTTACGATGGCGATATTACTCGCGCGCGCCTGACGGATCGTCGCCTTGTCCTCTCCGCTGGCGGCAAAGGCGTGCGCCAAGTTGCCGCAGCTCAGGACAGAGCGGCGCGTGCCTTCATCCTGCTGGCGATCGATCAGGTCGAGATAGCGGGCCCGTCCCTCGCGCGACTTTTCGATCACGCGCTCGGTGACTTCGGCGACTTTGGGGTGAAGGCTCATGAGCTTTACGGTCCTTCGTAGACAGTGAGATTCGTTTTCAGCTGCGCGATGAAGCGGGCGATCGGCAGTTCCGATGCCTCGCCCTGCTCGATCGCCTGATCCAGCGTGGCGCGCTTTTCCTTGCCGGAAATCACAAGGATGATGGAGCGGGCATTGGAGATGCACGGCACCGACAGGCTGATGCGCGCCACCGGCGCTTCGGGCGGCAGCGGATCGGGGCGCACGCGCACCGCCTTGGCCTGCGCCGGGGGGGCGAACGCAGTGTCATAGTCCGGCCCCGGAAAGACGCTGGCGAAATGGCCGTCATTGCCCATGCCGAGCCAAATCATATCAAGCGGGACGTTGAGCTTGTCCGCAATCCCGCGCGCCTCGACGGCGGCCTGTGCCTCGTTCCCGGCGGTTTCGAACAGCGGCATGATGTTGGCGCCGGTATCCCCGAAGGTGCGGCGCAGCGCGGCGATGTTGGAAAGATCGCTATCTTCATCGACGATGCGGTCGTCCGCCGGGATGATGGAGATCTTGCTCCAGCCCAGATTGCTGCGCGACAGCTTCTCGTAAATCGGAAAAGGGCTCGATCCGCCGGACAGCGCGATCAGCGCTTGCCCGCGCTCCAGCAAGGCTGCGCGAAGCGTCTTGGCGACATCGGCCGCCACCTTTTCCTGCAATTGCTCGATCGTGTCGAAGCGCTTGCGATCAATCATGCCAGCTCACTCCATCACGCTCGGTCAAAGCGATGGCGGCACTGGGGCCCCATCCACCGCTATTATAGGGCTTGGGCGTCTTGCCGCTGCTCTTCCAGCTGTCGCGGATCGCGTCGATCCACTTCCACTGCGCCTCCACCTCGTCCCGGCGCACGAACAGCGTCTGATCGCCCTCGACCAGATCGAGCAGCAACCGCTCGTAAGCGATGCGGCGGCGCGTGCCGGCAAAGGCCTGGCTGAGCGACAGGTCCAGCGGCACTTCGCGCAGCACGATCTTGTCCCGGTCCAGCCCCGGCTCCTTGGCCATCACCAGCAGGCGCACATATTCCTCCGGCTGCAGGCGAATGATGAGCGTGTTGGCCTCCAGCCGTCCATCGCGCGCACTGAAGATGTTATGCGGCACGGGCTTGAACTGCACCACGATCTCGCTGCGCCGATCGGCCATGCGTTTGCCGGTGCGCAGATAGAAGGGCACGCCCTGCCAGCGCCAGTTGTCGACATGGGCTTTGAGCGCGACGAAAGTTTCGGTGTCCGAAGATTCGCCCAGATCCTTCTCGTAACTGCCGACCGCCTCACCCTTCACGGCGCCATCATTATATTGGCCGGTGACGCTGTCGCCTTCGGGCACGGGACGGAGCGCGCGCAGCACCTTCACCTTTTCATCGCGGATCGCGGTCGCGTCGAAAGCGACCGGCGGTTCCATCGCGATCAAGGCGAGCAACTGCAACATGTGGTTCTGCACCATGTCGCGCAGTGCGCCGGTGCCGTCATAGAAATCGGCGCGCCCTTCCAGACCCACTGTCTCGGTCACCGTGATTTGCACATGATCGATATTGTTCGAATTCCACACCGGCTCGAACAGCATATTGGCGAAGCGCAGCGCCATCAGATTCTGCACCGTTTCCTTGCCGAGATAATGATCGATCCGGAACGTGCGCGCCTCGGGGAAAACCGCCGCGACCGCGTCGTTGATCTGCGCGGAGCTTTCGAAATCGGTGCCGAGCGGTTTTTCCAGGCCGATGCGGACATTGCCCCCGGCCAGGCCGGCCGATTCCAGGCCCTTGATCGTCGGTTCGAACAGGAAGGGCGCGGTGGAGAGAAAGATGGCGAGGCCGCAGCTGATATCGCCCACCTTCTTCGCCAGATCGTCGAACCCCTCGATCGTGGAAGCGTCGAGCGGCTGGTAAAAGAGCCGGTTCAGAAAGCTGGAGATCGTGCCTTCGTCCTTGCGGTCCTTCGGCAGAAACTCGTCCAGCGCCTCGCGCGCCATGTAGCGGAACCCGTCATCGGTCAGCTCGCTGCGCGCAGTGCCGAAGATTTTGAGGTTCGGTGCGATCAGTTCATCCGCATGCAGCGCGTAGAGCGACGGCAGCAGCATGCGTTTGGCGAGATCGCCGGTGGCACCGAATAGGATGAGGTTCTGGCAGCGCTGGACCGCGTCCGGATTCATGGCGTTGCGAATAGCTGGTACTCCCAGGGTGCAAGGATCATGTGGGTGCCGGCATCGATAGCGACGCTCTCGCCGGTCTTAAAGCTTCGATAGCGACCATGTTCCAGTTCGCTCGGAAAATCCACCTCGACGGGCTTGCCGGAGAGATTGAACACGCCGAAAACCTGTTCATCGTCATTGCGGCGCACCCAGCTGAGCACCTGTTCGGGCGCGCTGTTTTCCACCTTGATCATGCGCGCTCCCCACTGCCCGTTGTGGAGCACCTGGTGCTGGTCGCGAAAGGCGATGAGGCGCGCAAACAGATCGCCCAAATCGCAGTCCTTGGCCTGGCTCCAGTCGATCGAGTCCTTCTCGAAGAATTCCAGGCGCTTGGCGTTGCAGGCCTCCTGACCGTTGTAGATCATCGGTATGCCCTCGCCCGTGAAGCTCAGCGCGATCATGGCGGGCAACGCGGGCCCGAAATTCTCGTACTGCGTGCCTTCCCAGGCGTTGCTGTCATGATTGGCGATGTAAACAAGCCGCATCGCCTCGTCCGGCCAGGCGCTCTCATTCTCGCTATAATAGCCGTAGAAGGCTGTGGCATCGGCCTTGCCTTGCGCCACTTCCTTGGCCGTCTTGTGCCATTCCCAGGCATAGACCGCGTCGAATGCCTTGCGCGTCAGCTCGGACGATTTCCATTCGGCCAGCATGAAGACAGGGCGGATCGCCTCCAGATCGGCGCGCACGCCCTCCCAGTAATCGATGGGCACATAGCCTGCCACATCGGCGCGGTACCCGTCGATATCGAATTCGCGCACCCAATAGGCCATCGCCTCCGTCATCGCCTTGCGCACGCCGGGCTGATCGTAATTCAGATCGATGATATCGGACCAGTCCCACCAGGGCGTGGGGTGAAAATCGCCTTTCCAGTCCCGCTCATACCATTCGGGATGCTGCGTCACCCAGGGATGGTCCCAGGCTGTGTGGTTGGCCACCCAATCGAGGATCACATGAAAGCCCTGCGCATGCGCGGCATCGATGAAGGCCTTGAGATCGGCCTCGGTGCCGAATTCCGGGTTCACCGCGGTGTAGTCCTTCACCGAATAGGGACTGCCGAGCGTTCCCTTGCGGTTCGTCTCGCCGATCGGCTGGATCGGCATCAGCCACAGGATATCGACGCCCAGCTTCTTGAGGCGCGGCAGCTCCTTGATCGCAGCGCGGAAGGTGCCTTCCTTCGTGAACTGCCGGGTGTTGATCTGATACAGCACCGCCTCCTCGGTCCAGGGCGCGTGCTTCAGCGTGACATAAGGGTCGGGCGCATAATCGGCGAGCGTGCGCTGATCGAGCGGCGGGCGCATCTCCTGCGCCGCGGCGGGCGCTGCGATAGCGGCGGAAAGGGCCGCGATGGCGCTGAGGGTCAGATGCTTCACAGGGCAACTCCTTCGGTTCGGGCGGACTTGCCGACGCGCGGCACGCGCAGCAAGCCCGCCTTACCGGCAGCGTCGCCCAGTTAAACACGGCGCTCGCCAATCTCGAATTCATTCCGGCCACGGACAGCAGGCTGGACGCCACTGTCGCGGTCAGCATCGACGATGGCGATGAAGACGCGAGCGGTCCACTGATCGGT
>JBELIU010000175.1:0-6096 GCA_042090735.1 Novosphingopyxis sp. | reverse complement strand
CTTCCGATCTGGTTCGATGCCGTCTGGCTACGCGGTTTTTCGCAAGGCGGCGTCGACAAATTTGCTCACATCGATTGTCCACCCAGACGGCCTACAAATGACGCCCGATGACCGAAAAGGGGTGGAAAGCGGACGTGAGGCGCGACATCATGCCACTTAAGGGAGTGGCGCATGTTCAACACCATCGAGGCGTTTAAGAGGCAGTTCACCCGTGTCGAAGGCGGCTATCTTGTCTAACCGTCGCGGAGGGTTGGTGGAAAGCTAGTCACCGAGGCAGAATACGAGCAGTTGGTCGCTAATTGGGAAAGGGTCGCCGGAC
The DNA here is from genome assembly GCA_042090735.1 of Novosphingopyxis sp. GTDB lineage: Bacteria > Pseudomonadota > Alphaproteobacteria > Sphingomonadales > Sphingomonadaceae > Novosphingopyxis. The sequence goes on along the minus strand of JBELIU010000175.1, from coordinate 5,777 downwards.
GAGCAGGGCGCTGGAAGACCGTTGGCGTCGTAGTTGTAGTAATCGCGATATGGACGTTGCTCGCCGACTGGCTTTCGCCTCCCTCTTGGGCAACGCCGGACCAAACGGCCCGGCGCTCGCTTTCGTCGGCGATGTCGTCAGGCAGAGCCCGCGCCCTGCCCTTCGATCACTCGTCCTTGTCGCCGTCGTCGTCGCTGGACTTGGTGACGCCCAGATCGTCGTCGTCGCCCAGATCTACATCGCTGTCCGGCGTATCGTCCGAATCGACCTCGTCGACATCGATGTCGAGATCGTCGTCCTGTTCTTCTTCCTTGTCCTTCTTCTTGTCCTTTTCCTCATAGGGAATCGGCTGCTTGGACTTCAGGACAGGCTCGGGCTCCCACTTCTCGCCGCATTCGATGCACTCGACGGGATCGTCCTTGCCCAGATCATAGAAACGCGTGCCGCAGTTCGGGCAGGTGCGCTTTTGTCCCCATTCGGCTTTGGCCATGTGGCTCTCTTTCCTTGAACGTAAAGATTGGTGGCCGCGCGAAGACGCAGCGGCATGTGAAACAGTAAGTGGCGCGCGCGCTCTTAAATGACAAGGGCGCTTTGGCAAGGGGGGTTCCGCAGATGGCAAGCTCCGTCGGCGTTGACAGCGCCGCGTCGCGCCGCGAAGCACTGGCGCCATCATGACCACCACTCCCACCCGTTTCGCGCCCGCCGGACCGCTCACCGGCACCGTTTCCGTCCCTGGCGACAAGAGCATCTCGCACCGCTCGCTCATGCTGAGCGCGCTCGCCATCGGGGAAAGCCGCATCACCGGCTTGCTGGAAGGGGAAGATGTGCTCGCCACCGCCGCCGCCATGCGCGCGATGGGCGCGGATATCGTGAGGGGCGATGACGGCGTCTGGACCGTGCATGGGGTTGGCGTCGGCGGCCTGATGCAGCCGGGCCAGGCGCTGGACATGGGCAATAGCGGCACCTCGACGCGCCTTCTGATGGGCCTGGTGGCCAGCCACGCGATCGCCTGCACCTTCACCGGAGACGCCTCGCTCAGCCATCGCCCGATGGGCCGGGTGATCGAGCCTTTGAGCGCGATGGGTGCGGATATCAGCGCTTCGCCCGGCGGCCGCCTGCCGCTGATGGTGCGCGGTCTCTCGCCTGCCATACCGCTGGAATATCGCCTGCCCGTCGCCTCGGCTCAGGTGAAGTCCGCCGTGCTACTGGCCGGACTCAACACGCCCGGCGTCACCCGCGTGATCGAGCCCGTGGCAACGCGCGATCATAGCGAGCGGATGCTAAAAGGCTTCGGCGCAAACATTTCTGTGGAGACCGATGCCGACGGCGCGCGCGTCATCTCCATCAGCGGCGAAGCTGATTTGAAACCGCAAACCATCGCCGTGCCGGGCGACCCCTCCTCCGCCGCCTTCCCCATCGTCGCCGCGCTGATCGTGCCGGGATCGGACGTGACGCTGACCGGCATCGGTATGAACCCCACGCGCGCCGGGCTGATCGGCGTGTTGCGCGATATGGGCGGCGATATCGAGATTCTGGACGAGCGCGAGGTGGGCGGCGAACCGGTGGCGGACCTTCGCGTACGGCACAGCATGCTTACCGGCACCGACGTGCCGCCGGACATTGCGCCGAGCATGATCGACGAGTTTCCGGTGCTGTTCGTCGCCGCCGCCTTCGCGAGAGGCACGACACGCACCAGCGGCTTGGACGAACTGCGCGTAAAGGAATCGGACCGGATCGCGGTCATGGCTGCCGGTCTCGCCGAAATCGGTGCGCAAGTGGAGGAGGCCGAGGATGGGCTCATCATCACCGGCACAGGCGGAGATATGCTGCCGGGCTCCGCGCATCCGATCGCCAGTTCGCTCGATCACCGGATCGCCATGAGTTTCGCCGTCGCGGGCCTGCACTGCCGGGACGGTGCGAGCATTGATGACATGCATCCGGTGCAGACCAGTTTCCCGACGTTCGAGGCGATGCTGCGCGGGCTGGCAGAGGCATGACTTGCCGAGGGGATGGTCTCCTGGGTGTGGCGAAATGACAAGCTTCGACATTTATACGGCCATCGGTTTTCTCGGCATGGCCTGCATCGTTGCGGCCTATGCCTATCTGACATGGCAGAAGACACCCAACCCCTGGGTGCTGCACGGCACCAACCTTATAGGGGCGGTGCTGCTTGCAATCTCCCTGTGGGTGCACACCAATTGGCCCAGCCTCGTCCTCGAAGGCTTCTGGGCGTCCATCGCCATCTACGGCATGATCAAGGCTGCGCGTCATCCGGCGCGCGCCGAGAAAGAGCAAACCGCATGAAGCACGTCGCCCTCATCATCACGGCGTTTCTGGCGCTCACCGCCACGCCGTTGTCCGCGCGTCAGACGGCAGAACGGGCGGTTAGCTCCGACGCGACCGTATTGCCCGACGCTCCGGCTGCCTGGTCCCGGCCGCAGGCCGAGATGATGATCCCGGTGGAGGGCGGCCGCATCTGGGTGCGCATCGATGGCGATCTGAACAGCGGCGTCACGCCCGCGATCATGATGCATGGCGGCCCGGGCGGCACGCACATGACCTTCGGCAAGCTATTCGGCCTCGCAGACCAGCGTCCGGTGATCACTTACGATCAGCTGGGCAGTGGCCTTTCCGACCATCCCGAAAATCTGCCGGAATGGACGCAGGGCGGCAATGTCGATCGCTTCGTGCGCACGCTGGAGACGATCCGCACCACGCTGGGGATCGAGCGCTGGCACGTCATCGGCCACAGCTGGGGCTCCGCGATCGCGCTGCGCTATGCGGCCGAGCATCCCGACCACACGGCATCGGCGGTGCTCATGGGCACCTTCATTTCCACGCCGCACTGGATCATGGGCACGAACCTTCTGATCCGCGATCTTCCGGATGCCGTGCAGGCGGACCTGATCGCCTGCGAGAGCGATAGCCCGCCCGATGAAGTCACCTGCGCAGCGGCCAACCGCGCCTTTTACGCAGCCTATAACGGGCGGCCCGATCGCCCTGCCCCCTCCCCGGCGGAGGAAGCCTATCGGACCGCTTATGGCGGCCAAGGCTTCAACGCCGAACTTTACAACTACATGTGGGGGCCGAGCGAGTTTTCCGCGACCGGCACGCTCCTGACCTTTAACGACGTGCCGCTGCTCTCCAAAGTGGACGGCAGGCGCATCCTGTTCATGGTCGGGCAGTATGACGAGGCCCGGCTCGACACCGTGCAGGACTTCGTCAAGCTGACGCCTGGCGCGGAGTTCGCGGTGGTTCCGGGAGGATCGCACGCGTTCCCCAGCGAACGGCCGATCGAGACCGAGGCGATGCTGCGCGCCTGGATGGAGCGGCGCGACCGGGCCGAGGAACCGGCGTCGTGATTATCGCCGTCGACGGTCCCACCGCATCGGGCAAGGGCACCATCGCCCGCGCGCTGGGGACCCATTTCGGCCTGCCCGTGCTCGACACCGGTCTGCTCTACCGCGCCGTGGGCTACCGCGTCGCACAAGTCGGCGGCGATCCACAGGATGAGGCAATCGCTCTGGCGCATGTCGATTTTCCCGACGCGTTGCTGGCCGACCCCGCCTTGCGGTCCGAGCGGATCGGCGGCTTCGCCAGCAAGGTTTCCGCGCATCCCAAGGTGCGCAAGGCGCTGTTCGATCGGCAGGTGGCCTTCGCCGCGCAGGCGGGCGGCGCGGTACTCGACGGGCGCGACATCGGCACCGTGATCGCGCCGAATGCGGACGCCAAGCTCTATGTAACCGCCTCGGTAGAGGCCCGTGCGCAGCGGCGTTTTCAGGAGATGCAGAAGCGCGGCGAGGATGTGACGCTGGAGGCGATCGCGGCGGAGCTGCGCGCCCGCGACGAGCGCGACACCGGCCGCGCGGCGTCTCCGCTGAAGCCCGCCGCGGATGCGCACTTGCTCGATACCTCCGATATGACTATAGACGAAGCCGTTCGACAGGCGATTGCCCTGGTGGAGCGAAAGACAGAGAGCCGGCGCTAATCCGGCCCGTTCATGAAAAGGTGCGCGGCGCCCTCCCTTCCGGAGGCTGCCTGGCGTGCCTTTTTGGCTATGGAAAAGGCGCGGGACCCATCCCCCCTACCCCATCGCTTTCGCTGCATCGGAAGACCGCCTGAAGGACGCCGTCCTCCGCAATCGGCGCGGGCGGCAGTTTGGCCAAAGACCGCCGGATTCAACCGGCTGGCCAGCAAAATGTGAAACAAGGACCTGAACTCTATGGCCACAATGGCAAATCCGAGTCGCGACGATTTCGCGGCAATGCTCGAAGAAACACTCCCCGCGGACCAGGGCTTTGAAGGTCGCGTGGTAAAGGGCACCGTCACCGGCATCGAGAACGATCTCGCCGTGATCGACGTGGGCCTCAAGTCCGAAGGCCGCGTGCCGCTGCGCGAATTCGCCAGCCCCGGCCAGAAAGCAGAAATTTCCGTTGGCGACGAAGTCGAGGTCTATGTCGACCGCGTCGAAAACGCGCATGGCGAAGCACAGCTCAGCCGCGATCGCGCCCGCCGCGAAGCCGCCTGGGACAAGCTGGAAGCCGAATACGACCAGAGCGCCCGCGTCGAAGGCACCATCTTCGGTCGCGTGAAGGGCGGCTTCACCGTCGATCTCGGCGGCGCCGTGGCCTTCCTTCCCGGCAGCCAGGTCGATGTGCGCCCCGTGCGCGACGTCACTCCGCTGATGGATATTCCGCAGCCTTTCCAGATTCTCAAGATGGACCGTCGCCGCGGCAATATCGTCGTTTCGCGCCGCGCCATTTTGGAAGAGACCCGCGCCGAGCAGCGTTCGGGCCTCATCCAGTCGCTGACCGAGGGTCAGGTGATCGAAGGCGTGGTCAAGAACATCACCGATTACGGTGCGTTCGTCGATCTGGGCGGCATCGACGGCCTGCTCCATGTCACCGACATGAGCTACAAGCGCGTCAACCACCCCACCGAGATCCTGAACATCGGCGACACGGTGAAGGTGCAGGTCATCCGCATCAACCGCGAGACGCAGCGCATCAGCCTGGGCATGAAGCAGCTCGAAGCCGATCCGTGGGATGGCGCGCAGGCGAAGTATCCGGAAGGCATCAAGCTGACGGGCACCGTCACCAACATCACCGAATATGGCGCCTTCGTGGAGCTGGAGCCGGGCATCGAAGGCCTCGTCCACGTGTCCGAGATGAGCTGGACCAAGAAGAACGTGCATCCTGGCAAGATCGTCTCGACCAGCCAGGAAGTCGAAGTGGTCGTGCTCGAGGTAGATACCGAAAAGCGCCGTATCTCGCTCGGCCTCAAGCAGGCCCAGGGCAATCCGTGGGACGATTTCGCCGAGAAGTATCCGGTGGGCTCCACGGTCGAGGGCGAAGTGAAGAACGCCACCGAATTCGGCCTGTTCGTCGGCCTCGACGGCGATGTGGACGGCATGGTTCACATGTCCGACATCGCATGGGGCATTTCGGGCGAGGACGCGCTGCATCTCCACCGCAAGGGCGAAATGGTTCAGGCAGTCGTGCTCGACGTCGATCCGGAGAAGGAGCGCATTTCGCTCGGCATCAAGCAGCTTGAGCGCGGTGCGCCCCAGGCCGGCGCCGGCGACGATCTGCGCCGCGGCTCCACCACCACCGTCACCGTGCTCGAAGTGCGCGACGGCGGCCTGGAGGTTCAGGCGGGCGACGATGGCGCTACCGGCTTCATCAAGCGTAGCGACCTCGGCCGCGACCGTGACGAGCAGCGCCCGGAGCGTTTCCAGGTCGGCCAGAAGTTCGACGCGATGGTCACCGGCTTCGATC
>JBELIU010000174.1:0-6117 GCA_042090735.1 Novosphingopyxis sp. | reverse complement strand
GCGGTGCCGACCGCATCGATCGGCGTTTCGCTGTAGAGATATTCGTAGCGGTTCCAGTCGCCGCCCGGAATCCACCAGGCGGTACCCGGTTTTGCAATATTGAACTCGGTCAGTTCTTCATTGATCGCGGTGGTGCCGGCATCGGGGAATTCGTAGCGGAAGCCGACGCCGTCGTTGAACAGGCGGAAGCGCACGGTGACGCGGCGGTCCTGATAGTCGGTATCGTGCAGCTTCAGGCTGAGCTCATTGTGGTGATCGCGCACCATGCGGTTCTCGCCCCAGGGCTGCTGCCAGCTGGTATCCGCGCTGTCCGTCGAAACCTCTTCCAGCTCCAGAAAGCGGGAAAGCGGCGGGGCGTTGTCCATCACGAAGCCGAGGCGCGAATAATCGATGAGGCGCACGCCGTCCTTGGCGATGGCATAGCTGAAATGCCCTTCGCCATCGCGGTCGATGCTGACGGTGATGTGCCCGTCTGGCGAGCTGGCGGATGCCACCTCTTCGGCGAGCGCGGGGCTGGCGAGGGCGATTGCGATGATCGGGGCGAGGGTGGTCAGGATGCGCATGGGGTCAGCTCTCCAACTGGGCGACGAGGGCGGCGTAGGGGGCGAGGTTCGGTTCATGGGCGCCGGTATCGGCGAGGATGCGCGCGCCCTCGGGCAGCGCGAAAGCGGCCGTTTCCGCGGCGAGGTTGAAGACGCACAGCAGGTGCTGGCCGTCCTGGCGACGTTTGAAGAGCAGGACCGATCCGTCGGCGCGGCAATCGTGCAGCGTGCCTTCGCGAAGCGCCGGATTGGCCTTGCGCAAAGCGATCATGCGCTTCGTCCAGTTTAGGATAGATTCCGGATCGCCCGCCTGCCGGTCTACGGCGAGGGCGGCATGGTCCGGGCCGGTCGGGAGCCACGGCTCGCCGGTGGAAAAGCCCAAGCCGTTATGCGTCGCCTGCCAGGGCATCGGCGTGCGCACCCCGTCGCGTGAGAGGGTGAGCGGCCAGTTGGCGATGGCTTCGGGGTCCTGCAGCTTGTCGAACGGGATATCGACCTGCGTGAGGCCCAGTTCCTCGCCCTGAAACAGGATGGAATTGCCGCGCAAGGACAGCAGCAGCATCGCCTTCATGCGCAAGAACGCCTCGCGATGCTGCGGATCGGCCCAACGGGAGACGGCGCGCGGCGCGTCGTGATTTTCGAACGCCCAGCTTGGCCAGCCTTCGCCGTCTCCGCCCGGCCAACCGGCCAGCGCCTTGCAGACGGTCTGCGGCGTCAGCTTGTCGGCGTAGAGGAAATCGAAGCCATAGGCGCTGTTCAGGCGCTTATCGTCCGCGGTGAAGTCCTTCATCTGCGTGTCGGCGAAATCGCCGCCGACTTCGGCAAGGGTGAAGGTGGCGCCGAATTCGTCCGCCACGCCGCGCACCCGCTCCAGAAACAGCGCGATGCCTTCATGGCCCTGATTGTACTGCTTCAGCTGAAAGTCGTAGGGGCGCGTGCGCGGTTTGCCGTCCTCCGGCATCGGCGGATTGTCGCGTAGCTGAAGGTCATGCATCGTATAGTTCAGCGCATCGATGCGGAAGCCGTCGACGCCGCGTGCGAACCAGAAGCGCGCCACCTTCAGAATGGCGGCCTGCACATCGGGGTTGTGCAGGTTGAGATCGGGCTGCTCGCTTAAAAAATTGTGCAGATAATATTGCCCGCGCCGCGCGTCCCAGGTCCAGGCCGGGCCGCCGAAGACAGATTGCCAGTTGTTGGGCGGGCTGCCGTCGGGCTTGGGATCCTGCCAGACATACCAGTCGGCGCGGGCATTATCGCGGCTCTGGCGGCTCTCTTCGAACCAGGGATGCTGGTTGGACGAGTGCGACCAGACCTGATCGATCATGACCTTCAGGCCCAGCGCATGGGCGCGCTCCACAAGCGCATCGAAATCGTCGAGCGAACCAAAGATCGGATCGACGCCGCGGAAATCGGAAATGTCATAGCCGAAATCGCGCATCGGCGAGGTGAAGAAGGGCGAGACCCAGATCGCGTCCGCGCCCAGACCGGCTACATGGTCTAGATGATGCGTGATGCCCTTCAAATCGCCGATGCCGTCGCCGTTGGAATCGGCAAAGCTGCGCGGATAGATCTGGTAGATCACCGCGCCGCGCCACCAGTCGGCGCGCTCGGTTTCGGACTGCGTCTGCTTGAGGGGCGCGGCGGAGCTCATTTCGTGGCGGTTCCCTTGCAGATGGCGTAGCCGAAAGCCGACAGTTCGATCGCGGCGCTGCCGGGAGCCTCGGGGGCGGACGGGCAGGCGCCGGCTAGCGGCGTGAAGCCGGTGGTGTCGGTCTCGACGACGATGTTGCGGCGGATCGGCTGGCCGCTGGTGTTGAAGGCGATCAGATATTCCGCGTTCGTCTCCGGATCGAAGCGGGAAACGGCGAACAGCCCCGGCTCCTGCTCGTAACCGCGCACGACCTGGCGGCCTTCGCTCAGCGCCGGGTTCGCCTTGCGGATCGCGGCAAGCGAGGAAATCAGCCGGTAGAGCGGATGGCCGGTATCGAAATTCTCGGCCGCGGTGGTGGCGTCGGTGCCGATCAGGTCGTTGTCGTTATAGGCGTCCGTTTGGGAAGCGAACATGTCCTCGCGCGCCAGCTGGTCGTTGCCATCGCCGACAAAGCCCTGTTCGTCGCCATAATAGATCACCGGCGAGCCGCGCAGCGTCATCAGCATGGCATGGCCGAGCTTTACGCGCGCGAGCAGCTCGTCCTGCGAAATATCCGGCATGTCCTGCTTCAGCAGCGTGGAGAAACGGCCCATGTCGTGATTGCCGAGGAAGGTGGGCAATGTGCGCGCCGTCGCCTCTCCGCCTTCGTACAGCACATCGCCGTCAAAGGTTTCGGACAGGATGTTGGTGCCTTTGCCCCGGCCAAGCAGATCGCGCACCGCGGCCTGGAAGGCGAAATCGAGCACGGCGGGCAGATGATCGCGCCGCGTATATTGAGCGATATAGCCGTTATCGGGCGTCTCGCGGTAGACCTCCCCGAAGATGTGGAAGTTCGGGATGCCGCGCGCTTTTGCCGTCGAAAGCATGGCGGGGACGAAGGCCTGCCAGAATTCCGGGTTCACATGGCGCGCGGTGTCGATGCGGAAACCGTCGATGCCGGTGCGGTCGATCCAGTCGGCATAGATATCGATCATGCCTTCCAGCACGCGCGGATGCTCGGTGAACAGATCGTCTAGGCCGGAGAAATCTCCAAAGCGGCTGTCCTCGCCGGTGAAGGTCGAATCGCCGCGATTGTGATAATAGATCGGGTCGTTAAGCCAGGCGGGCACCTTCGCGTCGCGTTCGCCCTCCGGAACATAAGGCGTGTAGGCATAATCGGGATCGGTGAGCTTCGCGAAGTTTTCGCGCGTCATCACCTGATCGCCTGCGAACCCTTCGTTGATCCGCGCGCCGTCGGGCTTGCCTTTGGTGGAATAGGGATAGTCCGCACGCGATCGATAGGGATATCCTTCCGGGCTCGTCTCGCGATATTTGATCACGTCGGCGGTGTGGTTGGTGATGATGTCCATATAGACCTTCATCCCCCGCGCATGGGCGGCGTCGACGAACGTCTTGAACTCGTCCGGACTGCCGAAATGCCGGTCCGGCCGCGTGAAATCGGTGATCCAGTAGCCGTGATAGCCCGCGCTTTCCTGACCCTGCGGCCCCTGCACCGGCTTGTTCTGGAAGATCGGCGAGAACCAGATCGCGGTGATGCCGAGGCCTTGCAGATAATCCAGCCGCTCGGTCAGGCCCTTCAGGTCTCCGCCGTGGAAGAAGCCCTTGGCGGCGGGATCGAAGCCCGTCGTCAGCCGATCGCCCTTCAGGCCGCCGCGATCGTTCGTGCGGTCACCATTTTCGAACCGGTCGGGCAGCACGAAATAGACGATCTCGTCCTCCGGCGGCCGCTCGCGCAACGCTTCCAGTACATTGGGGGCCGGGTCCTGCGCCGCGGCAGGCACCGTCAGCGCCAGCGCGGCGAGGAGGGGGAGGGTGTATTTCATGACGGGGTTCCCTGTCCGGCGCGGATCATGCGCGCGAGAAAATCGATATGATGGTCCATGGGCCGGACCTGTTCGACGAGCGCCGCTTCGGTCTCACCCAGCAGCGCGCGCAAATCCTTTTCGGGCAGCGCATCGGCGACGGGGTTGTAGCCGCGCGCCTCGACGCCTTGCCCGGCGAAAACCTGAAACCAGCCCACCTCGGTGAACAGTTCCTCATGCTCGCGGTGGATGAAGCCGGTGGCCTTCCACTGGTCGATTTTCGCGGCGAGCGTTTCGGGCAGCTCCTGCGCGCGCACCGCGTCCCAGAAGGGCTCGCCGCGCCGCTCGTTCGCAACATAATGCAGCACCAGAAAATCGCGGATGCGCGTCCATTCGAATGCGGCCTGCGCGTTGAACCAGCGGACGATCGCCGGATCGGGCGCGCCGTTTGGCATGACCGAGAGGAAGCGGCTGATCGCGCTCTGGATCAGGTGGATGCTGGTGGATTCCAGCGGTTCCATGAAGCCCGCCGCCAGCCCGAGCGCCAGGCAATTGTGCGACCATTGTTCACGCCGCATGCCGGTGCGGAAGCGGATCGGGCGCGGATCGCCCTGCGGCGTGCCGTCGAGATGGGCGAGCAGCGTTTCGGCGGCCTCGTCATCGCTTAGATGGTCCGAACTGTAGACCATCCCGTTGCCTATGCGGTGCTGCAGCGGGATGCGCCACTGCCAGCCTGCTTTGCGCGCGACCGAGCGGGTATAAGGCGTGAAGTCGCCGCCATTGTTGCAGGGGACAGCCATTGCCCGGTCGCACGGCAGATGGCGCTTCCAGTCCTCGAACGGGGTGCCCAGTGCCTCGCCGATCAGGAGCGCGCGAAAGCCGGTGCAGTCGATGAAGAAATCGCCATCGATCCGCCGGCCGTCGTCCACCGTCAGTGCGGTAAGCGCGCCATCCGCGCCGTCCTGCTCCACCGAAGCGATACGTCCTTCGCGCCGCACCACGCCGCGGGCCTCTGCATAGCGGCGCAGATAAGCGGCGTAGAGCCCGGCATCGAAATGATAGGCATAGGGCATTTCCGGCATGTTGGGGCCGGGTCTGCCGCGTTGCATCCGCATGGTGCGCGCGGCCAGCTCGTTCAGCGAATAACGCTGCAGCGGCTTGGCAATACCCAGCGCTTTGGCGCGCAGCCAGTAATGGTGGAAGGGCAGAAGGCCCGCGCTTCGGCCGATATTGCCGAAGGCGTGCATGTAGCTGGCGCCTTCGCGCTGCCAGCCGTCGAATTCGATGCCTAGCTTGAAGCTGCCCTTGGTTTCGCGCAGGAACTCCGCTTCGTCGAGCCCCAGGGCGCCGTTGAACAGATGGATTTGCGGGATCGTCGCTTCGCCCACGCCGACGGTACCGATCGCGTCGCTCTCGATCAGTTCGATCCGCAGGCCCGGCGGCGCAAACCGCGCGAGAGCCGCCGCCGCCATCCACCCAGCGGTGCCGCCTCCGGCGATAACCAGTTTCTCCAAACGCTCACGCATCCTCTATCCCCTTGGTTCGTGGCGCCGCCGGCCGCTGGAAGGCGGCGGCGCCCGATAAGAGAGATTAGAAGCGATAGGTGAAGCCCGCCAGGAAGCGGCGACCGTAGAGCTGATAGTCCAGCACCTGCAGCGGGTTTTCGCCCGAGGTGACCGAACGGAACGGCGTGTCCGTCAGGTTCTGCCCCTGCACATAGAGCGAGAGACCATCGAGCGTACCGCCGTCGAAATCATAGCCGATCTGGGCATCGACGATGGTTTCGCCCAGCGCCGTCCGGCGCGTCGGAGAACCGCCGAAGCCTGTGAAGTCCCCCAGGAACTCGGAACGGTAACGAACACTACCGCGTGCATTGAACCCGTATTTTTCAAAATACAGCGTGCCGTTGGCCACCCACTCCGAATAGCCGGGGATCTGGGTGACATCACCTCGCGCGTTCTCGATCTCGGTCTTGGTATAACCCACGCCGCCGGTAACGCCGAAGCCGTCGAGCGCTTCGCTTGCGATGTTGAAGGGTAGCGTTGCCGAAAGCTCGGCACCGTAGAGATTGCCGCCGCCCGTGTTGGTCGGTGCATTGAGAAGGCCGATCGGCGTTGCCGGC
>JBELIU010000173.1:0-6202 GCA_042090735.1 Novosphingopyxis sp. | reverse complement strand
GCTGACGCCGCCCTGTACCGTTGCGGTGTTGACCACCACGCCGCCGGCATTGGCCAGCGCCTCGGTCAGCGTTTGCGCTTGCTGCTGTTCCAGCAATTTGGAGGAGATGACCTGCGTGTTGCGCGGTTGCTCGCGCAAGGACTGGCCCAGCCGCGATGAGCTGGTTGAGCCGCGCACCAGGACGTTGCTTTCCGCCTCATCGAGCCGTGCGATCACCACCAGTTCGTTGACGACGGCAATCCGTCCATCGTCGTTCACCTGCACCGCAACGGGCAGGCCGCTGGTCGCCTGGTTGACGGCATCGCGCTCGCTGGTGGCATCCACAACCGGCTTTGACGTCAATCCCTTGGTCACCGCCGGATCAATGTCGATCGGCGCATTCCATTCCGCCGCGATCCGCTGGAGCGCCTCGCTGAGCGGCAGGGCCGGCTGCGATTGCGTGCGGGACTGTGCCCATGCAGTGTTGGGCGTAGCGATGGAGATTGCCAGTAGGCTGGCAGCAACGAAATGCCGTTTATACATGATGGTACCCCTCTTTTCGAACGTATCGATCAAAATGCGCCGCACTTTGCCCCTGTTGATTGCATCGCAGCGCTGCGGAATTCAGTCTGCCGGTTCGATCACCACCGGTTCGCCGAGCTTCAGATCTTCGAATTGGTCGCGGATTCGGTTCCAGTCGCCCACCACCACCCAATGGATCGTGCGCGGATCGGCAAAGGCGGTCGCTGCCTGTCGCACCTCATCGAGCGTCAGGGCATCCAGCCGCATCGGTTGGCGCACCACATCATCATAGGGCAGGCCGCCGGAATGGGCGTCCGCCATCGCGCCGAGCAGTTCGGTGTTGTTTTCCAGCCGGGCCGCATTCTTGTTGGCGGCGGTGGTGACGATCCGGTCGAGCTCGGCCTGTTCGGGCGGATGCTCTGCGGTCAGCGCCCGCATCTCTTTGGTCAGCTCGGCAATCGACGCGCCGCTATGGTCCCGGTCAACCGACCCCGCGATGATCCAGCGCCGCTGCGCGCGGGTGTTATAGAGGCCGGATCCAATCCCATAGGTCCAGCCCTTCTCCCCGCGCAGATTGGTCCCTATGCGCGAGGTCAGATTGCCGCCGTAGATTTCGTTCACCACATAGGCTGCGGAATCATCGACACTGCCGGGTTCCTCCGCCGCGGGAATGACCTTGCCGGCGACGATATAGGTTTGCGTGGCGCCCGGCTTATCGAGCACCGTGAGCGACGGCACGGGCCGCCCCTCGGCCTGCGGGATCGGCAACTCGGCCATAGCTTGGCCAGCTTTCCAGCCGTCCAGCGCCTTTTCCAGCAGCGGTTTCAGCGTCGCCATATCGGTATCGGCCGCGACATATAGCGTGGCGCCGCCGGGCGACAGATGGGACCGCGTCCATGCTTCGAGGGCCGCGAGATCGATCTGCTCGACCTGCTCGACGGCCTCGGCAGTGCTGGCAGCCGGGGCGTAAGGATGGCCCGTGCCGTAGATAGCGCTGTACAAGGCGCGCTGCGGACCGGCACCCCGGTTGATGCTCTCCGCGTTCAGCTGATCGATGCGGGAGCGTTTGAGGCTCTCCAGTATTTCGGGGGAGACCTCGGGACGAGTCAGCGCCTCTCCGAACAGCGCGATCCCGGCGGCCAGACGCGATGCGTCCCAGCCGAAAACGATGTCGGCATGATCGAGATCGATGCTCTCGTTCAACCAGCCGTTGAGGGCGTCGATCTGCTTCCGAAACGCCAGCTGGGCCGGGGTCTTTCCCTTGGCGACCAGCCTGGAGAGCGCCAGCCCGGCGATTTCGCGCGAGGGCCCGGCATTGCCGCCTTCATCGAACCGCAGCAGCAGCGTGTTGGGCAGGCTGCTTTCGCGCGGTACCAGGACGACCTGCAGGCCGTTCGACAATTGCGTTTTTTCGATCGCCGGAAAGGCAATCGGCGTGATCGGCCCCATAGGAGGCGGCCCCTGGGCCAGGCCATATCCGCCGGCAGTTGTCTGCAGGGACGGGCGCGGAAGAACCGACAGGCGGTGACCGGGCGTGCCATAGACATCGGCCGCAACCTCACGAACGCTCTGCGCCGTGGCGCTTGTCAGTTCGCGCAGATAGGATTCCGCAAAATTCGATACCTGATTTTGCTTTGCGCCCTGCGCCTGCAAAAACGCTTTGCCGGAGGTGCTGTTCTGCAAATTGCGCAGATATCCGGTGCGTGCCGCGCGCGCGCTTTCCAATTCCTCGGACGTCGGACCCTTTGCCGCGAACCGGGCCAGCATCTCCTCGACCTCGTTCTCGACGCGGGGCATGTCTTCGGGTTCGATTCCATCGACGACAAAGCCCATCACGCTGGACAATTTGCCGATCTCGAAGGTCGCGAAAACGGCTTTGGCGAGCCCTAACTCCGTCACGAGCCGCTGGCTCAGGCGGGACCGCGGACCATTGGCGATGATCTGAGCTATAAGGTCCAGCTCCGCGATCTCGGGCGATCCCGCAGGCGGTGCCAGATGGTTCAAGTAGAGCCGTCCGCCGGAAACCGCGTCGAACATCCGTCGCCGGATCGGCCCCGACAATCTCGGCGCATTCGTTTGAAGTCCATCGACGGGCAACCGCGGTTCGAGTCCCCCGAAATAGCGGGTCACCAGCGTGCGCGCGTCTTCTCCGGTAATGTCTCCGGTCAGGATCAATGTCGCATTCGAAGGGCCGTAATAGGTGTCGAACCACTGCCGGGCGGCCTCCACCGTGACGCCGCGCAGATCGCCCTCATCGCCCACCACATTGTGATGATAAGGATGATCCGTCTGGTACAGGTCACCATGAATGACGGCATCGACCGTGCCAAAAGGTTGGGCCGCGCGCAGCTTCTTCTCGTTCAGCACGACATCCACCTCGCGGGCGATCCGTTCGGATGTCAGGGCCGCGCCGATGAAGCCCATGCGATCGGCTTCCAGGAAAAGCACCCGCTCAAGCGCGGCGCGGGGAAAGGTCTCGAGGAACGTCGTGCTGTCACGCGTTGTCTGCGCGTTGATCTGCGTCGCGCCCATGTCATGTAGAGAGCGCAGCGCATTCTGGTTCCAATGGGCGCTTCCATCGAGCGCCAGATGCTCGAACAGGTGCGCATAACCATATTGGCCGGCCCGTTCGTCCTTCGACCCCACATCATAGACTAGCGCCGCGGATACCAGCGGCACCCTGTCGCTGCTTTGGACGATGACCTTCAAGCCGTTGGATAAAGTGAAGCGCGTGACCGAGTCGGTGATCGCCCGGGAGGCTTGATCGGAAGCGGGCGCGGCCTGCACGGCCGAATTAGATGCCTGCTCCTGCGCATAAGCCGGCCCGGTCGCGATCGAAGTGATCACGGTGGCCGTCATGAGAGCAACATCTAATAATCTTTTTCCCATTCAACGAACATTACTGATTGCGTGAAGGTTGGCTTGCAGCCAAATGTATAAAATATGACCGGCCTGTCCTACTCCGACGACCAGGACAATTCCAGGCAGCCCGATGGCAATCCCAATTTCGGTGGCGGCCGCGCGGTACGTGTGCTCCGCAAGGTTCAGGAACGTATCGCGGACGGAACCCTGACGGTGGACCAGCGCTTGCCGTCGATCCGCGCGATGGCAGCGGAACTCGGTGTCAGCCGCGATACCGTTCAGCGGGCCTATGATAGATTGGTCTCGAGCGGACAAATCTATGCGCGGCGCGGGTCTGGGTTCTACGTATCGCCTCCGCCATCGCTTCCGCCGTCCTCGTCGGGCCAGGTTTCGCAGATCGATCTAGGCGCGTTTCAGCTCATCCATGCCGCGCACCCGTTCAATCGCTCGCCCGGCAGCGGCGCGCTCTTTCATAAGCCGTCCGAGGTTGAAGAACTGAACCGCGTGCTGAAGGGCGTTACCGCAGGCGGGCTGCGATCGTTCGGTTACGGCGATGCCGCCGGTTATCTGCCGCTGCGCGAACAGCTGCGCGGCAAGATGATGGCGGAGGGGATCGACGTGCCGATCGATGCAATCACCACCGTCCCCGGCTGCATTGCCGGACTGGGTGTGGTGATCCGGTCCTTGGTACGCCCGGGCGGATCGGTGTTGATCGAGGATCCGGCCTCGTTCGCTCATGTCGCATCCTTGCTGGCGCAGGGCGCCAATATTTTGCGTGTACCGCGCCGGGCGGACGGGCCGGACATCGCTGTCCTGCGCACCCTGTGCGAACGCCACCGCCCGGTGGTTTTTCTGCTATCGTCACTGATCCAGAACCCGACCGGCGGCTGCATTTCGTTGCACAATGCACGACAGCTCATCGACATCGCCGCCGAGTTCGATCTGACGCTGATCGACGACGCCTTCAACGCCGATCTTCTGCCGATCGGCAGCAGCAGGGCGCTGGCGCCGCTGATGCTCCTCGATAATCTGGACCGCGTTATTCACATCGGCGGATCGTCGCGCATTCTGGAGCCGCAGATCGGCGCGGGCTATATCGTTGCGGGAGAACGCTATATCGACATGCTGCGGCGCTTTCGCCTGACCCACTGGCTGGGCAATATGCTCATTCAGGAGCGGGTGTTCTTCCGCTTCCTCGATGAAGGGCTGTATCGCCGCCGATGCGAACGGGTTCGGACGCAACTGGCTCAGGGTGCAGGCGCATTGCGGCAGATATTCGCCGAAATAGGCGTGAAAGCTGGCCCCTCGATGGGCGGACCGCATCTCTGGGTCGATCTGGGCGCGGACACGGACTCCGCCGAGATTGCCAGGTTGATGCTAACCCGCGGCTTCCTCACCGCCCCCGGCAAACATTTCCGCCCGCCGCGCATGACATCGTCCGAAATGCGCTTCAACGTCACCAGCACCAGCGAAGAAGCACTGCGAGTGCTTAGCGACGTTTTGGACCGACCTGCCCGTGTCTAGATTGTTTTAAGGCGGATCAATGCGAGCGGTCGGGTCTTGTTCAAACGACGGGCTGAAAGATTGAATTCAACCCGCCATGCTTCAATACGCAGCATCCTGACCTCCAGGGTCCAAAATCATTGCCACCCTCGTTCCGGGGCGCCGCCCACGGCTTGGTACAGGCCGACGGTCGTCGTGAGTTCGTTGGCTCTTACCTGCACCAGCGACAGTTCGACGCTCAGCAGGGCGCGCTGGGCGTCTACCTGTTCGATATAGGGCGTGTAGCCGGCGCGGTATCGGTTGCGTGCGTGGCGCAGTGCATCGGCCACGGCGGTTCGCTGTGCTTCCAGTGCGACTTCCTGCTCCTTCAGATTGGCGAGCACGGCCATGCGATCCTCCACTTCCCGGAACGCGTTGAGAACGGCCGAGCGATAGGCCCAGGCGGCCTGGTCCCGCTGCGCCGTCGCTCCATCCAACTGCGCCTGCAGCTTGCCGCCCTGGAAGATGGGCGCGAGGATGCTGCCGCCGAGCGACCAGAGGCCGATCGGATTGGCCAGCAGGTCAGACACCGCCACACCGGCGCTCGCGCCGAGATTGATCGAGGGCATGAAATCGGCACGCGCCACCCGCATATTCGCGTCGGCTGCCGCGATGCGATATTCCGCGGCGGCCACATCCGGCCGTCGGCGCAGCAGTTCGGACGGCAGCGTCGCGGGCGGAGGCGGCTGCCGCAGATCGGCCAGCGCCGCGCCGCGGACGATGGCTGCGGGCATCTCTCCGGTCAGGACCGAGAGCGCGTTCTCCTGCTGTGCGATCTGGGCTTTCAGCTGCGGGACCAGCTGCGCGGTGGCCTGATATTCGGCCTGTGCCTGTCGCAGCTCGAGCTGGGAGGTGTAGCCGACTTCGGCGCGGTCGCGCGCGAATTTGAGCGCCTGGCTGCGCGCTTCCAGCGTCGCTTCCAGCACCTCCCGCCGTTTATCGAGCGCGAGCAGCGTGATGTAGCCGCTCGCGGTGGCAGCGCTCACCGAAAGGCGCGCCGCCTCCGCTTGCGCAGTGCTTGCGGCCACGCCCGCTTCCGCGGCGTCCACGCGCGCGGCATTCTTGCCGAACAGATCGACTTCGTAAGACGCCTGAAAAGCTGGCTGCGCGGCAATCGACGTAAGTCCGGTGCCGAAGGGCGTAACCTGGCGTCGAACGCCAGTTTCGACGCCGACGCCGAGCGACGGGAGCAGAAATCCGCGCGAACCCAATTCGGTCGCGCGCGCTTCCGCCACGCGGGCAGCCGCAATTTTCACATCCGGGTTAGAATCTTTTACGGCGCGCCATCGTCCTAGTT
>JBELIU010000172.1:0-6294 GCA_042090735.1 Novosphingopyxis sp. | reverse complement strand
GCTTCACATAGGGGCTGTTCTCGGCATCCTGGATGCGCGCGCCGTCCACTTCGATGGACTTCACCAGTCCACGCTCATGCGCGTCGAAAGCATCGAGGCGGTAGATAGGGTGGAAGTCGAATTCGTGCGTGGCGGAGTAACCGATGCTAGCCAGCGGCTCCATTGCTCGCATAATTTTCCGGCCGGCACTGTCCGCGGTTCGGCCTGTCGATTGCGGTTCGTCTACAATCAGGATCGGACGCGTGCTCTTCACCCATTCGACGCCGGGAATATCGCGCGTCTGTTCGCGGGCTTGCTGGAACACGGCCGCTTTCGACCCCAGCGATTGCACCGTCGCGATCATCACGCGTATCGATGACGAAGAGGCAAAATCGATGATGCGCGACAGGTCGGAGCTGTCGTAGACAAAGCTTTCGAATGGCACCCCGTCATACAGCTGGCGGAAGTGGTCCCGCGTCTGCTCAATGGTCTTCTTCACGCCCTCACGTATCGCGACCGAGGGGACGACGATCACGAATTTCGTGTAGCCATAGCGCCGGTTCAGCTCGAAGATGGTCCGCAGGTAGACATAGGTCTTGCCCGTCCCCGTCTCCATTTCGACGGTGAAGTCCATGCCATAGTCGCCCTCCCCGCTACGCTTGTCGCCCTTCACTTCAAGCTCGGGTGAAGCGGGAAGCGCATTGCGGTCCTGCACTACGTGCAGGTTTTCGAGGATCTGCTCGGGCAGCAGATCGCAACGGTTGGCGTAGCCGAGCAGCTTCTCGTTATATTCCAGCTCCCCTTCCACCTGTTTGGGCGCGATGGTGAAGAGGGATTGCTTCTCTTCCTGTCCGGCGAACAGGTCTACCACTGCATCGATAGCGGCGGCCTGGTGCTGAAGATCAGGTTCGAACTTGAATTTCATTGCTTCGCCCCGCCGATCAGATGCTGGCGATCTTGGCGATACGATCGCCCAGACGCTGGCTGAGGATCCCTGCGAGATTGGCTTTGGTGGCGGCGCGGTTGCCGTCGCTGCCGATCCCGCTATCCTTGAAATAGACGGTGGTCTGCGCGGGATCGAGCTCGGCGACCCAGTCGGCCATCCCCTGCCCCAGTTCTTCGGCCTGCTCGTCGTCGATATTACCGAGGCACACCATCAGTGTACCGCCGCCGAGAGCATGGACATTCTGTCCGGCAATCTCGCGCTTCTCTTCCGGCATGGTCAGATCGATGCCGGTCTTCAGCAATAACTCGACCAGCAGGTCTTCCTCGCCCCGGTCGGGCAGAACATTGTCGACCGCGTCCAAAATACTGGCTTCGAGGTTGTCCGGATCGGGCTGCCACGGTTTCAGGTTGGAAGTGGCAAGTTTGTAGACACGGAAGCCAGTATCGATGTCGGCGTCCGGGCTCTCTTTGCAGATCCTCGTTCCGGCCCGACGCAGCCGCTCTTTCGTAAGTTCAGCAATATTTGTCGGCTTATCAATTTTTTTCAGAAAAGTCGCTGAAGCCTTTTGCCCGGCTTGGGATTCCTCCAAGGGTTCCGGCAACTGAATAAGCAGATATCGCCTTGCGATGTTGTCATCGAGTGCGGCTTGCCAAACACCGCGAGCTGTTGTTCCCGATCCGGCAAAAAAGTCCATCACGATATCATCAGGCTCCACCGCGATGTAGGAAATCAGGAGAGAGAGAAGGGATACGGGCTTGGGGTTTGAAAATACTCGAGTGGCTTCGGGAAAATCATCCCTGAGGTCGTAGGCACCCAACCGCCCGTCTATCTCAATCCAACTTGGCAGCTTCGAACTATAATCCTTTGCGTAAACTTTAAGTTCAATAATCTTGTTTTCGTCATCTCCAAAAAGGATACGACCCTCTTTAAGAAGGGATTTCATCGTATCTTCGGGGAAGCGATAACCGAGTAGAGGCTGTTTGGTGGGTTTCTTCGTTATCGGATGAATGACGTCATATCGATAACCTTCCTTACCGGGGTTATGGACGCTTTGGCTACCAGTATAGACGCCACCCTCGTCGATATACTTATAGCGGTCCAGTGGCCACAGTTCGGACTTATGGTCTTTGAACCACTTTTTATATTCACTGACGAGCTCTTCGCCATCGTATTTCTCTAACAAATCTGCACCAACGCTCTCCAGTATATTCTTGACAGCTGATGCTTTCGACTTCCAAACATTATCTAGGGCTGATTTATCCCTAGCTACTACGAGAATATATTCGTGCTCAACTGCGATATTGGTAGGATTATTGTCGGTCGCATTCTTCCAAACAATTGTTCCGACAATATTCTCTTGCCCAAAAACATCGCAACATATTGCCCATAAATTTGAATATTCCCGCTCTTCAATTGAAATCGCTATAACCCCCTTTTGATCCAGCATCTCCTTTGCAAGCAACAACCGCGGGTAGATCATAGACAACCATTCAGTGTGAAGACGACCAGCGGCTTCACGATCCGAACTCAAAAGAGCCCCAGCATCATCCACTTTGCCGGCTATCTCCAAATACCTACTCATCGGAGATGAGTATTTGTCGGGATAAACAAAATCTTTCCCCGTATTATATGGCGGATCGATATAGATTAGCTTTACTTGACCTGCGTAGGCCCGGCGGAGCAGCTTTAACGCTTCAAGGTTGTCCCCCTCGATCACGATGTTTTGCGTTGTAACCCAGTCCACGCTGTCCTCGGGCGCGGGACGCAGGGTGCCGAGGCTGGGGGTCATAGCGAAAGCGCGGGCGCGGCGCTTGCCCTTCCAGTTCAGGCCGTATCGCTCCTCGCCTTCTTCCACCTCGTCGCCCAGCAGCTGGCGCAGCACATCAAAATCGACCTTCCCGTCCGTCACGATCTGCGGGAACAGCGCCTTCAGCCGCTCGATATTCTCGCGCGCCAGATCGCCACTCCCTGCCTCTTCATCGTCGCGGATGATCTGCGGAATGGCAGAAGCGGATTCTTCGGTGGTCATTTCTTCTTCTTTCCTGGCCGCGCTGCAATTGCGCGCACCTTGTCGTTATTCGGATTGGGTCGCCCATGTGGGAGCAGCACCCCTTCGGCGACCAGCTTCTTGAGAATGGGGCCGCGCATATGCGGTTTCGGCGGCAACGGTAACAGGCCGAGACCGGCCAGAACATCCTTCTGTGACAGATTGGACTTCGGGAATTTCTTCCGGGCCCACGCCGGCGTCGGTTCGCCTGCCGCAGCGGCTTTCGCGCGAGCACGGCGCGCCGAACGCTTCGATCCTTTCTTCGAAGGAACGGACCTCTCTTCCGGAGTGCCGAGGGCGTATCGCCGCTCCCAATAGCTACCCCATCCGATGACGGTTCCGCCACCGTAGTAACTCCCCCTGCTCATCAGCCTAGCTTAGCTCCCCCAGTATTCGGTCGCGCTCTTTTTTCAGCTTTCGCGTGCGATTGCCAAGCGTAACCTGTTGCGCCAGCGACTTTTCTTTCTTCGCCGCCGCGCGGGCGGACACCCACTCCGCCTCCGCCTCCTTGTAACGCCTCAGTGTATCGCGTCGCGCCTCCGGATCGTCGACGAGGCCAAATGACGAGTCCGTTAGCGTAGCAATCTCCAGCGCCTCAATCCGTTCAATAAGGCCTGCGTAGAGCGCCGACAGGCTCACCTGCGGCAGTCGCGGAAGAGCCAGGCTGGCAATGAACGCCTTGGTCGCCTGTGCTCCCGCATCAGCAAGGTCCGGCGATACGATGAGGCGCTCCACCACCATCTTGTCGCCAACCCGTTCAGCCTTTCGAAGCGGCGCAACCGACACGCGCGTGCTTGAGTTTGCGGGAAGCTGCGTTAGCAAGATGATCGGGACCGGGATCGAACGGTGGACCATTGTCAGCAATCGCTGGGTCGGCTGCTCCCGCGCTGTGAGGGCTAGCAACTGGATTGCGGGAACGGGCCGCTCGTTATCTGTGCCTGCGGCCACGCCGATGGTCGCAGGGGATAAGGTCGCCCACCAGTCCAAGCGCTCGATGACTTTGTCGATTGCCTTTCGGTCCGCCGCATTCGCCGCCCCGTGTTCCGCAAGCACGTCCTTCGGCAAACGCCGCGCAGCCGCGCCGCCCGGCGGCAATGCGAGAGCATCGCGAATATCGTGCGGCGTAACTGTCATGACGGAGGCAGGACAGCGAGCCAGGTGATCACCTCCCAGTCGTCAAGCCCGCTATCACCGCCGGCGCCTTCTACGCCGCCAGTAGTAAAAAGGCTTTCGACCGCGCGCTCCTCTGCTTTGCCGGTTACGCCGCGGATCGCGGCTGCAAGCAGGCGTTGGTATTTCGCCATCTTGCTGCCGTCGCGCGTGGCCGCGTTGAGCTGCGTCCACGCCTGTTCCTGTTCCTCCGCTGGAGTCGCTGCTGCCAGACGCAGGAGATCGAGCATCCGCTTCGGCTGACTGGGCGGAAGGATTACCCGCTCATCCTCGCCAACATAAATCAGCGCGTGCGGAAAGATCGGGTCGCCCTTTGCCAGCGCCCGTTCCGCATTCGGCGTGGCCGCCTTTAGCAGGAACAGAGCGCCGGGCGGGAAATCATCGCTGGCGGGAATAGGCGAATAAGTGCCTATCATCCGCTGGGCGATTGTCTCGCGTTCTTCGGCAGACAGGCGTGCCAAGTCCAGCCGAAGGTCGTTTAGTGTCATATCCGTTATGGATACGCCGGAGGAAAGGTCTTCCAGATCGATCACCCGATCCTGGAGCGATTCAAGCTGGCGGCGGCGATATTCCAAATCGTTCATCCGGTCACCTGCCTGTGCCTCGATCAAGTTTTCTTCGCCTGTAGCGGAGACGTCGAGCAGCATCATCTTGCCCGATACGCTGCGTTCAAGGCCGATGTAGCTATCGAGGTCCATGTTGGGCCAGAAGTTGACGAGCTGGATTAAATCGTTGGGCGAACCCAGCCGGTCTACGCGTCCGAACCGCTGCACAATCCGCACCGGGTTCCAGTGAATGGCGTAATTCACCACGCAATCGCAATCCTGAAGGTTCTGACCCTCCGAAATGCAGTCAGTGGCGATGATTAGTTCGACCTCCGGTTCGTCCGCAAGCTTCTCCGGGCGCGCGCGCGATCGCGGCGAGAAGGCAGTCAGTATCGACCCTAGATCGGCCCGGAGACGCGGGTGCGTCGTCCGGTTTCGACCGGAACCCGTCACTAGTGCCATCGGTCGCGGATATTCATCGGCCAGCTGCTCGTAGAGATACTGCGCCGTGTCCGCGAAGGCCGTGAATACCAGCAACTTCGTATTGCCTGCGTTGTATGGCGCACGAAGCTTTTCGGAGATCAATGCCTTGAGATCCGCTAGCTTGGCGTCACGCTCTGGCGTTACCTGCCTTGCCTGGCGGAGAAGGCTGGCAAGCCTGTCACGGTCTTCGGCCAGGTCTTGCCGCCAGCGAACGAGATCCGCGTCGCTTAGCAACACGCGGATGTTCTTGCCAACGCCAAGCTGCTCGAATTCAGGATCGTCGTCTTCCAAATCGTCAATCGACGCAGCGTCGACACTATCGTCATGGGCATCAATACGGCCGATCAGCTCTTCTACCGCGGCGAGCTGTCTTTCGATGGTGAGCGCAAAGGCATGCACTGAGCTTTCCATGCGCTTGAGCAGGTTCACCCTCATGAGCGCGACGAGGCTTTCTTCGCGGTCGAGTTGCCGGAATACGCTCGCCCCCGAACCGGTCCGCTGGCTGTAACGGCGGTCGTAAGCCTCCCGGCGGTCCTCCATCACGTAACGCAATGGGGCAAAGGCGGCGAGCTTGAGCCTCCGGATTTCTGTATTGACCTCGCCTATGGGTGGGAAGCCATCGGACAGGTCAACATCCGAATAGATGTTCTTCGGCGCGAGGCGTTCAGGGAATGTCCCCGTCTCTTCGGTGCCGTAGTATTTCTCGATATGCTTTCGGCTTCGCGCGATGGTGAGCAAGTCCAACAGCCGGAAATAGTCGAAACCTAGCATCTCCAGCAGCCGGGCCGGTGATCGCCGGTCGTCAGGCAAATCCTGCCAGCGGTTGAACTGGCCCTGCGCGATACGCACTGTGCCGGCTATACTGGGGACGCCATGCCCAGCCAGATCGCGATCATCGCCCTCCGTTGCGAAGGCGATCTGGTTCTTGAGGTCGTTCAACCGGTTGTTGACCGGAGTCGCCGACAGCATCAGCACCTTGGTGTCGACGCCAGCTTTCACCACCGCATTCAGCAGCTTGTCGTAGCGGCTCTCGCGTTCGCCCTTACCGGCCGGGCGATTACGGAAATTATGGCTCTCGTCGATCACGACGAGGTTGTAGTTACCCCAATTGATGTGGCTGAGGT
>JBELIU010000171.1:0-6302 GCA_042090735.1 Novosphingopyxis sp. | reverse complement strand
GGTGAGGTTCGCCAGCGTGTCGCCGATCTTGTGGACCAGGACGAACAGAAGCACGAGAAGCGCGCCCGATCGTTTGAAGAATTCCGCGAGCGGACTGACATAGGCGATCGCCGCGGCCACCGGCCCTTTCAGCGGCTTGGGAGCCTGCCGCCGCGCGGGTTCCCCCATGATGAGGCCCGTGAAAAAGGCGAACAGCGCGAAGAAGCTGCAGGCGATATAGGCCGTGCTCCAACCCGCCCGATCGGCCACCACCAGGGCTAGGCCGCCCGCCGCCGCTGCGCCGATGCGCCAGCCATATTGGCTCATGCCCGATCCGACGCCGAGCTGGCGCGGCTCCAGCAATTCGATGCGATAGGCGTCGATCACGATGTCGAAGGTGGCTCCGGCAACGCCGACCAGGATCGCCGCGACCGCGACCTGCCCGATGTCCGCCTTCGGATCGAGCACGCCGAGATAGATGATTGCAGCCATCACGAAGGCGGCGGTGAGCCACAGCCAGCTAACCCGCTGCCCGACGCGGCCCAGGATCGGCAGCCTGATCGCATCGATCAGCGGCGCCCACAGCCATTTGAAATTATAGGCGAGGAAGGTCAGCGCGAAAGCGGTGACCGTGCTCTTCTCGATTCCCGATTGCGCGAGCCGGGTCGACAAGGTCGCCGCGATCATGGCGAACGGGAAGCCGGACGAGATGCCGAGGAACAGAGCGGCGATCGGCGCACCCTCGGTATAGGGCCGCACGCCTTCCGGCAGACTCCGCCGCCAACCCGTATATTCCATCGCTTCGGTCATGATGCGCGTCCCCTTCGATCGCCGGGCCGAGGTCTACCGCCTCTTGTCCGTAAGTCTTCCCTCGTCCATTGCGCGAGCATGAACGATGGACGCAAGCGAAATAGCGGCGATGGGCCGCGCGGGCCAGCCAAGCAGGACGGCAAGGATGCCCCCCGGCGATCGCCGAAGCGCGGGACCAAGGCCAGCGGCAAGGCGGCACAGAAGGCGGCTGTCCCGTCGGGGCCGCGCGAACAAGCCGAATGGTCCCCGCTTGGCGGGGCCGGCGGCCCGCTCGACAAAGCCAAGGACGAACAGCGTATCGCCAAGCTGATGGCGCGCGCGGGCGTCGCCTCTCGCCGCGAAGTCGAGCGGATGATCGCCGACGGGCGCGTCGCGCTAACCGGGCAAATTCTGGAAACGCCCGCCACGCTGCTGCGAAATCTTGATGGCGTGACGGTGGACGGCAAGCCGGTGGGCGAGCCCGAGGTGGCGCGCCTGTTCGCCTATCACAAACCCTCCGGCCTGCTCACCGCCGCGCGCGATCCGGGCGGACGCCCGACGATTTATGACCGGCTCCCCCCCACCCTGCCTCGGGTGATGCCGGTGGGCCGGCTCGATCTCAACACCGAAGGGCTGCTGCTTCTCACCAATGACGGTGAGCTGAAGCGCCTGATGGAACTGCCCAAGACCGGAATCGAGCGCACCTATCGCGCGCGCGCGTTCGGTGACATCAGCCAGGAACAGCTCGAAGGGCTGATCGACGGCGTGGAGGTCGATGGCATGCGGTACGGCAAGATCGACGCCAATCTGGAGCGCCGCACGGGCCGCAACCAGTGGATCGAAATGACGCTGACCGAGGGCAAGAACCGCGAAGTCCGCAAGGTGCTTGAACATCTCGGCCTGCAGGTCTCACGCCTGATCCGCACACGCTACGGCCCGTTCACCATCGGCGATCTGCAACCGGGCGACGTTAGCGAAATCAAGCGCAGCGATCTGGAACGATTTGTGAAGGACCTGGCCTAAAGAACTGTAACTAGTTCGTTATTCACGCGGTCTGCTCAGAGTAGTTTCAACCGCGGCCGCGCTGCATGGCCTTCGCGATGGCCTTCATCGTGGCCTCGATGTCGACCTCAAGCGTTTCAGGCTTTTCGGCTTCAGGTTCGGGCGCGGCGTCCCGTAAGGCCTGACCGATCCGGCGCAGAAGCGCGTCGGCCTCGCCCGCTGCCTCTCCATGCGGAAAGTCCTTGCTATGCGCGTTCATCGGCTCGCTCCCATGCGCCCCGCATGCAGCGCAAAAAGTTAACAGCGGCCCAAGCTTGCGCAGCTTTCCACAGAAGATTAGCGGCAATTATATGAGGATCATTTCCGGACTGTATCGCGGCCGCAAGCTCACCGCTCCCAAGGGCGATGCCACGCGCCCCACTGCCGATCGCACGCGCGAGGCGCTGTTCTCTATGCTGACCAGCCGCTTGGGCAGCTTCGAGGATCTTACGGTGCTCGATCTGTTCGCCGGATCGGGCGCGCTCGGTCTGGAAGCTCTCTCACGCGGCGCTGCCGCCTGCCTGTTCGTCGAACAGGACCGCGCAGCGCTCGACGCGCTCAAGGCCAATATCGCCGCGCTTGGCGCAAAGAACGCGGAAATCCGTTCGGGATCGGTACTCGCCCTCGGGCAGGCCCGCCGGGCGCACGACATCGTGCTGCTCGATCCGCCCTACGGAAGCGGCGCGGGCGCGGTGGCGCTCGACAAACTGAACCGGCAGGGCTGGATCGCTCCATCGGCCTGGATCGCGCTGGAAACGGCGAAGGCGGAAGCCGCGAATGTGCCCGGCTTCACGATCGAAAGCGAGCGCACCATAGGAAAAGGGCGGCTGACGCTGCTGCGCCCGCCGCCCTCTGATGAATGACCCGGTGATTGTCCGGGTCGCTCTATCGCTTACTTACGGCCCGGATTGACGCAATTGTCGGTTACCGTGCGGCTGCAGGTCGGATAGTCCTTGTTCATCGCCGCGGCCGGCGGGCTGGCGGCCGCGCCGCTCTTCGCTGCCATATTGGTGCCTGAGCCCATGCTTCCGGCAGGCTTGCGCATGGAACTGTTCATATTGTTGCCTTGTCCAGCCATCGCGCCGGTGGTGGCGCGGGTGCTCGCGGTGGCACCGGTCGTGCTTTGGGCTGGCGGCGTAGCCGGCAGACCGGCCGCTTGGCGGATCTGCATCCAGGCCTGCGCACGTTGCGCCGCGGGAAGCGCCCAGAGCTGCGAACGCTGCTCGGCATTCAGGGCGAAGTAAAGGCCCTTCTGCTGCAGATCCCAGCCGTCGAAGCTGGCCTTCTGCTCGGCGGTCAGGCCGTTATAGATGGCCTGCTGCTGCGGGTTCATGGTGGGGGACTGCTGCATGGACATATCGCCCTGCGCTTCCATCTCACCGCTGGACATGTCATCGCCCTGCATCTGCGCATAGGCTGCAGTCGAACCGAAGGCCAGAATAGCGGCGCTCGTCAATAGAATCTTTTTCATCATATCTCTCCGTCTGTGACGTCAGGTTTCTTCCAACTCCGCGCCGACAACCAACGGAAGCGAAATGAAGTTCCTCTCGGCGTCCGCCGATCACCCCGGAAATGACAGGCGACTCGAACGCCTTGCCGCAAGTGCCGCACAGCTCGTCCACACCTAATTCGAGTGCACGCCGTGCTTGCCGCGCGCGCACGCGTTCCCTACCTGTTCACTCATGTCCGCCAACGTTGATACCGCCCTGAGCGATGCCGCCCCCCTGCCCCCCTATGCCGCGAAGCTGAACGCGCCGCAGCGTGAGGCCGTGCTGACCACCGAAGGGCCGCTCCTTATGCTGGCCGGAGCGGGAACGGGCAAAACCGCGGCACTGACGGCGCGGCTTGCGCACATCATTCACTCCCGCCTTGCCTGGCCGGGCGAGATCCTGGCGGTAACCTTCACCAACAAGGCCGCACGCGAAATGCGTGAGCGCGTCGCCCGCATGCTGGGCGATACGGTGGAAGGCATGCCCTGGCTCGGCACCTTTCACGCCATCGGCGCCAAGATGCTGCGCCGTCATGCCGAACTGGTGGGCCTCAAATCCAATTTCACGATCATCGACACAGACGATCAGCTGCGGCTGCTGAAGACGCTGATCCGCGAGGCCAATCTCGATGAGAAGCGCTGGCCTGCGCGCAGCCTCTCCTCGCTGCTGGATCGGTGGAAGAACAAGGGTCTCTCCCCGTCCGATCTGGACGAGGCCGAGAACGAGGCTTTTGCCAACGGCAAGGGCCGGATGATGTACCGCACCTATCAGGATCGGCTGAAGGCGCTGAACGCCTGCGATTTCGGCGATCTTCTACTCCACAATCTCGTCATTCTGAAGACGCATCGCGACGTGCTGGAAGCCTATCAGCGGCGCTTCAAATATATACTCGTCGACGAATATCAGGATACCAACGCCGTCCAGTATCTCTGGCTGCGTCTGCTGGCCCAGGCCCGCAAGAACATCTGCGTGGTCGGCGACGACGACCAGTCCATCTATTCGTGGCGCGGCGCAGAAGTCGCCAATATCCTGCGGTTCGAAAAGGATTTTCCTGGCGCGAAAGTGGTGAAGCTGGAGCAGAACTATCGCTCCACTCCGCAGATTCTGGCCGCCGCATCCGGCCTTATCGGTGCCAATAGCGGGCGGCTCGGCAAGACCTTGTGGACCGAAGGCGAAGAGGGCCCGAAGGTGAAGGTCGTCGGCGTATGGGACGGGCCGGAGGAGGCCCGCCATATCGGCTCCGCGATCGAGGACCGGATGCGCGACGGCGTCTCGCTGGACGAAGTGGCCATCCTTGTGCGTGCCGGTTTCCAGACCCGCGAGTTCGAGGATCGCTTCATTCAGATCGGCCTCGATTACCGCATCGTCGGCGGCTTCCGCTTCTACGAACGCGCCGAGATCCGCGATGCGATCGCCTATTTGCGCATCGTCAATCAGGAGGCGGACGATCTGGCCTTCGAACGCATCGTCAACACGCCCAAGCGCGGCCTTGGGCAGAAAGCGGTGGAGACCATCCACCGTGCCGCTCGCGCCGAGAACGTGCCCCTTCTCATTGGTGCGGCGCGCCTTGCCGATACCGACGAGCTGACGGGCCGCGCGCGGGGCAGCGTTGCCGCGCTCACCGGCGATATCGCGCGCTGGCGCAAAGCCTCGACCGAGATTTCGCCTGCGGAACTGGTCCGCCAGATCGTGGACGAAAGCGGCTACAACGCCATGCTCGATGCCGATCGGACGCCGGAGGCGGCGGGCCGCAAGGAAAACCTTGTCGAGCTCGCCCGCGCGATGGAGGAATATGGCAGCCTCGGCGAATTTCTGGAGCATGTCAGCCTGGTGATGGACAGCGATGCCGACGCCGCGTCTCCCAAGGTTACCATCATGACGATCCATGCCGCCAAGGGCCTGGAGTTCGCGCATCTGTTCCTCGCCGGATGGGAGGACGGCGTGTTCCCTTCGCAGCGGGCGCTGGACGAAGGCGGGCTCGCCAGCCTGGAGGAGGAGCGGCGCCTTGCCTATGTCGCGATCACGCGCGCGCGAGAGACCTGCACCATCCTGCACGCCGCCAACCGGCGCATCTACGGTCAGTGGACCAGCTCCATCCCCTCCCGCTTCATCGACGAATTGCCGAGCGAGCACGTTGAGGAAGAGAAGACCATGGCCGGCGGCGAAAGCCTCTGGCGCGCCAACTGGAGCGCCGAGGCCGATCCGTTCGCGAACGCGGCCCGAGGCACCGGACGCGGGCCGGGCTGGAAGCGCGCCGTTGCGGCCGGAGGCAGCGGGGGAGCCGACGGCAAACTGCCCGAAAACCACCGCAGCGCCGTCAGCCTCGGTGGCCAGGGCCGCAGCGACGTGACCGTCGGCATGCGCGTCTTCCACCAGAAATTCGGCTACGGAAAAGTGGAGGAAATCGAAGGCAACAAGCTGGAGATCGATTTCGAACAGGCGGGCCGCAAACGCGTGATGGACACGTTCGTGGAAGTGGCCTGAACCTCGGCCAGCAAACCGGCAAGGGGTCACTCACGCGGCGATACGCTCGGCTATCGGGCGCGATATCTGATGACGAAACCTTTACGGCATACTTCACTGCGTATGCCGGAATACATTGCCAAGATGCTCATTTGAAATGATTTTTCATCACATATTTTAAATGCTGTTAAGCAAAGATTTGCACTTCGTTTCTAGGGTTCCGCCATCGCGCCCAAGTGAGAAGCATGACAGCCGCATTCCTCCTCAGCATCAATATGTTCGTTGCTGCGCTCTTCGCGACGGCGTTCGCTGTGGTCGCGGCAACCACCCCGTCCGTCCGCGGCGCAAGATGGCTTGCAGCCGCTTATGGCATCGGCGTTGTCGATGTAGCCCTGGAGTTCTCCCTCCCCTTCCTCGTCCACCCGACGATCGCCGTCATCGGCATCTACACGACATACCTAATGGCGTTGAGCTTTGGCGCGCGTGGAGTAGCCGACCATTACAAGGTACGCTCGCCGCGATTGCTGTTGGCCGCGATAT
>JBELIU010000170.1:0-6313 GCA_042090735.1 Novosphingopyxis sp. | reverse complement strand
GCGGCGGACCGATGCAGCCGGCGGCCATGCGCCGCGCCGTCCTGCTGGCCCGCCGCCGCCTGGGCCTGTCCGAAAGGCTGACCCCACACGCGCTGCGCCACAGCTTTGCCACGCATCTGCTCGCAGGCGGCGCGGACCTGCGCTCGCTGCAGGAATTGCTCGGCCATGCCAGCCTCAGTTCGACGCAGATCTACACCGCGGTCGATGCCGCGCACCTGCTCGACATCTACAGGCACGCCCATCCGCGCGCCTGAGAGAGCGCAAACCGTGATGTAGAAACTTTGCAGCTCCCAAATCGGCCTCCGATATTGCCCCATCCGCACCGCGCCCAGCACCTGCCCGAACAAGCAGACCCTCCCTTCGAATTTGCGCGGCGAGAGCTGCGTCGCGCGCTTGCAATCGGGCCCTTTTGTGCACAGACCCGCAAAGACCGCTGGACCGAGAGAGGGAATTTCCGATGCCGCAATATGAATCGATCAAACTTGCCATCGAAGACGGCGTCGCCACGCTGACGTTGAACCGACCGGACCGGCTGAACGCCGTTACCCCTGCTTCGTTCGACGAGTTCCGCGACGCTCTGACGCAGATCGTTCCCGGCGGTGCGCGCGCGCTCGTGATCACAGGGGAAGGCCGCGGTTTCTGCGCCGGAGCGGATCTCGCGGGCCGCACCCTCGACGGCGCCTCGCCCGGCGATGCATCGCGCCGATCGCTGAAAGAACATTTCAATCCCGGCATTCTGGCCCTGACCGAGTTGGATGTGCCCGTCGTCACCGCCGTCAACGGTGCGGCAGCGGGCATCGGATGCTCGCTGGCGCTGGCGGGAGATCTGATCGTCGCCGGCCGATCCGCTTATTTTCTGCAAGCCTTCGTCAATATCGGACTGGTGCCGGATGGCGGCGCCACCTGGATTATCCCGAAGGCGGTCGGCATTCCTGCCGCGATGGAAGCGATGCTGCTGGGTGAGCGCATTCCTGCCGTCCGCGCGCTGGAACTAGGTATGATCAATCGCTGTGTCGATGACAGCCAGGTGCTCGACGAGGCGCTCGCCCTCGCAAAGCGCCTTGCGCAGGGGCCCACGGTGGCCATGGGCCAGATCCGCAAGCTGGTCCGCCAAGCGCAGGATTCCACGCTGGCCGAGGCGATGGCCGCGGAGGCCGAGGCGCAGAAGATCTGCGGCGATACCGAGGATTTCCGCGAAGGCGCCATGTCCTTCATGCAGAAACGCGAGCCGGCGTTCAAAGGCCGCTGAGCACGCGCCGCTAGCGGTTGCCGTCACATCCAAACAGAAAAGGCCCGCAAGTAGCTTGCGGGCCTTTCCGAGTGATCGAGCGGATCACCCCAATAATGTCAGCCTGAAGCCGATCAGATGCCGTCGGCGGTATCTTCCAGCTTTTCAGCCTTCTGATCCATCGCGTCGGCCTTCTGATCCATCTGAGCCGCACCGACCTGATCGGTGGCCATGTCGGCCTTTTCTTCAGCCAGGTCGCTCTGGGCCTCAGCCACACCGGCCTGCGCATCCATGACCTCGCCCTGCGCTTCGGTCACGTCGTCCTGCTGCTCGGCACGCTCTTCATTCGCGCCATTGCAGGCGGCAAGCGTCATCAGAGCGGTCACGGAGGCGGCTGCGATCAATTTCTTCATAAGTTTACCTGTTTTTTGAATTGTTTAGAATTCCAACCGCCCCACTAACAGCTCTATGCCGTCGCTGGCAAGGACAGCGCGTTCAACATTCCTGAAGTGAAACGATCTGGTGCACCCGACACGAATATGATGGGCACTGTAAATGTTGGGAAATTCTTGTCGATCGACGGAATCTGGGGTTCAAATGAGGCAGATGAGCACAGTGGTGTCAGTGTGCCAGCCGGTGCTCGGGGATTACGTCCAGTAAGTAGTAAGTGCGCCCCACATCGTCGAGCGACCCCTTATCCGCGCCCATTTCTCTCTGCCCCCATTCCTTCAAAACTTTGGCCGCTTTCTTGATAGGGGGCCTGCCTTCTCGATCGCTACGCTCCCACACGCTTTCTTCCTTGGCCGTGAAGTCCTTGTCGTGGAGAATGTTTTGCCTCAACATAAACAGAAGGTCTTGTGCCTCTCTTATGGTATTCGGCGCCTTAGGGCTCAGGTCGTAAGCTGGCATCGCAGTATGCTCGCGAAGCGGTCGCATTGAACGAGGGTCACGCTCATCAATAAGCAGTTCGATCGTTTTTTCGGCCTGGAGATAGCGTAGAATAGCCACCGAGACCGTTTGGGTAGCGCTCAATCCCGAAAACCAAAGCGCGTTAAAACTTGCCGCCATTCCATTTCTGCTGACCGGTTGGCCGACAATATCAAGGAATATCTGACTTTTAGACAATGTGTTATTGCGCATGAACCTCACCAAATCGTCGATTTGCAATCGGTGACTCAGTAGGTCTGTGCCTCTCTTCTTAGCCTCGTATCCCACTTGGTTGGCCAAAAACTGAAGCGATTCCCCGTCCGGAATTTCTTCCGGCGTCGGCTTTCCGCCAAGTTCTTCGCTCAAGGTTGTATACTGTGCCAAAAGTGAGTTCAGCGTGGCCGCTTGTCTGCGAGACTGGTTTGCCATGTTTTCGGGCTTCATCTGGACCATCGTAGAGCTAGCGAGGCTTTCGAAAGGGTTAGCTTCCGCTGCGCGCGCTCTCGCTGCGATCAATTGCAGATCATGAAGGCAATAGATCAGCCCATGCTCCGCAATGACGGCGCGGACACGATGTGGATTCAGCACTGATTGTGGCGTCTTATGGCTTAGAAGGTTCAACGCCGTCTTGTGTCGACCACATAAAACGGCCTCATAAAGTTTCGGGTGATCTGCTTCGATTTGCGCCAGCGCGCGAGCATGAGCATCAAGGTGCCTCGACGCATTCTGCTTCGCGGTGACCTGCATCTCGCGAAAAGCTGCCCGGTCCACCGAGCACTTTTCCCAACCAGCCACGGCGTAGGCGATGTAGCTTTCGTCCCCCGATACGGAGATCATCCGCTGGCAATGGCGCAAAATTTCGGAAAATCCGGAAGGCAGCAATCTTCGCGGAAGCATACATTCCTTTTCGGTCAGAAGACCGATCGGCAAATCGGTGATCGCCTTCAGGGTGGGTGAGAAGATGGCCGACGCCTTGTCGTAATCACTAGCGCCAAACTTTTCGGATTGGACGAGCGTCTCGATATACTCGTTAAGGCCTGTCGGAAGCGAGATACTCCCTCCAAGCAAACTTAAATCCGTCCGCATGATCGCAGATCTCGTTTTCGACTCCCGGTTCTTCCTATTCTTCAGTTCTCTCGCCGTCTCTTTTGTAACCTTGTCCTGTCTTGGATCTTCAGTCGAGAAATCCTTCTGCTTCCCGTGCTGGCGCTTGTGGTAATCTGCCTCCCTGGCGATCTCGGACGGAGACTTGTTTATTCTCTTCTCGCCCACAACGCTCTCCTTCGAAATGAAGTTCATTCCTCACCAAACGCCGACCTGATTGATTGGCGGCGCATACTCTTTGACTCTACGTTTTATTGGCCATCTCAATCCGCCCTACTCAAGAAACGACGCAAGCTGCGTTTGAAGATGATCCGAAAGGAACTCTGCTATCTGCGCAAGTTCCGCTGCGATCTCGTTAAGCCTTTCGAGCTCAGATACTCCGGTCTGTCCATCTGCTAGAGCGGCCTCGACTGCGACCGACGCGTCCAGGAACTCCCGTTCCTTTTGGCTCAGCATAGCGGCTGCTTCGCCGATCGGATGGGAGATTTGATTGATCATGATCTCATCAGAGGCATGGGAGCAGGACGCGCTAGAAATCTTGGATTACCGCCGCGCTCGCGAAGCCAATCGAAAGCCGGGCCTTTCTGTGTGAGCGTTGGATTTTCGATGCTATCAAGCTTGCAGATTTCACCGATCAAGTAATTTTGGGCGGCTGTGATGGGATCCCGCCGCCATCTTGCTTTCGGTCCACATTTTTCGGACGAAATGAACGCGTTGACCTCGGCCTCATACAGTAGGCGCATCCGACTCCACGCTAGGTGTTGGCCCCACTCTGCACATCTGGCAGCCCGTTCCTTATCATCTAAGATCAAACGGATGATGCTTGCCAAAGTCTCCGCTCCTGTCGATGCGCGTGCTTCGATTGCCCACACGAGCAAATGGTCGGGATGCGCCAGCAATCCATAAAGCGCATGATAATCTAGTGTATGGAGGTCCAAAGCGAACATAAGGCCGCCGAGCGTATATCGTTGTTCGTCTCGCGAGCGTCGTTTTGCTGCTGCGGCAGCCTGTCGCTTCAGATCTAAGAGCCTCTCGGACTCACGAGGCAGCACGAGTTGCCCTAGCGCGTCGATGGCAGTCAGTTTCTCCAGCAGTTTATGGAAAGGATCATTTTGCACATTGCCGATATCGGCATTGCGAAAAGGCAAATGTGCATCCTACCCCCAAAAAGTCTCGGAAGCTTCGAAATCGAGCGATTGCGAGGCCCGAAAGCTCAATCGAATGAGGAGCGAACCTTCTACGGGTAAGGCCGTCGTGGCCAAAGAACTATGCTCGTCCCTAGGGTTCGTGGACAAACCTTGCATACCAGCAATCTGTCGGTAAGTGCGGAGAGTGATCAATTAACTTTCGTGGAGATAATCGAGTGCGTGCAACCTATTTCCTCATAGCTTCCTCTATATTGTTGGCAGCCTGTGGGCAATCAACCGATTCAACGGCATCGCGAAATGGCACGGAGCAGGTTCAGAGCCAATCGGTGCCCACTGCGAGCGAGAACGATGGGAATTGGTCCTTACTTAGCGAGTATGTCGGTCAGCATCCCGTGGATAGCAGGCTCTATGACGAAAGCCCGATAGCGCCCGAGATCAGGAACCTTCTCGACGACAAGCTGAACGTGCTGATGCAGAACAGCGAGACAGCCGCTCCCTTGCAACGCGATGGCGAAGTTTTCTTCACGTCGGGCAACAAGGATAATGAGGGGGGTAGCGACGCATTCTATCTGCTTGTCGATCCGTCAGCCAAGGCAGTCGAGGTCGGCCTTTGGGAAAACGGAGAGTTGACCGTTTATAGGACCCCAGGTTCCGACATTCTGAAACCAACGGATATCCAGACGACAATATCGAACGCGGAGATGTAAACGTCGCTGTGGCCCGGCAGGGACGGCCAGCAATCCTTGACGCGTTACCGATCCACTGATTCAAGGCTGGCTTTTGGAGGCGGCCTTGGGCGAACGGATTGGCGTTACGGACGAAGAATGGGAAGTGATCGGGCCGCTGCTGCCGTCTGAGCGTGGTCGCGGATGCCGCCCGGCGCAGGATAATCGTCCCTATTTCGAAGGCATGATGTGGATCGCGCGGACCGGCGCGCAGTGGCGACACTTGCCGGACGAATATGGCAAGTGGAACAGCGTGTTCCGACGTTATCGACGATGGGTCACGACCGGTGTGTTCGATGCCATGCTCGAGACACTGGCCGAACTGGCGGGGCGGCATACAGCCGCCGACATGATCGACAGCACGGTGGTCCGGGCACATCATTGTGCTGTCGGTATAAAAAGGGGACTCAGCAAACTGAGGCGCTTGGCCGATCGCGAGGCGGCTTCACGACAAAGCTCCATGCCAGATGCGATGCCAGAGGTCTCCCGCTAGGGTTCGTTCTGACACCTGGACAGGCGCACGATGTGCAGGGCTTCGCTCCACTGTTCCGCATGATAACCGACCGGATCGAGGCCTTCCTGGCTGATCGGGGCTACGATGCCGATGCGATCCGCAAGGAGATCGAGGCAGCCGGTGCGGAAGCGGTGATCCCGGCTAAGGTCAACCGGCGCAATCCCGCCCCGCACGACCGCACCAAATACAAATGGCGCAACCTCATCGAGCGTTTGTTCAACAAACTCAAGAACTGGCGCAGAGTGGCAACCCGCTACGACAAAACCAAGGAGTCCTACCTCGGCTTCGTCGCGCTCGCTTCAGTCAAACTGTGGATACCCTTTGTCCACGAAGCCTAATCGCAGAGCAGTCATTTCTGAAGCCGAATTCACGCTTCCTACGGAACCAAGACTCCGTCTAGTTCGCAGCGCAACTTCCGAAAATGGGCCGCTAGCCGTCGGTCCGCTTTTGATTAGCTTACATGTGAAAGTTGCCTGCCGCGTTGTAGCGCAAATCTGCGTCATCCCTGTCGGTCACGGTTTCTGACCAAACTACACCCCTGTGAATCAGAATGGGTGTAGCTTCGTGGCTAGGATTGTCGGCTATTCAAGTCTTTCTGTCGCCAACCTTTAATTACACTAGGGTCTTTTATCAAATCATGAATTGCGTATGCAGGGTAAGTAGAGAT
>JBELIU010000169.1:0-6374 GCA_042090735.1 Novosphingopyxis sp. | reverse complement strand
GCAGCGGGCGGTGTCGGTCACGGATGAAGCGCCGACCGAACGATCAGCCGATCGACTGGCCGGTCGCTTCCCAGTCCTTCAGGAAGGCCTCGATCCCGGCGTCGGTCAACACATGCTTGAACAGGCCGCGGATGACGGCGGGCGGCATGGTGGCGACGTCCGCGCCGATCTTCGCGCTTTCCAGCAGATGGATCGGGTGGCGGATGGAAGCGACCAGGATTTCGGTGTCGAACGCGTAATTGTCGTAGATCAGGCGGATATCGTCGATCAGGCGCATGCCATCGAAGCCGTTGTCGTCATGGCGGCCCACGAAGGGCGAAATGAAGCTGGCACCGGCCTTTGCGGCGAGCAGCGCCTGATTGGCGGAGAAGCATAGCGTGACGTTCACCATCGTGCCGTCTTCGGTCAGCTTCTTGCACGTCTTCAGGCCATCGACCGTGAGCGGCACCTTGATGCAGACATTGTCGGCGATTTTGCGCAGCACCTCGGCTTCGCGCATCATGGTGTCATGATCGAACGCCACCACTTCGGCGCTGACGGGACCGTCGACGAGACCGCAGATCTCGGTCACTACTTCTTTAAAATCGCGCCCCGCCTTCTTGATCAGCGAAGGGTTGGTGGTGACGCCGTCCAGCAAGCCGGTTTCGGCAAGGTCTGCAATTTCGGACGTGTCGGCGGTGTCGACGAAAAATTTCATGGGCGCGGCCTTTCGCGGGCGTTAGGGAATGTGGATTCCCCTACCCCCTAGCCGGTGTCCCCTGCCTCATGCCAGTCCTTCCGCGTCTTTCCGCCCTCATCCCCTTTGCCTGCGCGCTCGCCGTCGCGGCCCCCGCGCATGCCGAGCAGGAGGCGCAGCTGTGGATCAACGGCATCGCCACCGTTCCGCTGGACGATCAAAGCAGAATCCTCATCGATACCAGCCTGCGCATGAACGAAAGCGCCGAGGGCGTAAGCGCTTATCTATTGCGCGCCACCGCGCTCGCGCATGTGGCCGACAAGGTCGAGATCGGCGGCGGCTCTGCGCAAATCTGGAATTACAATGACGGCGATTTCACCGTTTCTGAATCGCGTCTGCATCAGGATGCATGGGTGCACTTCCCCATCAACAAGGGCGGCACGCTGACCTCCCGCACGCGGCTGGAAGAGCGCTTCTTCTCGAACGGCAGCAGCGACGTCGGCGTGCGGCTGCGCCAGATGGCGCAGTATATCGGGCCGCAACTGGGCGAGACGAAGCTGAAGCCGGTGCTGAGCGAGGAAGTCTTCTACCGCATCAACGACAATGACCGGCAAAGCAGCGGCTTCGATCAGGCGCGCACGATCATTGGCCTACGCTATCCGATGACCGACCGGCTGAACGTGGACGTTAACTACTACAATCAATGGGTCTTCCGCCCCGGAGACGATCTGGTGCGCCACAGCGCGATGGTGCTGTTCGGCTATAAGTTCTGAGGCGAACGAAACGGGCGGCCCTGCGTCACAGCGCGCCGCTTAATCCGAACACACCGATCAGCAGCGGATCGTTCGTCGCGCGCGGATTGGCGCGGATATCCGCCTCCTCCCGCCCGATCGCGTTCCAGATCACATCGTTCGCCGCACGGCCGACGCTGGTGGCGATGCCCTGCACGTCGACGCCGCTGACCGCGCGGATCGCCTGCGCGACGATATCGTTCTGCGCCAACCTTAGCGCGCCGCCGATTTCCGGTACCATCGCCGTGATCAGCGCATTGCCGAGATTGCCGCGCAGATAATCGGTCGCGGCGCGCGGGCCGCCCCGGACGATCGCGGTGGCATCGGCGAAGCTGGCGCCGCGGATCGCATCGGTCACCAGCGGCGCCGCCCGCTCCGCACCCTGCGCGGCGGCAATGTTCAGCTGCCGCTGGAGCTGATCGCGAAAGGCAGGGCTGCGCAGCACCGCGCCGATGATGGAGCCGCCCGATCCGAATTGCGCGGGCAGCGGAATACGGTCCAGCTCATTGTCGTAGAACCCGCCGGGCTGGAGCAGCTGCGCAAACGCATTTTGCGAGCTGATCGTGAGCAGCCGGCGGACCGCCTCGTTCAGGCTGAAGCCGGGCAGGGACTGGCAGCCGGTAAGCAGCAGTGCCGCCGACGTCATGACGGAGCCGCCGATGAACGCGCGGCGACGCAGGGGGCTTTCGAGGCGGGTCTGAAGAACTGACATGGATATACGCTCCTGTTCGTTACGGCCCGGCAACGGCCAAAAGCTGCAGGAGGTTCCTTCCCGCGCCGATGCAGCGGGAAGGATGATATCAGTGCGAGCGCGGGTGGGTCAGTCCGGCTTCTTCGCCACGCCCACCAGCGCGGGGCGCAGAAGGCGGTCCTTGATCATATAGCCCGCCTGAATTTCCTGCACCACGGTGCCCGGCTCGGCATCGTCCGTCGGCATCTCCATCATCGCCTGATGGACATTGGGATCGAGCGGCAGACCCTTGGCGGCCACGCGCGTGATGCCGTGCTTGCCGAACACGCTTTCAAGCTCGCGGCTGGTCGCCTCGATCCCGATGATCAGGCCCTTCCACTTCTCCTCGTCGCGGATTTCCTTGGGGATCGCGTCGAGCGCGCGCTGGAGATTGTCGTTCACCGACAGCACGTCGCGGGCAAAGCCGGTGGCGGCATAGTTGCGCGCATCGGCTGCGTCCTTCTCGGCGCGGCGGCGGACATTCTGCGTTTCGGCCTGGGCGTACAGCACATTCTGCTTTGCCTCGGCGAGTTGATTTTCCAGCTCTGCCAGCCGGTCATGCTCTTGCAGCTCGGGGGCGCCTTCCGCGGTTTCCTCGCGCAGCTCTTCCGGCACGCCTTCCAGTTCCTTTTCGGCAGCTTCGTCCATCTGCTTGTCTTCGGCCATGTTCCTGGTTCTTTCGCTTAAATTGGAGTGGCGCGGGAACGCTCAATCGATCAGTCGCGAGAGCGCCCGCGCGGTGAAATCCACCATGGGCACGATGCGCGCGTAGTTCAAGCGCGTGGGCCCAATAACGCCGACCACACCGACGATCCGCCCGGCATTATCCTTGTAGGGCGCGGCGATGACGGAGGACCCACTGAGCGAGAACAGCTTGTTCTCCGATCCGATGAAGATCTTGGTGGCCGCTGCCTCGCGCGCACTGTCGATCAGCCGGGCGATTTCCTGCTCGCTTTCGATCTCATCGAGCAGTTGGCGCACGCGGTCCAGGTCGGCCGCGCTGCTTTCATCCAGAAGGCGCGCCTGCCCGCGCACGATCAGGACGGGCCGGTCCCGCCCGTCGAGGCTCCAGGTGGCCAGTCCCTCGCGCACCAGATCGGCACTCGCCTGGTCGAGCGCGGCCTTGCGATCGCGAATC
Source organism: Novosphingopyxis sp. (assembly GCA_042090735.1). Lineage (GTDB taxonomy): Bacteria > Pseudomonadota > Alphaproteobacteria > Sphingomonadales > Sphingomonadaceae > Novosphingopyxis. The sequence goes on along the minus strand of JBELIU010000169.1, from coordinate 3,039 downwards.
TCGGCATCGAGCCGCTCCAGCGCTTCCGAAAGCGTCAGACCCGCCAGATGCCTGGTCAGATAGTTGGAAGCCTCGGCCAGCGTCGCGTCGGTAACGCCGGGCGGCGGATCGACCAGCCGGTTTTCCACGCTACCATCCTCCCCCACCAGCACCGCGATCAGCTGCGTTTCCGAAAGGCGGGCGAAGCCGAATTGCTTCAGGCGCGGCTCGCGCTTGGGCACCTGCACGATCCCCGTGCAGCTCGACAGGCCGGAGAGCATGGCCGTGGCGGACGCCAGCGCCTGTTCGATGGGGCCTGAACCGCTCAGCTGCGATTCGATTGCCTGGCGCTCTTCCTCGGAAGGCTCGGCGACCTGCATCATGCCGTCGACGAACAGGCGCAGGCCCAGATCGGTCGGCAGCCGCCCGGCACAGGTATGAGGCGCGGCGAGCAGTCCGATTTCCTCCAGATCCTGCATCACATTGCGGATCGTTGCCGGAGACAGTCCCAAAGCGGACGCACGGCTGATGGTGCGCGACCCGACCGGCTGGCCGCTCTCCAGATACGCCTCGACGACATTGCGGAAAATGTCGCGCGTGCGGTCGGTCAGTTCGGAAATGGGCGGTGTGGTCATGCGCCAAAGATAGGCCAAGGAAGGCCCGACGCCAAACCCGGAACGATGCTTGTGCTGCGAACACATCGATCGGCCCGTCTAGGGTTCAACGAGGGCTGCAGCCTTTCTGGATGGCGTCGCTGCGCCCGCGCTGAGGGCGCAGCTTGCGCTCGCCTCTAGCAACGCCGCCGCCCCTTCCCTAAGGCACCGGCCAACATCAAAGGAGATTCCCATGCGCCCCTCATCCCGCGCCGCCGACGAAATGCGCGCCCTCAGTTTCGAAACCGGCTTCACCAAGCATGCCGAAGGCTCCTGCCTCGTCAGCTTCGGCGATACCCGCGTGCTGTGCACCGCCAGCGTCGAGGACCGTCTTCCGCCGTGGATGCGCGGCAAGGGCGAAGGTTGGGTGACGGCGGAATATTCCATGCTGCCGCGCGCCACGCATACGCGCGGCATGCGCGAAGCTGCGAAAGGAAAGCAGTCCGGACGTACGCAGGAAATTCAACGGCTTATCGGGCGTAGTTTGCGCTCGGTCGTAGATATGAAAAAGCTCGGCGAGCATCAGATCACGCTCGATTGCGACGTCATCCAGGCCGATGGCGGCACCCGCACCGCGTCCATCTCCGGCGCGTGGGTGGCGATGCGTCTCGCCGTCGACGGCCTGCTGAAGCGCGGCCTGATCGCGCAGGACCCGATCGAGGCGAAGATCGCCGCGGTCAGCTGCGGCATCTATCAGGGCACGCCGGTGCTCGACCTTGATTATGCCGAGGATTCGAACGCGGATGCCGATGCCAATTTCGTGCTGATCGAGGGCGGCCGCATCGCCGAAGTACAGGCGACTGCCGAAGGCGCCACCTATGACGAGGAAGGCCTGCTGCGCCTGCTGCGCCTCGCCAAACTCGGATGCGATCAGATCTTCAAGGCGCAAGACGCTGCCGTAAAGGGATAATATTTTCCAAGGAGAGGCGCGTTGGCCCATCGCAAGCTCACCCCCGGCGATCTCATCATCGCCACGCATAATGACGGCAAGCTGCGGGAGATCACCGCGCTGCTCGGTCCTTATGGCATGACGCCGGTTTCCGCCGGGCAGCTGGGCCTGCCCGAACCGGACGAGACCGGGACGAGCTTTGCGGAAAATGCGCTGATCAAGGCGCGCGCGGCGGTTTCGGCCACGGGCACCGTGGCGTTGGCCGACGACAGTGGACTATGCGTGCAGGCGCTGGGCGATGCGCCCGGCGTCTACACTGCCGACTGGGCGGAAAAGCGCGGGTTCGAGGGCGGGCCAGGGCGCGACTGGTACATGGCGATGGGCAAGGTGGAAGGTAAACTCGCCGAGCTTGGGCCCAAGGTCGACCGCTCGGCGCGCTTTTACAGCACGCTCGCGCTCGTCTGGCCCGACGGACATCACGAGATCTTCGCAGGCTCCGTCCCCGGCACGCTCGTCTGGCCCCCGCGCGGAGACCGCGGATTCGGCTACGATCCGGTATTCATGATCGACGGCGAAACGCGCACCTTCGGCGAAATGGACCCCGCCGAAAAGCAGGAGATCGACCACCGCGCCGATGCCTTTTCCAAGCTGGTCGCTGCGGTTTTCTGAGAGGAACCCGCCGAGCCTCCAGCCTTGAACTTGTCGAAGGGCGCCTCTCGTTCGAGAAGCGTGCCTCGACAGGCTCCGCACTCACGGTCGATGACGTCGATCACCCCACATCGGGCCGCCTCCCCACCACATTGCCTGCGGGCGAATAGCGGCAGACCAGCACTTCGTTTCGCCGGTTCGCGGCCACAGCACAGCCCACGGCCCGCGTGCTGCGCCAGATGATCTGGGTGTAATGCCCCACCGGCCTTCCGTTCCGGCTGTTCTGCGGCACCGGCCCCGGCACATAGTCCGCACGCTCGGCAATCCAGGCGTCCACCATCTCGCGATAGGAAAAGGCGTCGCGCGTGCCGATCCACAGGTTTTCGCCTTGGGGCACGCCGCTCTGCCGGGCATGTTCGAACCGTCCGCTTTCCGCCAGTTCCCGCGCATAGGCCCGCGCCGATGTCACCAACGCCTCGTTCCAAATGAGCGGAGGCGCGCCCACCGCGGTTCGCGCGGCGTTGTGGCGGGACAGCATGACGTCACGCAGCAGGCGCTCGCTGCGTTCGGGCGGCGGGCCGGCGGGCACGCGATCGGTGACAACTGCGGGTGCGTCGGCCTGCGGCGCGCTGGCAACCGGCGCAGAGCAGGCCCCAAGAAGCAAAAACAGCGGAAGGAGGAGAGCTTTCATGGCGGCGATTTGGGCACAGCGTGGCTTAACGGCAAGCGAACGCGGCGCCATTCGGTCAGCCTTCGACAAGCGCCGGGCGAACGGATATGGGGGCGGCGTGACGTCCCCCCTTGCCCTCTACATTCACTGGCCGTTCTGCGTCAGCAAATGCCCCTATTGCGACTTCAACAGCCATGTCC
>JBELIU010000168.1:0-6394 GCA_042090735.1 Novosphingopyxis sp. | reverse complement strand
GGTCAGCCGCATCAACGGCGCGCGGGCGATGGCGAGGCGCCGCTCCTCCTTGGCCAGCCGTCCGCCGATCCGGGCGAGCGCCGTGCGGGCCTCGGCAATCCGCGCTTCCTGCGTAGCGATATCGCGCTCCAGCGCCTTGCGCCGCGCCGCGGTGGCGCGCACCTCGCGCTCCGCCTCCTCGGCCCGCACGCGCAGCGCCTCGCTGCGCTCCTCCGCCGCGGCGGCATCGCTTCGAGCGTCGGCCACCGTGCGCTGCGCCGCCGGGCCCGCCGCCGCAAGGAGCGGCAACAACGCCAGCAAGGTCAGAAAGCTGCTGGAAGAACGCGCGCGCTGCATGGCGCTATCCTTCGCGATGATAGGGGTGGCCGGCAAGGATCGATGTGGCGCGGTAAAGCTGTTCGGCCAGCATCGCGCGGGCCAGCATGTGCGGCCAGGTGGCGCGCCCGAAGCTGAACAGCAGATCCGCCTCGGCCCTCTCCGCCGCATCGAAGCCGTCGGCGGCGCCGATCAGGAAGCGCGCTTCACGCACCCCGTCATCGCGCCAGCCGCCCAGCGTCTCGGCAAATTCCATGGAATTCAGGGTGCGCCCGGTTTCATCGAGCAGGATGGTACGCTGCTGCGCGGCGGGCTCCGGCATCCTGCCGCCGCGATCGGGCAGTTCGGTGAGCTTCACCGGCCATTGCAGCCGCTTCATATAGCGCGACACCAGCTCCGCCTCGGGCGAGCGCCCGATCTTGCCGCGTGCAACGATGTGAAGCAGCACGCGGCCCCTCCCCTTTGCTCTCGTCCTTCGTCCCGCAGGACGGAGGCCGCCCGGCGGGCGCGAACGTCAGGCGTTCGCGGTTTCCCCGCCGTCGAACGCCCACATACGCTCCAGATTGTAGAAGCTGCGAACTTCGGGACGGAACAGATGGACGATCACGTCATCGGCATCGAGCAGCACCCAATCGGCATTGGGCAGACCCTCGATCCGCGCGCGGCCGCCGGAATGCTTGATCTTCTCGGCCAGCTTCTGCGCCATCGAGGCGACCTGCCGCGTGGAGCGGCCACTGGCGATGACCATATGGTCGGCGATCTCGCTCTTTCCCTTCAGATCGATCGAGACGACTTCTTGCGCCTGATCGTCGTCGAGCGACGAAAGAACGATATCGAGCAGCCCGTGCCCTGTCGGGATCGGGGCGGTTGGCGCCGTTTGGCGGCCCGGCGTGGCCGTGACGTTTCCGGTCAATTCGACTCCTTAGCGTGTTGAACGGACGAATTCGCATCCGGCGATGCCCCATCAACGGGTTCATTGCCGTCCGTCAGAAATTCGCGATACCAGTCGGGATCGGCCATGCGGATGGCGGTGGCCGAGCGGGGATCGGGACGAAAGCGCAGTAACACGAGCGCCGGCGTACTCCAGTCCGTCCAGTTTCTTCGCCGGTCCGGGCGATGGACGAACCGCCGGAACCAGGCCATTGCGGGTGACGCAAGGGCGTCCTCCATATAGCCCGGACGGGCGATCACCGCAATCGGCATCGTCCGCGCGATCCGGCGCCAGTCCCGCCAGCGATGGAATTGCGCCAGATTGTCCGCCCCCATCACCCAGATAAACCGGTGTTTGGGATAGCGGCGTTTCAGCGCGCGCAGCGTATCGACGGTATAGCGCGTGCCCAGTTGCCGCTCGATATCGCTCGCCAAGATGCGCGATCGGCGCGCCTGCACACGGGCCGACCCGAGCCGCGCCTCATAAGGAGCCATACCCTTTTTCGGCTTCAGCACATTGCCGGGCGACACCAGCCACCACATCGCATCCAGGCCCAGCGCGTCGATCGCAAACAGGCTGATCGAGCGATGTCCGCCATGCGCCGGATTGAACGACCCGCCGAGAAGGCCGATCCGGCTCATGCCCGACCAACCGTCGACGAGAGACGACCGAATTGGATTCGCCTGGGATTTAAAGTGAACGAACCAGGTACAAAGCAAGATATTGGTATGATGCAATACTGATCCAGATGAGGGTTCCATCCAAATTTCATCATTTCGTCCTACATTGGCGACGACTCATCGCAATTTTTGCGGGAGTCGATTCGCAATCTGGAAATGCCGAGGCTAGGTCCGGACCCGAAACGAACAAAGGGTGGGTCTCTTGAGCTTTCAAGCGAAGGCAGCCGGTTTACGCAACCGGCTGACGGAACTATTTGTCGATCGCGAATTCTTCATGCGTGCCCAAGGCGAGGTGCGCTTCATCAGAATCAGCGCGAAATTGCAGAAACGGCTGGCGACGCTCGGCGTGCTGGCACTGCTTGCCATGATCGCGATTTCCGGCGCGGCGCTGTTCGGTCTGGTGAAGACCGGATTTGAACAGGATCAGCTTGCCGCCAGGCAGCAGCGCATCGCCACCGCTCAGGAGCGCGTCGATGCCTATCGCGGCTCGATCGACGATGTCGCGAAGGATCTGGCAGCACGGCAGGACCGTCTGGACCGCCTCTATGAAGGCCATTTCGGTCCGCTGAACGAAGACGTCCCGCCCGCGGCGGAGGTCGACGAAACCACCAGGAAAGTCAGCGCGATGATCCCAGAGGCCGCGCCGCTCGCGCAGCTGGAGGCACGCCAGCTGGCCTTCGTATCGCAGCTTTCGGGCCTGGCCGACGAGCGCTCCAAGCGGGCCGAAGCGGCCATCCGTAAACTAGGCCTCGATCCGCGCCGGTTCCTGAAATCGAACGAGGCAAGCGGTGGTCCGCTGATCAAGGCGGGCAACACGAAACAGGATTACGCCGATCCGCGCTTCGCCAGTCTGGCCGGCAAGCTTATGCGGATGGACGCGCTGGAGCGCCTGCTCGCCGCCATCCCGACGTCCAAGCCCGCCGCGATCACCGCGATGACCAGCAATTTCGGTTTCCGCCACGATCCGTTTACCGGCGAGGGCGCCTATCACAGCGGCATCGATTTCCGCGGACCCAGCGGCACGCCGATCCTCGCCGCATCGGAGGGCAAGGTGACATTTGCCGGCGTGAAAGGCGGCTATGGCAATTGCATCGAGGTCACCCACCGCGGCGGCATCGTCACCCGCTATGCGCATATGCGCAAATTGACCGCCCGCGTCGGCCAGAAGGTCTCGCGCGGCGAAGAGATCGGCAAGATGGGCTCGACCGGTCGTTCCACCGGCACCCATCTGCATTTCGAGGTCCGTGTGAACGGCCGCGCCGTCAATCCCGCCAAGTTCCTGGAGGCCAATCCGGATGTTTTCCAAGCCCAAGCAGACGCCCGCAACCGCACCGACGCCGATGCGTAACCGCGATGCCGCGGGCGGCCACGGCACCACCTTCTCGATCATTGGCGCCGACGTCCATGTCAAAGGCGATATCGAGGCGAGCGTCGATCTGCATATCGACGGACAGGTGGAAGGCGATGTCCACTGCGCCGCGCTCGTCCAGGGCGCAGGCAGCGTGATCACCGGCGGCGTGGTGGCGCAAAGCGCCAAGCTGGGCGGGCGCGTGGAAGGCTCGATCGACGCAGTCGACCTCGTCATCGAAGCGGGCGCGGAAATCCAGGGCGACGTGACCTACACCAACCTTACCGTCGCCAACGGCAGCAAGGTAGAAGGCGCCTTCCGACACAAAAGCAGCGCCGCCCAGCGTCCGGAACCGGCGGCAAAGGCGCCCGAGGCAAGCAACGTCGAACCGATCACGCCCGCAAAGGACATCGGCGCGCTGCGGGCGTAAATCGGTACGGGGCACGAACGCCCGCGCCACGGCCCATCGTCATTGCGAGGAGCCGAAGGCAACGAAGCCTGTCCTGAGCGACTGCTGCAAGCAGTCAGTCGAAGGGCAATCCAGAGCGCCCACAGCGCTGCGCCCGCCCTGGATTGCCGCGCTCCGGGCTACGCCCTCCGCTGCAATGACGCCGGTTCGAAAGCGCGGCGCAGCCGACCCGCGCAAGCCCCTGGAAGGTCCCGTGCACGACAAGTGGGATAGGCTCCTGCCTCCGCGGGAGCGACGGGAATTTGGGCCGAAGACCGATAAATGCGGCCTGTTGATAACCGCCCCAATTGTTGCCTTCTCCAGAGCTTGAGCGTTCACGCGTGAAATTAGGCTCGCAGCGGACTTCCTGCTTCCGGAAGTGATATCGAAAGAGAGAGAGAATCAGCTTGATCTCCTTTTCGCCGCGATCCTCGGCAAGTAGTAGATTTTAAAGCGACCGCTTCCGTTCCGTTCGATAAAGCAGCGTTGGGCCGTCACTAATGGGCCGAACGACCACTTTGCATTTAATCCCTCGCTGCCTAAAATCGGTTCATGGCAATCTATTTTTTCAAATCACTTCAGATTTCATTCAATGATCTTGCGCTTCTCCCTCACTCCAAGTTAGCATCCGCAAAATTACGGAAGGCATGATTGTGAGCTGGAATGAACGACGCGAAGGCTGGAAGCCCCAAGCCGAGGCTGCTAGGGAAGATGGCGATATTGATTATGCACGCGTAATTCACTCAGCCTCATTCCGACGCTTGCAGGGCAAGACTCAGATTCTCAATCTTGGCGATAGTGACTTTTATCGCACGCGCCTGACCCACTCGCTAGAAGTCGCGCAGATTGCGGGGGGCATTGCGAAGCAGTTGGCCAAAAGCTTTCCCGATCATCCGGCCACGCCACATTTGCCTGATCGAAGCATAATCCAGGCGATCGGTTGCACTCACGATCTGGGCCATCCGCCTTTTGGCCATGGTGGCGAAGTGGCGCTAAATTATTGCATGCGTTCGCATGGCGGCTTTGAGGGCAATGGGCAAACCTTGCGCATCTTGTCCCGCTTGGAGACATTCTCCAGCAATGCAGGAGCTAATTTGTCGCGCCGTACCCTGCTTGGCGTTTTAAAATACCCTGTGGCATACTCACAGGCCCGCAATCAGGCACTTTCTCCTTCACTCTTCAATGGCCCGACGACGCTAAAGATTATTAATGACAAAGCCAGTAAGCCACCTAAGTGCTATCTCGATTGTGAGCGCGATGTTGTAGATTGGATCATCCAACCTCTGACTGAGCCGGAACGCGAGGAGTTTCAAACTTGCGATCCTAAGAATGGAAAGCATTATGCACCGCGCCACAAGTCCTTCGATTGCAGCATCATGGATGCCGCTGATGACATCGCCTATGGCGTTCATGATTTAGAAGATGCCATCGCTCTTGGATTGATCGACAAAGAGACCCTCTCCGACGCCTTACAGGACAAGTGCCCTTCCTTCCTTGACGCCTTGAAGGAAAAATACCCGGATGAGAGTGCGAATGATGTGTTTGGCCATTTCGTACAGGGACTGTTCGAAGACAGCGGAACCCGCAAGCGTTTCATCAGCCGTCTGGTTCATCACTTCATCACCGCTGCAGAGTACGTAGAACATGAAATTTTTGCAGATCCGCTAGTTCGCTACAGAGTGAAATTACAGCGGCAGCAGAGTGATTTTTTGGGTGCGCTGAAGGACTTGGTTGCCAGAGAAGTTATATCAAATCCAAGTGTTCAGCATCTTGAGTTTAAGGGCCAAACTATGGTGGTTTCGGTATTTGAAGCACTTCAGGCCGATCCCAATCGGCTCTTGCCAAGAGATGCCTGTGCAAAATTTGCGGCAGCCAATGATGATCCAAGAATCATTTGTGATCATGTGGCAGGGATGACTGATACCTATCTTCTTCGAACTTACGAACGGCTTTTCAGCCCTCGCATGGGGTCCGTCTTCGACAAGCTTTAGTGTTAGATTTAACTTTACATGAAAATTTGGTTTCTAGATTTTTACAACTATTTTATCGCTAGTAATGTTTCGGATATTGGCACCGAGCCTTTCTTCTATGCTACCGCTTCAAGCGGGAGCAAACTACCTAAACTCAATCTATTGGGCCTGCTGCACAAAGCAGTCGTTCATCGTTTCACGGCTCACGAAGGCCGCCGCAAAAACCATAACCAACGCCCAAAATCGCTGTCCTACATCGCCCCGCCAGCGCTACACCCGCCTTCATGCCCATCACGCACCTCCGTCCCTCTTTCAACGGCGGGCGCGGGGGAGGCGCTTGTTGCGAACGACTTCTCGCGAAAGCGGCGCCGCGCGACAAGGGTGACAAGCGAAGCTCAGGCGCGCGGGGGTTGGCGGCGGTAGCTGAGGGCTTCGGCGATGTGGATGCGGCTCACCTGATCGGCCTCGGCCAGATCGGCGATGGTGCGCGCGACGCGCAGGACGCGGGTATAGCCGCGCGCGCTGAGGCGCATCGCCTCGGCCGCCTGGGCGAGCAGCTTGCGCCCCGGCTCGTCCGGCGTGGCGTGGGCTTCCAGCACCTCGCCGTCGATCTCGCAGTTCGTTCGCGCCGCGACGCCTGCGTAGCGCTTGGTCTGGCGAGCGCGCGCGGCGGCTACCCTGGCGGCGACTTCGGCGGAACCC
>JBELIU010000167.1:0-6399 GCA_042090735.1 Novosphingopyxis sp. | reverse complement strand
GGCCGCTGTCGACCACGATGCGCACGCCGTCGATGGTGAGGCTGGTCTCCGCTATGCTGGTGGCAAGGATAACCTTGCGCCGCCCCTCCGGATCGGGCCGGATCGCGGCGCGCTGCTCCGCCGGATCGAGCGAGCCGTGGAGCGGCAGCACGCGCACGCTTGCGGGCAGCCGCTCGGCCAGCCGCTCCGCCGTGCGCTCGATCTCCCCGACGCCAGGCAGGAAGGCGAGCAGGTCGCCCTCACGCTCGGCCAGCGCGCGCTGCACCGCGCCCGCCAATTCGTCCTCGATCCGGCGCTCGGCGCGGCGGCCGATATGGACCAGTTCCAGCGGATGGCTGCGCCCCTCACTCTCGATCACCGGGCAGCCATGCATCAGCGCGGAGAAGCGCGCGCCGTCCAGCGTTGCCGACATGGCAATGAGGCGCAGGTCCGGCCGGAACACCCCCTGCGCTTCCAACGCGAGCGCAAGGCCGAAGTCGCTGTCCAGACTGCGTTCGTGCACCTCGTCGAACAGCACGGCGGCGATGCCGGTCAGCTCCGGATCGGCGATGATACGGTTGCGGAAGATGCCCTCGGTCAGCACCAGGATGCGGGTGATGGGGGAGCGCTTGGCATCCATCCGGGTGGCATATCCGATGGTCTGGCCCACCGGCTCTCCGGCCAGCTCGGCCATCCGCTCGGCAGCCGCACGAGCCGCCAGCCGCCGCGGGCTGAGCAGCCAGATCTCCCCCTTGCACCAGTGCTCGCCCAGTAGTGCGGGCGCTGCCGTCGTCGTCTTGCCGGCGCCGGGCGGGGCCACCAGCACGGCATTCGTGCCATCGCGCAATGCCGCCTTTAGATCGGGCAGCACCGCCTCGATCGGCAGCGCGCTCACGCCTCGTTCGCCGTCAGGCCAAGCCTTTCGCGCAGGAACCAGCGGCCGCACATCAGCAGCGCGGTCGCGGCCAGTCCGCCTGCAAGGCCGAGCCATACGCCGACCCCGTCGAGACCCGCGTGGAAGGCAAGAAACCACCCCATGGCAAAGCCGATCGCCCAGTATCCGAGCGCGGCGAACACCATCGGCACCCGTGTGTCCTGGATGCCGCGCAGTAGTCCCGCGCCCACCGCCTGCAGCGAATCGACTAGCTGGAACAGCGCGGCCACCCCCAGAAAGGCGACCGCAAGGCGGTACACCTCGGCATCCTCCGGCGTCACCGGTTGCACGAACAGACCGACCAGCTGGCCGGGGATCAGCCACATCAGCGCCGAGGAGAGGGCGGCAGAAGCCAGACCCAGCATCAGTGCCACCTTGCCGACGCGCGAAAGCCCCTGTGCGTCGCGCCGGCCATGGAAGATCCCCGCGCGCACCGTCGCCGCCTGTCCGATCGACAATGGCACCATGAAGGCGAGCGCGGCGATCTGGATCGCAACGCTATGAGCGGCGAGCGAGGCGCGGCCGATCAGGCCCATCAGGAACACGGCGGCGGAGAACACCGTGATCTCCATCGCATAGGTGCAGGCAATCGGCAGGCCGACGGCGAAGATGGCCCGGAAGCGCGGCCAGTCGGGGCGCCAGAAGTTGCCGAACAGGCGGTAGCGCCGGAAGCGCCGCACGCCCGTCACCACCAGGACCCCGCCGAGGCCGAGCACCAGCTGCGACAACGCATTGGCGATCGCCGCGCCTTCCAGCCCCAGTTCGGGCAAGCCGAGATGGCCGAACACCAGCGCCCAGCAGGCGAGCGCGTTGAACACCAGGCCCACGGCCATGATGTAGACGCCCCACACCGGACGCTCGAGCGCGGTGACATAGTAGCGCAGGATGAGGCCGACCAGCCATGGGAACAGCCCCCACATGGCGATGCGCACGAAGGGCGCGGCGGCGGCGGAAAGGTCGGCCGTCTGGCCGAGCGCCAGGAAGATGGCTTCGGCATTCCAGAGGATCGCCCAGACCGGCAGGCAGATGGCCGCGGAAGCCCAGATCGCCTGGCGCACCGTCCGGCGCACATCGCGCACGCTGTTGGGCCGCCGCCCATATTCCGCCGCTATCAACGGAGAGGCGGCGGTGACCAGCCCCATGCAGAACACGCCGAACACCCAATAGAGGTTCACGCCGAGCGCCGCCGCGGCCAGCGCATCGACATCATAGCGGCCCAGGATAACCACGTCGGTGGTGTTGATCGCCGCCTGCGCAAGATTGCCGACCACCAGCGGCAGCGCCAGACGCAGCGTCATGAGGCCTTCGCGCCGGAACGAGCCGGCGGGGCGGGTGGCAGCGATGTCGTTCATAGCCGGTGCCTAATAGGCGCGGCTGATCGCGAACTCCACCGCTTCGATAAGCGCCGACTTTGCAGGCCCGGCCGGGAACGGGGCAATCGCGTCGATCGCGCGCTGCCCGTAATGGCGCGCGCGGTCGATACTGTCGGAAATGGCATCGTGTCGTTCGATCAGACGGGTTGCATGAGCAAGGTCTTCATCGGACACGCGGCGTCCGGCCATTGCCTCGCGCCAGAAGGCCTGCTCCTCTGCATCGCCGCGCGCAAAGGCCAGGATCACGGGCAGCGTGATCTTGCCGTCGCGGAAGTCATCGCCAACGCCTTTGCCCAGGGTTGCGCTGTCGGAGGCATAGTCGATCGCATCGTCGACCAGCTGGAAGGCGACGCCCAGATTGCGGCCATAACGATCCAGCGCGTCTTCCACCGAATTGTCTCGCTCCGCGACTACCGCGGCGATGCGGCAGGCGGCGGCAAACAGGGCAGCGGTCTTCGCGCCTATGATATCGAGATAATGCTCCTCGCTCGTCGCGAGTTGGCGCTGCGCGGTGAGCTGATCGACCTCACCCTCGGCAATCACGGCAGACGCGTTGCTGAGAATCTTGAGCACCTTCAGCGAACCATCTTCGACCATCAGCTCGAAACTGCGCGAGAACAGGAAATCGCCCACCAGCACGGCAGCCGGATTGCCGAAGATGAGGTTCGCGGCGGTCTTGCCCCGGCGCATGTCGGAGCCGTCCACGACATCGTCGTGCAGCAGCGTGGCGGTATGGATGAATTCCACCGCAGCGGCGAGCTTGTGATGGCGATCGCCAGGATAATCGAGCAGCGCCGCGCAGGCGAGCGTCAGCATGGGCCGCAGGCGCTTGCCACCGCCCGCGATCAGATGCCCGGCAAGCTCGGGAATGAGGGGGATGTCCGACTGCATGCGATCGAGAATCACGCTGTTCACGCGATTCATGTCGCTGGCGACGAGCGCCATTATCGGTTCCAGAGAGGCCGCACGGCCCGGTTTCAGCAGATGAACGTTCGCGGCCATATCAGGATGCGATTTGGCAAGTTGCGCCTACTTACGCAAGAGGTTGCGCGCGCATCTGCCACCGCCGGAGCGATCTTTCCGGCATGTGGTTCAGACGTCGGGCGCTTCGCCCGCTTTCAGCTTCTCCAGCATGTCCGTCAGCCGCACCGCCATATCCTGCAGCGTCACGGCCGCGATCCGCTCACTCGCCGGCTCGCGCGAACGCAGCATCTGGGCAATTGCGAGCTGCATCTGCGTGATGTGATCGATCTTCTGCAAACTCTTCATGTGCCGCCGCAGAGTGTCCGGATCGCTGCCGAGATCATAAGCGAGATTGCCGAGGAGGCGGGTGATGTTCACCAGTTCTTCCGCCAGCACGATGTCGAGCAGCGCGTCCTCGCGATCGGGTCCCGCGCTGATGGTTTGCATGTAGCTCATTTCGCAAGCAATCCAATGAGGGTCTTGGCGAGGTCCGCCGGTTTGACTTCCTGCGACGCGAACCCACGCTCCAATATATATCCGCCGCCCGCAGCGGCCGAGATGCAGTGGCCGCGCACGCCCGAAATCGCGTTGGCACCGCCCTTGCCGTCATCGCTGTCGGACAGCAGCAGACCTATGGTGTCGACTGTCGCCGCCTTGGCGGCCGACGCGAACAAGAGTGAGATGGAGGGCCGCTCGCCCGCCACCGGATCGCGCGGAAGCAGCTTCAACTGCCCATTGGGCCATTCCGACACCACCAGATGGGATTCGCCCTGGGGGGCGAAGTAGATGGTGCCCTTTTCAATCGGCATGTCCGCCCCGGCGACCACCACGCGCGGCGCGATCTGGCTGTCCAGCTTGTCGACCATGCCCTGAACGACGCCGGGGCCGAGATGCTGGACCACGAGCATGGGCGGGCAGTCCGCAGGCATCTGTTCGAAAAGCTTGAAGAGCGTCTGCGTGGCCGAGGCATCCGCGCCGATCACCGTCAGGCGACCGTTCCATTCGATCGGCCCGGCCTTGCCGCCCTTCTCGCCGCCGGGGGTGGGCAGCCGTGCATTCTTGGCGGTGCCGATGATCTTGCCGAGCTTCTTGATGATCGCATCGAGTTCCTTCGGCGCGGCGACCTTGGGCTTGGGGAGACAATCGACCGCGCCCAGACGCAAGGCCTCTACCGTTTCGGAAGCTCCGTCGGTGGTGCGCGTGGAGAACATGATCACCGGCATCGGCTTGGTTTCCATGATCTCCTTCAGATATTCGAGGCCGCTCATTCCGGGCATCTCGATATCGAGGGTCATCACTTCGGGCTTCATGGACTGGACCATCTCGCGCGCTTCCGCGGCGCCATCGGCCAGGCCCACGATTTCTACGCCCGGCACCCGTTCCAGCGCGCCGCACAGAAGCGCGCGCATGGTAAGCGAGTCATCGACGATAAGCACTTTGGTGCGGGCCATAATCTTTACTCCGGATGCGACGCCGCGCTCGGCGGCAATTGTTCGACCAGACGCTCGAGCGACAAGACAAGAATCAGACGCTCGTCGATATTCACGAGCCCTTCGAGGAACCTGGCAGCTACGGTGTCGCCCATATTGGGCAGTGCCTGCAGACCTTCTTCGCCTACGGTAACTATGTCGTTAACCGCATCGACGATGATGCCCTGAAGCTGCTCGCCGATCTGCACGACGATGATCACATGGCGCGCGGTCGTGTCGGTTGTGCCCCAGTTCAGCCGGTGCCGCAGATCGAGAACCGGCAGCACCACGCCGCGAAGGTTCACCACGCCGCGGACATATTCCGGGACGTTGGGAAGCGGCGTTGCAGGAGACCAGGCGCGAATTTCCCGAATGGCCATGATGTCGATGCCGAGCACCTGGTCGCTCAGCTGGAAGGTGATGAGTTGGCGGTTCATGTCGGATATCCTCTTCAAACGGCTCAGTGCATGACGCGGCGAAGCGCGGAAGCGAGCTTCTCGGGATCGAAAGGCTTGACGATCCAGCCCGTCGCTCCGGCGTTGCGGGCGCGCTGCTTCTTCTCGTCGGAGCTTTCGGTGGTCAACACCAGGATCGGCATCTCCCGTTCCCCTTCGCCGCGGACGCGCTCGATGAGCCCGAACCCGTCCAGGCGCGGCATGTTGATGTCTGTAATCATGACGTCCGGCTTGATGGTGCCCAGCTTTTCCAGGGCGTCGATGCCGTCTTCCGCTTCGATCACGTGATAGCCGAGATCATCCAAAGCGGCACGCAGCAGCATCCGCATGCTGGGCGAATCATCGACGGTGAGGATGGACTTCTGCACGGGCTGGCTCCTTGGCGGCAATCATCAGAAAAGTTCAACATCGCCGGTGGAAACCGGCTTGGCGGGCGGCGGCGGGGCCTGGGCGGCTACGCGCGAAGGCTGGATGTCATGGATCTTGCGACATCTGGCGAGACCGAGGGCGGCGCGGAATTGCACCCGCCTTGCCGTGTTCCCGCCGACATCTTCACCGACGAGGGGTATGCCTTCGGCCTTCAGGAAGGTACGGGCGAAAGCGATATTGCTGCCGCCGATATCGTGGTAATGGCTGTTCATGGTCGCGCCGCCGAAGATGCGCGCCTTCATGCGTTTGCGCATTGCGCCATGGGCCATCATTTCGTTGATCAGCATCTCCATGGCATGCACGCCGTAACGCTGCATCGATGCAGAACATTCAACGGTGCCATGGGCCAGCAGATAGTGGTTGATGCCCCCCACCCGCGCCAACGGATCGTACAGGCACGCCGCAATGCAGCTGCCGAGCAGGGTCGTCAGCACTATCTCGGGATCGCCCGAAACGCGGGTTTCGCCCTGTGAGACGGTGACGGAACGAAAGGGTGTGTCGGCGCCGTTAGTCATGCGGAACTGGCCTTCATGAGCTGCGTAGCAATGCGGTTGAGTGGGAGCTGGGTTTCCACGGCACCCATGCGATAGGCTTCCGCCGGCATGCCGTAGACCACCGATGTCGCCTGATCCTGACCGACCGTCGTCGCGCCTGCATCGCGCATGGCCTTCAGTCCTATAGCGCCATCGGCGCCCATGCCGGTAAGGATCGCGCCCGTCGCCGCGGCGCCGGCATAGCGCGCCACGGAAGCGAACAAACGATCGACCGAGGGGCGATGGCCGTTCACCCGGTCACCC
>JBELIU010000166.1:0-6402 GCA_042090735.1 Novosphingopyxis sp. | reverse complement strand
GCTACTGGGTCAACGCCGCCGCGCCGATCCTGCTGAACCTCGCCATGATCGCAGGCCTGGGCCTCTTCCACGGGGACGACGCTTATGAAACGGCGATGGTGCAGGCGCTTTCGGTGACGGCCGGCGGGGTTCTGCAATTGCTGTTCCTGATCTGGGGCTGCCGCCGCGCCGGCATCACGTTGTCGCTGAAGCTGCCGCGGATCGACAAGGACATCCGTCGGCTGTTCAAGCTGATCCTCCCTGCCGCCGCGGGCGCGGGCGCGACCCAGATCAATCTGCTCATCTCCACCGCGCTTGCCGGGGGGCTGCTGGCGCCTGGCGCGATCAGCTACATCTATTACGCCGACCGGCTGAACCAGCTGCCGCTCGGCCTGATCGGCATCGGCCTAGGCACCATTTTGCTGCCGACGCTTTCGCGCCTGCTGGGCGAAGACAAGCCCGAAGAGGCGATGCACATGCAGAACCGCGGCATAGAGCTGGCGCTGTTCCTGACGCTGCCCGCCACCATCGCGTTTCTCACCATCGCAGACCCGATCGTGCGCGGGCTGTTCCAGCGCGGCGCGTTCAACGCAGAAGCGACGCTGGCCACGGGACAGGTGCTGGCCGCCTTCTCGATCGGCCTTCCCGCTTATGTGATGATCAAGGTGCTGACGCCGGGCTATTATGCGCGGCATGACACGCGCACTCCGGTGCGTTTCGCCATGATCGCGATTGCGGTGAACATCGTCGGCAACCTCACGCTGATCCCCACCATCGGCTATCTCGGTCCGCCGCTGGCGACGGCGGTTTCGGCGAGCATCAATGCGTTCCTGCTCTTCTGGACGTTGCGAAAACGCGCACAGTTCGAGGCCGATGCGCAGCTTGTCCGCCGCCTGCCCCGACTGGCGATCGCCGCGCTGCTGATGGGCGTCGCGCTCTGGTTTTCCCGCCCCCTCGCCGTCCCCCATATGAGCGGGTCGCTGATCGAGAAGGCGGTCACACTCGCCATTCTGTGCTCGGCTGGCGGCGCCGTCTATTTTGCCGCCTGTTTCCTCACCGGCGCCTTTCGTCTAGGCGACATCCGCGCGATGGTTCGCCGCCGCGCGCCCGCCTCCTCCGCCCCTAAACAGGAAACAGACTGATCATGCGCGTCGTCTCCGGCATTCAGCCCACCGGCAATCTCCATCTCGGCAATTATCTCGGCGCGATCGTCAACTGGGTGAAGATGCAGGAAGATGGCGAGTGCCTGTTCTTCCTGGCGGACCTGCATGCCATCTCCATGCCGCACGATCCTGCCACGCTGCGCGCCGGGACGCGCGAGATGGCCGCCGCGCTGATCGCCAGCGGGGTCGATCCCGACAAGGCGACCTTGTTCAACCAGGCCCGCGTGCCCGCCCATGCGGAGCTGCAATGGCTCCTTAACGGCACGGCGCGTATGGGCTGGCTGAACCGCATGACGCAGTTCAAGGACAAGTCCGGCAAGAACCGCGAAGGCGCCAGCATCGCGCTGTTCGCCTATCCGGTTCTGCAGGCCGCCGACGTCCTGCTCTACAACGCCACGCATGTTCCCGTGGGCGATGACCAGAAACAGCATCTGGAACTGGCCCGCGACATCGCGGAAAAGTTCAACCATGATACCGGCACCGAAACCTTCGTTCTGCCCGAACCCTATATCGGCCAGCATGCCGCGCGGATCATGAGCCTGCGTGACGGCAGCTCCAAGATGAGCAAATCCGATCCTTCGGACATGAGCCGGATCAACCTGTCCGACGATGCCGATACGATCGCGAAGAAGATCAAAAAAGCGAAGACCGATCCCGAGCCGCTCCCCGAAACGATGGAAGAGCTGGAGGGTCGTCCGGAGGCGCGCAACCTGGTGGCGATCTACGCCGCGCTGGAAAACCGTGCGCCCGGCGACGTGCTGGCTGACCATAGTGGTAAGGGCTTCGGCCAGTTCAAACCGGCTCTCGCCGACCTGACCGTCGCCAAGCTTGCACCGATTTCCGAGCGATTCAACGCGCTGAAAGGCGATGACGCGGCAATCGACGCGATCCTCGCAAAGGGTGCAGCTAAGGCTTCCGAGACCGGCGCGCCGATCCTCGCGAGCGCTTATGAGGCGCTGGGCCTCCTGCGCTAAGGACCGCGGGGACCCCGCGCGCACCTGTCGATGAAATGAACGAAGGGCTGCTTCCGCAGCCAAGCGTGTTCCTTGTGCGTTCAATTGATGTTCAGTGGCGGAACACTATGTTCTGGCATAACATCAATTCCACGCCCCGTATTATCGGCGTGTGTTTCGGAGGAGCCCGCCCATGTTTTCCATTCAGTTCAAGAAGGCCGCCAAGATCGCCGCGCCGGCGATGCTGCTGGGCCTAGCGGCTTGCGCCACGCCGTTTCAGGCCAATGTGTCGCGCTTTCAGCAGCTGCCGCCGGCCAAGGGACAGACGTTTACGATCGTCGCGGAAAACCCGGCCAACGCCGGGGGTATCGAATTTGGCGAATATGCCAATATCGTCGCGTCCGAAATGGTGCGGCAGGGTTATCAGCCCGCGGCCAGCCCGGGCGCTGCCGACCTGATCGTCAGCTTTGATTATGGTGTGGATGACGGGCGTGAGAAGGTCGTGAGCGACTTCTCCCCCTTCGGCCGCGCTGGATTCTACGATCCGTTCTGGGGTCCGCGCTTCGGCCGCGGCTTCTATGGCCGCCGATTCGTTTATGGCTGGAACGACCCGTTCATCTATGGTGGCGGCCTGGGCTTTGGCGGTCCGGATATCCGCAGCTATACGGTCTACACTGGCGAGATCGATCTGAAGATCGAGCGTGCCGGCACCGGCGAGCGCCTGTTCGAAGGCCGCGCGCAATCGCATTCGCGCACCGACAATCTCACCTATCTCGTTCCCAATCTGGTCGAAGCCATGTTCACCGGCTTCCCCGGCAACAGCGGCGAGACGGTGCAGATCTCCGTCGCCCCGCCCAACAGCCGCGGCTGAGATTGGCGATCGCAAACAGCAAAAAGGCGGCCCGCACAGGCCGCCTTTTTTAGTTTTGGACGAATGTCATCGCCAACCGCAGGGCTGGCGATGCAAGCAAATCTCAGGCTTCCAGCTGTCGCAGGAGCGCGCGGACGTCATTGTCCATCTCGCTATCCTTGCCGCGCAGCTCCTCGACAAGGCGCACCGCATGGATCACGGTGGAATGGTCGCGCCCGCCGAATTTGCGGCCGATCTCCGGATAGCTGCGCGGGGTCATCATCTTGGCGATGTACATCGCCACCTGACGCGGCCGCACCACGGCGCGGGCCCGGCGCTTGGAGCTCATTTCGCTACGATCGATCCGGTAATATTCGCACACCGTGCGCTGAATTTCGTCGATCGTGATGCGGCGCCGGCAGGCGCTCAGGATGTCCTTCAACGGTTCTTCGGCGAGCTGCTTGGACACGGGCTTGCCGGTCAGCTGCGCATAAGCGAGCAGCTTATTGAGGCCGCCTTCCAGCTCACGCACATTGCGGCTGATGGTGCGGGCCAGAAACTCGACCACCTCTTCGTCGACATGGACAGACGGCATGCGCTCAAGTCGCTGTTCCAGGATCGTGCGGCGCAGCTCCAGATCGGCAGGCTGGATGTCGGCAACGAGGCCCTGCGACAGACGCGAGAGGATGCGCTGATCGACGCCGTCCAGCGCTTGCGGGGCGCGGTCGGCCGCAACCACCAGGCGGCGGCCGGAGCCGACGATCGCGTCGATCGTGTGCAGGAACTCTTCCTGCGTGGACATCTTGCCGATGATGAACTGGATATCGTCGATCAGCAGCAGGTCCGCAGCGCGCAGACGCTGCTTGAACGCCATCGTGTCCTTGGCGCGCATCGCGGTCACGAATTCCATCATGAACCGCTCGGCGGGCATATAGACCACCTTCGCGCCCGGATTCGCCTCCCGCCAAGCATGGCCGATGGCGTGCATCAGATGGGTCTTGCCCTGCCCCGTTGCCGCCTGGAGATAGAGCGGGTTGAACAGCGGCGCTTCTTCGGCCGCCATGCGCTCGGCCGCGGTGAAGGCCAGCACATTGGCCTGCGCCTTCACGAAATTGGCAAAGGTGTAACGCGGGTCCAGCGCGCTGTCCTGCGCGGCGGCGCTATCGCGTTCGATCGGCGCCGCATCCTCGACGGGACGCAGACGATGGATCTGCGCACCATTGGGCTGCGACCGGATCGCCAGCGCGCGGACCTCGGGGATCACACTCTTCCATGCCAGGCTCAGACGATCGACATAATGATCGCGCACCCATTTGGCCGAAAAGTCGGACGGCAGCAGAAGCTCCAGCGTCCCTCCATCCGAATCGAAGCTGCCGAGTTTTATCGGGCGAATCCATTGCCCGAAAATCTGTGCCCCCAAATCACGGCGCAGCCCCCCCACGATGGTCTGCCAGGCCTCGCCCAGCATTTCGTCCGTCGATCCTTCATGCATGATCGCCAATTTGATACCCACTGTTTATCCACCCCTTTCTTCACAGGCGCGAACGCGCGCCGGCGAAAGGCACAATGATCCCTCCATCGGAAAGCGACGCCTTCCGATGCCCACTCATTTCGATGCCTGTTGGAACAGTTCGCGATCGCGACGCTCGCTGCCCAGACCCCGTTTGTAGACAGCAAAAATGGCTGGGCACAAGTGGTGCACAGTGAAAAAAAAATGAAATATCGCATTGACTCGGCAATGCGCGGGTTTCTTAAAAAAAGCGCGAAAACCCTAGAGTTTCAGCCGATTAGTTAACGGCTAGGCGCCGCCCATCAGGCACGAATCGTGGAGTCACCGTTGGTCACGCGATCGTCATGAGGCGGACACAAAAAAGCCCGCGGCGGCGGACCGGCGCGGGCTTTTTGAAAAGCGTTCAAGAGCTAGGCCCGAATCAGATAGCGGCGATGCGCTTATTGAGGCGGCTCATCTTGCGAGCCGCGACATTGCGGTGATAGACACCCTTGGAAACGCCGCGCGCCAACTCCGGCTGCATCGCCTTCAGCGCCTCATTGGCTTGATCCTTGTCGCCGGATTCGATCGCGGTCTCGACCTTCTTGATGAAGGTGCGGATGCGGCTGACGCGGTTCTTGTTGACCGTCTCCCGCTTCTCGTTGCGGCGGATCCGTTTTTTAGCCTGCGGCGTATTGGCCATGAAGTCCTCGGGGTCTCATCATCAAAACAAAAAGACCGCGCATCGCGGCGCGGTCGCATCAAGCGCCGCACATAAGCGAAGTCGGCCGGTCCGTCAACCGCTTCGCGCGCGGTCACGGGGCGAATTTCAGTCCGGCGTTCGCGCCAGTGCGCTGGCGGCCTCCGCGCGGGCCCGAATCGCGTCATAGTCGGTCTCGCCCTTAGGCACCAGCCAGCTGCCGCCCACGCACAGCACGGGATCGATGGCAAGCCAGTCCGGTGCGCTCGATTCGGTGATGCCGCCCGTCGGACAGAACTGGATGCCGCCGAACGGCCCGGAAAGCGCTTTCAGCGCCACTATGCCGCCCGAAGCCTCTGCCGGGAAGAATTTGAAATGCTTGAGGCCGTGATCGAGCCCGCGCATGATGTCGCCGGAATTGGCGATGCCGGGCAGCAGTGGAATCTGCTCGCGATGCGCGGCATCGGCCAGATTATCGGTCAGGCCCGGCGAGACGATGAACTCCGCCCCGGCGGCGATCGAACGTTCCAGCGCCCGCGCATCGAGAACCGTGCCTGCCCCCACGATGGCACCTTTCACCTGCTTCATTTCGGCAATCGCGTTTAGCGCCGCCTCGGTACGCAGCGTCACTTCAAGCAC
Source organism: Novosphingopyxis sp. (assembly GCA_042090735.1). Classification (GTDB taxonomy): domain Bacteria; phylum Pseudomonadota; class Alphaproteobacteria; order Sphingomonadales; family Sphingomonadaceae; genus Novosphingopyxis. Next base: position 629 of record JBELIU010000166.1, on the reverse strand, counting down.
GCGCAGTCCGCCCGCAACCAGCGCCTCGGCGATCGGCTTGGCGGTGGCCACGTCCTCGATCACCAGCACGGGGATGACGGGCGCGGTGCGCATGATGGTTTCGATCGGCGTCATGCAAAGTCCTTCGCAAAAGCGGCAGCGGCCCCGAACAGGCCGGGCTCGGGATGAGTGATGAGCTTGACGGGCTGGCGCTCCATCAGGGACTGGAAGCGGCCCTTGGCGGCAAAGCGTTCGGCAAAGCCGGAGCGCGGCAGGAATTGGGCGAGTCGTGCGCCCAGGCCGCCTGCGAGAACGACCGGGCCGGGCCCGTGAGTCAGCGCGATGTCGCCGACGACGGCGCCCAGGCACAAACAAAAGCGATCGAGCGCGGCCTCGGCGATGCTGTCGCGCCCTTCCAGGGCAATCGACCAGAGCGTCTTGTCGTCGCCCTTGGGCACGTCGCTGCCTTCCAGTTCGGCCAGCACATCCCAGATGGCGCGAAGCCCGCCGCCCGCGACGACCCGCTCCACCGATACGCGGTTGTGCTTCTTGCGCAGATGCGTGAGCACGCGTTCTTCCACCTCGTCGAGCGGCGCGAAGGCCCACTTGCCGTCGCGGCGCAGGAAGACGTTGTCGACCTGACCATCGGT
>JBELIU010000165.1:0-6439 GCA_042090735.1 Novosphingopyxis sp. | reverse complement strand
CCAATCCGGCAGGTCCAGCACCGCCATGTCTTCGATACGGCGATGTTCGACCGACAGGCCGAGATCCGGATAGGCGATGCGCTGGCGCTTCTCATCCGCCCGGTCCAGCGGCACGACCACGAGGCGGCGATTGACCTTCTGCCGCCAGTTCATGCGGGCGGTGTTTTCCTGCCCGACATAGCAGCCTTTGTCGAAGGCGACGCCGCGCAGTTCGATCGCATTGCATTCCAGCCAGAGCGTGGCGTCCTGGCCAAGCTCGGCCGTCCCTTCGGTTACGCCGTGCGCAAGACGGTGCGCGCGCCACGCGGCGGCGGCATCCGCATCATCATCGGCGATGGTGCCGATAAAGCGCCGGCCCAGATCGGGCAGGCGTGGATCGGGCGCGCCCTCGTCCCCCTCCGCGCTCCAGAACACGCCCTTGTCCTCCACCCGATCGAACGCGATCCGGCGGCGCAGGCGATAGATCGACAGACGCCGGATCAGCGCTTCCGCCTGATCCGCCTCGCAATCGATCCAGACGGCGCCGCCCTCTCCTGCCCACAGCAGGAAATCGAACAGCACCTTGCCCTGCGCAGTGAGCAGAGCGGCCCAGATCGGCCCATCATCGAGCCGCCGTGTATCGTTGGTGACGAGGCCCTGCAGGAAGCCGCGTACGTCCTCCTGTCCATCGGCGGCGGTGACATGGATGAGCGAGCGATCAAAGAGTCGTGGGGAAGCCATAGGGTCTAAATAGGAAGGCGGGCTCCCCAATAAAACCGTTCGGGCCGAGCTTGTCGAAGCCCCGATTTTGCTTATGGCATTCGCAAACATCGAACAGGACGGCCCTTCGACAGGCTCAGGGCGAACGGATCACCGGATATGACCATGAACAGCATCACCATCCGCCGCCCGGACGACTGGCACCTCCACCTGCGCGATGGGGACATGCTGCAAACCGTGGCGCCGTACACCGCGCGCCAGTTCGGCCGGGCGATCGTGATGCCGAACCTCTCCCCGCCGATCACGAGCGTGGCGGCAGCGGAGAGCTACCGCAATCGCATCCGCCTGGCCCTGCCCGAAGGCACGGATTTCGAGCCGCTGATGACCGCCTATCTGACCGACGAGATCGCGCCGGACGAGATCGAGCGTGGCCATGCCAAGGGCGTGTTCACCGCGGCCAAACTGTATCCGGCTGGTGCCACCACCAACAGCGCGGCGGGCGTCACCGATATCGCCAATATCCGCGCCGTGCTGGAGCGGATGGAGCGCATCGGCATGGTGCTGTGCATCCATGGCGAGGTGACGGACGGCGATGTCGATATCTTCGACCGGGAGGCGGTGTTCATCGAGCGCACGCTGGAGCCGCTGACGCGCGATTTTCCCGCGCTCAGGATCGTGCTGGAACATATCACGAGCGCGGACGCGGTGCAGTTTGTCGGGAGCGCAGGCGAACAGGTGGCGGCGACGATCACCCCGCATCACTGCCTCATCAACCGCAACGCGCTGTTCAAGGGCGGCATCAACCCGCACGCTTATTGCCTGCCGGTGGCCAAGCGCGAGCGGCACCGGGCGGCGGTGCGCGCGGCGGCGACATCGGGCGCGGCGAAGTTCTTCCTCGGCACCGACAGCGCGCCGCATGCCCGCCACGCAAAGGAAAGCGCCTGCGGTTGTGCGGGGATTTTCAACGCACCTTATGCGATGGAAAGCTATGCCCGCATATTCGACGAGGACGGCGCGCTCGACAAACTGGAAGCGTTCGCCAGCGAGAACGGTCCGCGCTTTTACGGCCTACCGCTGAACGAGGGCACCCTGACGCTGCGGCGCGAGGCGCAGACGGTGCCGGACCAGCTGGACGGCGAACTGGTCCCGTTCCTGGCAGGCGAAACGCTGGAGTGGCGGCTGGATTAGGCCGCTCTCTTCAAATTGCCTGCCCGCGCCGCGCCCGACGGAAACTATCGACCGAGAATATGACCAGCGCGGCCCAGATCAGGGCGAAACAGGCCAGGCGCGGCGTGGTGAGCGGCTCGTCATACAGAAACACGCCGAGCGCGAACTGGATCGTCGGCCCGACATAGCTGATGAAGCCCAACGTGGTGAGGCGCATGCGCCGCGCCGCGCCCGCGAACAGCAACAGCGGAAAAGCGGTTACCGCGCCGCCTGCGATCAACAGCAAATCGATCCGGAGCGAACTGCCGAAGCCGCCGCTGCCGCCATAGAGCCAAAACCATGCGACCGCGCCCAGCGCGACCGGGGACAGGATCACCGTTTCCGCCGCCAGCCCCGGCATCGAGCCGACGGGCGCAAGCTTGCGCACCAAGCCGTAGCTGCCGAAGCTGACCGCCAGCGCAAGGCTGACCCATAAGGTCTCCAGCGCGCCTGCCGCCAGGATTGCCACGCCGATGAAGGCGAGGACGACGGACACCGCGGTTGCCTTCGTCATCCCCTCCTTCAGGAAAAAGTAGCCGAGCAGCACGTTGAGGAGCGGCGTGAGATAATAGCCGAGGCTGGCCGCCAGAATATGGTCGGCGAACACGGCGAAAACATAGATCAGCCAATTAGCCGCGATCAGCGAGCTGGACAGCAGCATCAGCCAGCGCGTCTTGGGCGTCTTCAGCACGCCCCAGAAGACGGCAAGCTGCTTGCGGAAGGCAAGGATCGCCAGCAGCAGCGGCACCGACCAGATGACGCGATGCGCCACCACCTCCACCGCCGGCACCGTGGTCAGCTGTTTGAAGAACACGGGCATGAAGCCCCAGATCACATAGGCGCCGAGCCCTTGAATAAGGCCGTTGCCCTGCTCGGTCGGCGGCACATCGGCGCGGGCCGCCTCTACCGGGGCGGCGGGTGGATCGTCGCTCATACCGCGGGGCCGCTCAGAAAGTGATCAGCAGCCTGAGGAAGCAGAGCACGAATACCAGGATGCAGAAGTTCCGCCCGCTCTTGCGGCGCGAAAAGGTGCCGATGACGATACCGATGAGCGGCAGTGGCAGCAGAATCAGCGCCAGCAGCCAGCCCACGATCGGCAGGACCGAGGGGATGGCGATGACCGCCGAGATGATACCGATGGCCCATGCAGTGACGTTTCCCATGACCACGCCCTGCCGATCCGCGCTGGCGCTGGCAAGCGGTTTGTGGAGCCGAGTCGGCTGCGTCCCTCCGCCTTTTCGACAGGCTGCGTTCAGCCACGACGCTGTTCATCGACGTTTCGCAACGGCTCGCCTTGTCGTCAAATGTTCAGGAAACTGCCGCTAAACATGAACTGTTCTGATAACAAACGGTCGCCCGCCCCGGACGGCCCCAGCCAAGGAGATAGAGGATGAAAACCGCGTTCCTCGCCGCAGCCGCCGCGCTGACTTTGACCGTTCCGACGCCCGATCTGGGCCCGCTCACCGAAGGCGCCGCGGTCCACGCCGATCAGGGCCGCCATTACGGCCACTACAAGAAGCAGCGCAAATGGGAGCGCCAGCGCGCCCGTGAGGAGAGCCGCTATTATGCGCAGCAGGACCGCGCCTATGAGCGCCAGTTGAGCCGGAACGACCGCATCTGGCGCGGCGACGACGGTCGCTATCGCTGCCGCCGCGACGACGGCACCGCGGGTCTCGTCATCGGCGGAGCGCTGGGCGCCATCGCCGGCTCAGAAGTCGCGGGCCGCCAGAACCGCACCATCGGCGCGATTATCGGCGCGGTGGGCGGCGGCCTGCTGGGCCGTCAGATCGACCGCGGCGGACTGCGCTGCCGCTAAGCCGACGATACGTCACGCGAACGGGCGCCCCTCACGGCGAGGGGCGCCCTTTTTCATGCGCGCAAACCGGTCTATGGCTGGCCTTTTCCTACAGAAGGCGCAGCTTTTATGTTGAACGGTCCCCTGCTCGTCACCCAGCGGCTGATCCTGCGCCCGCCCGCAGCGGAAGATTTCGAAGCGGTCGTCGGTTTTTATTCCGAACCCGAAACGATGGAACATCTCGGCGGGGTAAAGCCGCGGTCCGAGGTATGGCGCGCTTGGTGTTGCATGGCCGGAAGCTGGCATATCAACGGCTTCGGCATGTTTTCCATGATCGAACGGGCGAGTGGCCGCTGGATCGGCCGCGCTGGGCCATGGCGCCCGGCCGACTGGCCGGTCGACGAGGTTGGTTGGGCCGTGGCGCGCGATTTTGCGGGCAAGGGGTATGCGCGCGAGGCTGCAGTTGCGGCGATCGATTATGCCTTCGACGTGCTCGGCTGGGACGCGGTGCACCATATCATCGCGCCGAAAAACGCGGCTTCGATCAAGCTTGCCGAAAGGCTCGGATCGCGCCTCGAAGGCCCGACGCGCATGCCCGCGCCCTTTGGCGACAAGGAGGTGCAGAGCTGGGGTCAGACCCGCGAGGATTGGCGCGCGCGCAAAAACTAGGCGCCGCCTCAGACCGCGTCGATCTCCACCGTCTGCACCAGCTTCGGCTTCGCGCGGGCAGCGATGAGGCTGCCGGTGACGATCAGTGCGGCGCCCGCCAGCACGGGCCAGCCGGGCCTTTCCGCAAAGAACAGCCAGCCGAACAGGCTCGCCCACAGAAACGCGGTATATTCCACCGGAATCAGCACCTGCGCCTCGGCCCGCGCATAGGCCCAGCTGAGCAGCAGCAGCGAGATGGAGGACAGCGCCGCTGCGCCCAGGATCGCAGGCCACGCAGCCGCATCCGGAACGGCGGCGAGCCATGGCGCGGCAAGCGCATAATATCCGGCGATGAGCACGCCCATCACGAACGCGATCTCCATCGGTCCCGCAATCTGCGCCTGCCGCCGCGCGAGGATGAGATTGTAGGCGAAAAGGCAGGCCGAAAAGAGCACCGCCGCCGCGCCCAGCAACGCGTCCGCATCATAGTCCCCGCTCAGTCGCCCGCCGACGATCACCGCCACACCCAGAAGGCCCAGTGCGGATGCGATGATCGCGCTGCGCCCGATCGTCTCGCCCAACAGCAAGGCCGCGAGGTACAGCGCTATCACCGGCGCGATGAAGCTTAGAGCGATCGCCTCCGCCAGAGGCAATTCCCCCAGCGCCCAGAAGAAGCTGAGCGCCATGGGCAGGAGGACGAGCGAGCGGCGCAGATGCAGCCGCATCGCCGCGCGCGTGGGTCGCTGCCGGCGGCGCAGGATTAGGTATAGCGGCAACAGCATCGCCAGCGCGGCGAGCGAACGCCATAGCATCGCATCGTAGACGCCGATGGTCAGCACCAGGGCCTTCATCAGCGCGTCCATCAGCGAAAAGCTGCCGATGCCGAGGCAGGCGACGAGGACGGGCAGGATCGGACGCTCGGCCATCAGCGGCGCTATCGAGGGACGGAGGATGCGTGTCTACAGCCGTTGTGCTTCGGCCCCCCGATCACGACCGCGACCATGATAGCAATCGGATGGGCCGACCGGAAAGCCGTGAGCCAAAAACGCCAATTTTACGACGGCGACACGAGGGCCGCCCGTTGCTCGGGCGGCGGCGGATATTTCGCGTTCTCGTCCGCCATCGTCAGCATCGCATTGGCATGGCGCTGGGCGACGGCGCGCTGGTCCTGCCCGTAGCCGCCGCCCATGGCGCTCGCGATCGGCAGCCCGCGGCGGCGGACTTCCCCGATCACGAAGCGGTCCCGCTGCTCCAGCCCCGCATCGGTGAGCGCCAGCCGCCCCAATTTGTCCTCGCCATGCGGATCGACGCCCGCTTGATAGAGCACCAGATCGGGCCGCACATCATCCAGCAGGCGTGGCAGATGCGTGGACAGCGCCGCCAAATAGGCATCGTCTCCAGTGCCGTCGGGCAGCCCGATATCGAGATCGGACCGGGCCTTGCGCACCGGGAAATTCTTCTCCGCATGCATCGAGAAGGTGACGATATCCTCGCGTCCCGCGGTCAGCGAAGCGGTGCCGTCGCCCTGATGCACATCGCAATCGACGATCAGGATGCGCGCCGCATCGCCCTGCGCGATCAGCCGGTTGGCGGCGACGGCGAGATCGTTGAACACGCAGTAACCCGCACCGGTATCGTGCAGCGAATGATGGCTGCCTCCCGCGCTGTTCGCCGCGAACCCGTGCTCCATCGCCAGATGCGCCGCGCGCCAGGTGCCGCCGTTGGTGTGCTGCACGCGCTGCGCAATATGCTGCGTGACGGGAAATCCGATGCGCCGCTCCTTTTCACGCGGCACGTCGGCGGCAAGCACGCTGTCGACATAATCCGGATCGTGCACGGCGGCGAGCCAGTCGCGTGGCATCGGCGGCGGCGCATGCTCGGTCATCGCTGCGCCGCTTTCGCGCAGGCAGATCATGACGAGCTGATATTTATCGAATTTGAAGGTGCCGCGTTCCGGCGGCGGTGCCATGTAATCGCGATGGTGGACGACGTGGAGCATCGCGATGCATGTGGCGATTGGGGACAGCGAATCAACCGATCCAACTGGCTCCGAAAAACCAGACCCGTTCGTGCTGAGCTTGTCGAAGCAAC
>JBELIU010000005.1:0-31905 GCA_042090735.1 Novosphingopyxis sp. | reverse complement strand
GCTCTTCCGATCTGAAGGGTGGTGGTCTCGCTCATTACTTGGCTCCAACCTCTTCGAGCGTTTCGTTCATGAGCACGAACATCTGATCGATGTCCTGCTGACTGGAAGGGATCAGCTTGCGGATGCAGATGAAGCCGTGGATGTTGCCGTCCGCCGTCATCTCGCGAACCGACACGCCGGCATCGCGCAGCTTGGCGGCATAGGCCTTGCCCTGATCGCGCAGCGGATCGAGCCCGGCGGTGACGACCAGCGTCGGCGGGGTGCCGGCAAGATCCTGATTCAGCACGTCATTGCGCTCGTTTCCGGCCTCTGCGGCATATTGCTTGCCGAACCACTCCATCGTCTCGGCGGTCAGCAGGAATCCTTCCGAGCATTCGCGGAAGCTTTCATATTCGCCCTGCGAATCGACCACCGGATAGACCGGGAACTGGGCCACAACCGGCACATCCGCGGGCTCCTTCTGAAGCGCGCGGGCGGTGACGATGGCAAGGTTGCCGCCGGCGCTATCACCGCACGGCACCAGGCCGGTCGGCGTGAACGGCAGCGCGGCCGGGTTCGAAGCGACCCAGCGCGCGGCTGCCTCGCAATCATCGGGCGCGGCGGGGAAGGGGTGCTCCGGCGCCAAGCGATAATCGACGGCTACCACCGGCAGATCGAGCGCATTGGCAAGCGAGGTGCAAAAGGGATGGTGCGTATCGAGATTACCGATCACGAAGCCGCCGCCATGAAGGAACAGGATCACCGGGCTGTCGCCGCGATCTGCGCGGGCATCGTAATAGCGCAGCGGGATACGCCCGGCGGGGCCATCGCAATGCATATCGGTGATGACGGCCAGGTCGACCGGTTCCAGATCGCCCAGCGGCGTCATCATGTTGAACGCCATGCGGGCCTCTGCGGGCGTGCCCTCATGCGCGGCCTTTCCGCCCATTTGTTCAAGCATATCGAGGAACTTGCGCACGTCGTCACGGACATGGAGATCGGCCATGGAGCATCCTTCACTTTCGGTGTGGCGCCATCACTGACGGGGCGTAAGCGCGCTGTCAAAATCAAATCGGCGAACCGATGGATGGGTGGGCCACAGATTTTCTAATTTGCGCGATAGACTTGCCTGTCCTACTTCGGCCCGAACGCAATAACGATCATGATTGAAAGGCCGCTCATGGCGACGGCAGTGGACAACAAAAAACCGGCAGCGACGGCAGAGCGCGTCGTGGTGCGCTTCGCGGGCGACAGCGGTGACGGCATGCAGTTGACGGGCGGACAGTTCACGCTCTCCTCCGCCATGGCCGGCAACGACTTCGCGACCTTCCCGGATTTCCCGGCCGAGATCCGCGCGCCGCAAGGCACGCTGTTCGGCGTTTCAGCGTTCCAGATCAACTTCGGTTCGGCTGCGATCGAGACCGCCGGGGATCGCCCCGACGTGCTCGTTGCGATGAACCCGGCAGCGCTCAAGACCAATGTCGGTTCGCTGCGCGAGGGCGGACTGATCATCGCCGACACCGGCGAGTTCGGGAAGCGCAATCTAGACAAGGCCAAATATGAGACGAACCCGATAGAGGACGGCAGCCTTGCCCCTTACGATGTTCTTGCGTTCGACATCAGCGCGCTGACGCTGGAAGCGGTAAAGCCCTTCGGATTGGGCAATAAAGAGGCGCTGCGCTGCAAGAACATGTGGACGCTGGGCCTGGCGCTCTGGATGTTCGACCGGGATCGCCAGCCGATCGTCGACTGGCTGAATGCCAAGTTCGCGAAGAAGCCGGATATTGCCGAAGCCAATATCGCCGCGCTGAACGCCGGCCATGCTTATGGCGAGACGGCCGAGATCAGCGGCCCGCTGAAGCAGCATCATGTCGATCCCGCGCCCGCCGAACCGGGGCTGTACCGCACCGTCAACGGCGCCGAAGCGGTAGCGCTCGGGCTGGTTGCAGGCGCGCAGCTGGCCAGCCTGCCGATGTTCTTCGGCGGTTATCCGATCACGCCGGCCTCTGCCGTGCTGCACCATCTTTCACGCCTGAAAGAATATGACGTCACCACCTTCCAAGCCGAAGACGAGATCGCGGCGATCTGCTCGGCGATCGGCGCGAGCTATGCCGGGCAGCTCGGCGTCACCAGCTCATCGGGCCCCGGTATCGCGCTGAAGGGTGAGGCGATGGGCCTGGCGATCATGACCGAGCTGCCGCTCGTCATCGTGAACTCCCAGCGCGGCGGCCCGTCCACGGGTCTGCCGACGAAGACCGAGCAATCCGATCTCTATCAGGCGGTTTTCGGCCGGAACGGCGATGCGCCGATGCCCGTGATTGCCGCGCGTTCGCCCGCCGACCTGTTCGATTGCGCGATCGAATCGGTTCGCATCGCGGTGGAATATATGACGCCGGTCATGCTCCTGACCGATGGCTATATTGCCAATGCCGCCGAGCCCTGGAAGGTGCCGGATATGGACGGCTATGCGCCGTTCGAGGTCAGATTCCTGGAAGAGGCACCCGAAGACGGTTTCCAGCCCTATGCGCGCGACGAGAAGCTGGCGCGGCCCTGGGTGAAGCCGGGAACCCCGGGCCTGATGCACCGCATCGGCGGCATCGAGAAGGCGGCCGGCAGCGGCCATATCGATTACAGCCCGGAAAACCATGCGCAGATGACGGCGATCCGCGCTGCTAAGGTGAACGGTGTCGCCAGCTCGATCCCCGATCAGGAGGTCACGCTGGGCGAGGCGGGCGGGAAGCTTGCCATAGTGGGCTGGGGCTCCACCTTCGGGCCGATCCATCAGGCGGTGCGCCGCATGCGCCGCGAGGGCAAGGATGTCTCCCACATCCATATCCGCCATATCTGGCCGATGCCGTCCAATCTCGGCGATCTGCTGCGCGGTTATGACAAGGTGATCGTGCCGGAGATGAACACCGGCCAGCTGAAGACGCTGCTGCGCGATCAGTATCTGATCGATGCCGAGCCGCTAAACAAGGTGACGGGCCAGCCGTTCACCATCGCCGAGATCGAGATGGCGATCGAGGATGCCCTTTGATGCCTGGCCCCTGGCCCGAAGACGATCCGAAGCCCAAACCCGTATTGCCGCTGCTGTTGATGCTGGCGGTTGTGGTCTTCCTTATTTGGAAGATCTATTCCTGAGCGAGATGTTTCCATGAACGAGATGACTTCCATCACGACCACGCTGAAGGACTGGGAGACCGACCAGGAGGTGCGCTGGTGCCCGGGTTGCGGCGACTATGCGATCCTGAAGGCGGTGCAGCGCACCATGCCGCAGATCGGCGCCGATCCGTCCAAGACCGTGTTCGTTTCCGGCATCGGCTGCTCCAGCCGCTTCCCTTATTATATGGAAACCTATGGCTTCCACACGATCCACGGGCGCGCGCCTGCGGTCGCGACAGGCGTGAAGCTTGCCAACCCGGAACTCGATGTGTGGATCATCACCGGCGACGGCGATGGTCTGTCGATCGGCGGCAACCATATGATGCACTTGTTGCGCCGCAATCTCGATTGCCAGATCATGCTGTTCAACAACGAGATCTACGGGCTCACCAAAGGCCAGTATTCGCCCACGAGCCGCGAAGGCACGACCACGCCGTCGACGCCGTTCGGATCGGTCGATCATCCGGCCGAACCGTGCAGTTTCGCCCTGGGTTCCGGCGCACGCTTTATCGCGCGCGGGTTCGACGTGTCGAAGGATTTGCCGGACGTGCTGAAGGCGGCGCACCGACACAAGGGCGCGGCGTTCATCGAGATCTTCCAGAACTGCATCGTCTACAACAAGGACGTGTTCGCCGACTTCACCGAGAAGAAAAACGCGGCAACCGGCCAGCTGTGGCTGACCGATGGCGAGCCGATGCTGTTCGATAAGGGCGCCAAGGGCCTGAAGCTGAACGATCAGTCGCTGAAGCTGGAAGTGGTCGATGTGATCGACGGGGACTGGCAGGGCGCGGGCGTGCGGGTGCACGATGTGACCAACCGCATGATGGCGCAGATGCTGGTCGAAATGCCCTTCGGCCCGTTCCCCAAGGCGCTCGGCGTGCTGTATGACGATCCGCGCGAAACCTTCGAGAGCGCGGTGGTCGATCAGATTGAAGAGGCGAGCAAGGGCAAGACGCCCGACCTACAGCGCCTGGTCAGCAAGGGCCAGACCTGGACGGTGACGGACCCCGGCCCCGACCTGTAGGGTCGGGCGCCTCCTGTGGACAATTTCACCCATTCGCTGACCGGCTGGGCGCTGGGGCAGGCCGGGCTGAAGCGCAAGACCGGTCTCGGCATCGCCGCGCTGATCGTCAGCGCCAATTTGCCGGACATCGACATCGTTTCGCAGCCGCTCTTCGGGCTGCCCTACATTCAATATCATCGCGGCTTCACCCACGGGATCGGCGGCTTTCTGCTGCTGCCGTTCCTGCTGGCGCTGCTGCTCTGGCAGCTTGACCGTTGGCAGAGCGGTCGTGGCGACCGGGACGTCGATGCCCGCTGGTGGCAGCAATGGGACCGGCGCCCTCTCGGCCGCGATACGGTGCGCCTCGGATGGCTCGTCGCGCTATGCTATATCGGTGGGATCAGTCACCCGCTGCTCGATTTCATGAACACCTATGGCATCCAGCTACTCGCCCCCTTCAGCGACCGCTGGTTTCACGGCGACACGCTGTTCATCATCGATGTCTGGATATGGTCCGCTCTCGCCTTCGCCATCTGGCTCTCTCGCCGATGGGAAAAGGCGAAGCGGCCGGAGTGGCGCCGTCCTGCCATCATCGGGCTTGCCATTGTGGTCGCTTACACCGGCGTCAATGCAGCGCTGTCGCTGAAGGCCGAGCACGCGACAAAGGTGCTGGCCGAAGGGCTGTACAGTATCGAGCCCGATTTCGTGATGGCACAGGAAGAACCGGTGAAATTCTGGCGACGCGAGATCATCTGGCAGCGCGGGACCACGCTCGGGCGCGCATCCTATGATGCGCTTTCCAATCGTATGCAGGCGGTGGGCAGCCCCATTGAAACGCAGATGAACGATCCCGCCGTCGCCCGCGCCGCGGCTGAAGACGATCAGCTGGCCGCTCTCCTCTATTGGTCGCTCGCCCCGGTCGCGACAATCGAGCGGCGGCCGAACGGCGTCGCGGTCACCGTATCGGACGCCCGTTTTTCCGGCGACCGTGCCGGCGGCCAGTTCAGCCGTACGGTCGAGCTGCCTCGATAACCGGACGCGAATGACGGCATCATGCCGCCGCCGCCCGGAACGACCTTCGCAGCGAGGTCGTTCGGTTTGAACCGTGCCCGCCCGGGCGCTGCTTTCTCACTGGAGAGACCGCCATGACAGCACCTGTGATCCTCTGGCTGCGGCGCGATTTGCGCCTATCGGACCAACCGGCACTGCGCGCCGCGGCAAAGGCGGGCCCTGTCATTCCCGTCTATGTGCTCGATGATGACCGGGCGGGCGATCATGCGATGGGCGCGGCGAGCCGCTGGTGGCTGCATCACAGCTTGGCCTCACTCGACGCCGATCTGCGCGACAAGGGCAGCCGCCTCATCCTTCGGCAAGGCGATTGCGTTTCCGCGCTCTGCGCAATTGCTGCGCAGCATGACGTGAAGGAAATCCACGCACTCCGCCACTACGAGCCCTGGTGGATGGAGGCGGAAAGCGAACTGAAGGCGCAGCTTGGCGATGGGTGCGAGCTGTGTCTTCGCGACGGAAACTATCTGAAGCCACCGGGTAGCGTCACCACCGGATCGGGCGATCCGTACAAGATCTACACGCCCTTCTGGAAAGCACTGCGCGAGGAAATGCCGCCTGAGGATGCGATCCGCGCGCCGCAGTCCATTGACGCTCCGGGCGAATGGCCGGACAGCGATGATCTGGACGACTGGAAGCTGCTGCCGACCAGCCCGAACTGGGCATCAGATTTCGACGACCTGTGGACGCCGGGCGAGGCCGCCGCCCGATCGCGCGTGAACAGCTTTCGCGATCAGTCCGCAGACTATGACGATCGCCGCAATCTGCCTTCCGAAGACGGCAGCTCACGACTTAGCCCGCATTTGCATTTCGGCGAAGTCTCCCCAACCTATGTGTGGCATCGTATTCAGGACGCCGAGGGCGATGCCACCGTGTTCCTGAAGGAGCTCGCATGGCGCGATTATGCGCAGAATGTGATTATGCAGTTCCCGGATTATGGCCGGCAGGGCTATCGAGAACGGTTCGAGGACCTGGAGTGGCGCGATTTCCGGTCCTCCACGGTGCGCGAGGAATTCGATCGCTGGTGCCACGGCCGCACCGGCTATCCGATCGTCGATGCAGGCATGCGCCAGCTGTGGAAGCATGGATGGCTGCACAACCGGGTCCGGATGATCTGCGCCAGCTTCCTGATCAAGCATCTGCTGATCGACTGGCGCGAGGGCGAGAAGTGGTATTGGGACTGCCTGGTCGATGCCGATTACGGTAATAACGCGGTCAACTGGCAGTGGATCGCCGGCACCGGTGTGGACAGCAATATGTTTTCGCGCATCATGGCCCCGCTAACCCAGTCCGATAAATTCGACGCGGCGGCCTATATTCGCGATTATGTGCCCGAACTTGCCGATCTGCCGGATGATGCGATCCACGATCCCGAGGAGGCGGGCTGCCGGCCGAGCGATTATCCCAAGAAGATCATCGGCCATAAGGAAGCGCGGGAACGTGCGCTGGCCGCTTATGAGAAAATCAAGAGCTAGGCCGGTCCGGCTCTAGGCGGATTTGACGTCGGGACGATCCGGCGTATAGGCTTCGGCGAAGTCTAGTCCTGGGGAGCAGGTCCAGTGAACAAGCGCTTCTGAACCCACGAAGCATTGTCGCCCGATAAGGGCATTTGGCCGGCGGGCGGGCTGTGCGCTGCCGGCATTCACAGGACTATTTTCATGCAAAGACTGGAAGGCAGGACCTGCCTTGTAACGGGCGCCGCGCGCGGCATCGGCGAAGCGATCGTGCGCGCATTTCATGCCGAGGGCGCGGCGGTGATCGTCACCGATATCGACAAGCAGAACGGACGCGCCATCGCCGAGGACATCGGAGGCCAATTTCACTGGCTGGATGTCGCTTGCGAGGAGGCCTGGGATGCCGTTGCGAAGTCCGTGCCGCGGCTCGACGTGCTCGTGAACAATGCCGGTATCACCGGTCTGGAAGAAGGTATGGTGCACGATCCGGAGCACGCTTCGCTTGCAGATTGGCGCGCGGTGCATGCGGTAAACAGCGACGGTACCTTTCTCGGCTGCCGCTACGCCATTTCGGCGATGCGGGCGGCGGGGAAGGGATCGATCATCAACATCTCCTCGCGCTCCGGCCTCGTCGGCATTCCGGCTGCCGCCGCTTATGCCGCGTCCAAGGCAGCGGTGCGCAATCACACGAAGACGGTAGCGCTTTATTGTGCGCAGCAAAATCTCGCGATTCGGTGCAACTCGATCCATCCCGCGGCGATCCTGACGCCGATGTGGGAGCCGATGTTGGGGGAGGGCGCCGAGCGTGAGGAGACGATGGCCGCACTGGTCGCCGACACGCCGATGAAGCGCTTCGGCACACCGGAAGAAGTCGCGGCGCTCGCGGTTCTGCTGGCCTCTGACGAGGCGGCCTACATGACCGGCGCGGAGCTGACCCTCGACGGCGGGCTGCTCGCCGGCTCCGCCGCGGTTCCGGGATAGCGCTCGCCCGATTGCCTTCGCGCGCGCCATGCGGCATGGGCGATGGGATGAATGCTCCGGCGTCCAACAGGGCCAAGCACTTGACCCGGCAGCGCATAGCGCTTGGCGGCGGGGTGCTGTCACGCCTGCTCGCGCCCAGCATGCACCGGGTGCTGGACCGGATCGATAACGGTCTGGCGGAGGGCGGGATCGAAGCCACCTTGCCCGATGGCGAGTTCCGTATTCTCGGCTGCCGGAAGCCCGGCCCGGTGGCGCAGGTCGACCTCGCCGACTGGCGCGCGCTGCTGCACCTCATCGCGGGCGGATCGGCGGGCTGGTACCGCGCCTGGGATCTTGGCCAGTGGTCCAGCCCGGACCCGGTGGTCTTGTTCGATCTGTTCATGCGCAACCGCGTGCCGCTGGGCCAGTCAGCGCGTTCGCGGGGGCCGTGGAAATGGCTCGGCAAGCTGCGCCACTGGCTGCGCGACAACAGCCCGGCCAAGGCGCGTCGGAACATCGAATATCATTACGATCTCGGCAATGATTTCTATGAGCTCTGGCTCGACGAGACGATGAGCTATTCGAGCGCGCTGTTCGCGGACGCTTCTGCAGAAAATGATGGCGAGCCTCTGGAAAGCGCGCAGCGGCGCAAGATCGACGCGTTGCTCGACCGGCTGGCGCTGGAAGACGGATCGCGCCTGCTGGAGATCGGCTGCGGCTGGGGCGGGCTCGCCGCGCGGGCGTGCGAGCGGTTTGCGATCGATTATCGCGGCATCACGCTGTCGGTGGAGCAACAGCACGCCGCGCAGGCGCGCACTGCCGGATGTCCGGATGCCTCGCGCCTCGCCTTTACGCTGACCGACTACCGCGACGTGCTGAAGGAAGAAGGCGCACATTCCTTCGACGCGATCGCCAGCGTGGAGATGGTGGAGGCTGTCGGGCAGAAATATTGGCCCGCTTATCTGGATTCCATCGCCGCGAACCTGAAGCCTGGAGGCCGCGCCGGGCTGCAATATATCCGCATCGCAGACGATATCTTCGAATCCTATGCCGCGAGCGCGGATTTCATCCAGACCTATATCTTCCCTGGCGGGATGCTGCTGTCCGAAAGCCGCTTTCGCGCGCTGGCGGAGGCGAGGGGGCTGGCCTGGACCGATCAGCGCGACATGGGTCTGGACTATGCCCGCACGCTGAAGCTGTGGCGTGAGCGGTTCGACGCGGCGGTGGAAGCTGGACAGCTTCCGTCCGGATTCGATGATCGCTTCGTGCGGCTGTGGCGCTATTATCTGATGTATTGCGAAGGCGGTTTCCGCGGCGGCGGGATCGACGTCGCGCAGGTGACGCTTATCAAGGAACGGCCATGAAACGCTTTCTGCCATTCGCCGCGGCTTTTGCTGCGATATCCTGTATGCCTGCGCCCGCGCCGGAAGCCTCCAGCAATGCCGCTGCCGCTACTGCGCAGATGACGCCGGAAGATCTGGCCGAACTGCGCAAGGCCAGCGCGCAGGTGTTGTTCTGGGATCAGGCCGCGCGCTCCGCCAATTTCCGCCGGATGGACGCGCTGTTTCCGGGTACGACGGCGAAGGCGTCGCCAAAGCCGCGCGCGCTGCCGAAGGGCACACCGCTTCCGTTCAACGAGGCGGCGATCGATGCGTTCATGAAGGAGCAGCAGATCGCCGGGCTGATGATGATCCAGGACGGCAAGGTCCGGCTGGAGCGCTACGGCCTCGGCATGACCGCACAGGATCGCTGGACCAGTTTCTCGGTCGCCAAGAGCTTCACGTCCACGTTGGTCGGCGCGGCGATCGCGGACGGGAAGATCGCGGCGCTGTCCGATCCGGTGACTCGGTACATCCCGGAACTGAAGGGCAGCGGTTATGACGGCGTCACCGTAGTGCAGCTTCTGACGATGACTTCCGGTGTCGCGTGGGACGAGGATTATACCGATCCTACCAGCGACGTCGTGCGCCTGTTCAGCGATCCGGTGCCGGCCGGCGTCGATCCGACGGTTGCCTATATGCGCCAGCTGAAGCGCAAATATCCGCCCGGCCAGAAGTGGGAATACAAGACCGGCGAGACCAACCTGATCGGCGTGCTCGTGCGGCGCGCGACCGGCGAAAGCCTGACCCATTATGCCAAGCGCAAGATCGTCGATCCGGCCGGATTTGCCGGAGACCTGTTCTGGCAGATCGATACCGGCGGTGGAAACACCGGTGGATGCTGCATCATGCTGCGCCTGTCGGACTATGCGCGCATGGGGCTGTTCGCGCTGGAAGGCGGGAAGGGGCAGGTGCCCGCAATCTGGTTTGCCGAGGCCGGGACCAGCCATGCCGACATCGGCGTGCCGGGCTTCGGCTACGGCTATCAATGGTGGACCTATCCCGGCAACGCTTATGGCGCGCAGGGTATCTTCGGACAGGGGATCACGATCATGCCTGAGCAGCGCATCGTGTTCGCAGTGGTCTCAAATTGGCCGGTCGCCTCTTCGCGCAAGCTGACGACGGAGCGGCTGCAATTCTTCCAGAGGCTTGCCGCAGCAGCCGAATAACCCCGCTGCCTCAACCGGAGTTTAGACCATGCGCCTCAAGTTGATCTTCGCATCTTTTCTTCTGCTCGGAGCGCCGATGGTTGCCGCGGCGCAGACGCAGACGGCGACGACGGATGCGGCAGCTCCGGCGCAAACGGTGCTGTTCGTCGGCAACAGCTTCACCTTCGGCGCGCTCTCTCCGGTCTGGCATTATCGCGCGGACAGTGTGACCGATCTGAACGGGGAGGGTGTCGGCGGCGTGCCGGCTCTGTTCAAGCTATTCACCGAGGAGCTTGGCCTGAATTACGATGTCTATCTGGAGACATCACCGGGCAAGTCGCTCGAATGGCACTGGAACAACAAGGCCGCGCTGCTCGATCGAGCGTGGGACCATGTCGCGCTGCAGGATTATAGCACGCTGAACCCTGACAAGCCGGCCGATCCTGCCAACCTCGTCACCTACTCCCGCAAATTCGGGGAGATGTTCGAGGGCCGCAATCCCAAAGTGGATATCGGCCTGACGTCCACCTGGTCCCGGCCCGATCTCACCTACAAGCCTGACAAACCGTGGACCGGCCGGTCGATCTACCAAATGGCGCTGGATGTGCGCCGTGGATATGACGCGGCCATAGCGGCGAACAAGGCGGTCGATCGGGTCAACCCGGTCGGCGAGGCGTTCAATTGCGCGGTCGCGGCGGGGGTTGCCGACGCCAACCCGTATGACGGTACCTCTTGGGGGCAGGTGGATCTGTGGTCGTTCGACCATTATCATGCCAGCGCCTATGGCTATTATCTGGAGGCGCTGGTGCTGCTCGGCTCGATTACCGGCAAAGACCCGCGCGCTCTCGGCCGGGACGAGAAAGCGGCCGGCGAGCTCGGCTTGTCCCCGGACGTCGCGGTGAAGTTGCAGGAGATCGCGGCACGGCAACTGAACGCAGAGGCGTGCGACACGCCGTTCGATTAGCCGGATGGATCAGCCCGGCGCCATCAACATGAAGCTGCCCGAAACCCCGTCCGCCTGAGCCGACGGCGCGATCCAGATACGGAACAGTCCCGGCTCCACCGTCGGGCCCAGCTTCTGGCCGACGAATTCCAGATCGGTGCGGGTGAATTCGAAGCTAACGGTCTTGCTCTCGCCGGGAGCCAGTTTCACCTTCTCGAACGCCTTCAATTCGCCAACCGGCTGGGTGATGCTGGCCGCGGCATCGTGAATGTAAAGCTGCACCACCTCTTCGGCCGTGCGCTTGCCGCTGTTGCGGACGGTGGCCTCAACCATCATTTTGCCGTTCCACGACATCCGGTCCGCACCCATCTTGAGGTCCGAATAGCTGACGTCGCCATAAGTCAGACCGTGGCCGAACGGGTATCGCGCCTTGTTCGGATATTCCCGGTAATGCGCCTTGTAAGGCTGCAGCTCTCCTTCCGGATTGGGGCGCCCGGTGGTCTTGTGCGCGTAATAATAGGGCTCCTGACCGGTCGCGAAGGGGAAGCTGACCGGCAGGCGAGCCGAGGGGCTTTCTTCGCCGAACAATATGTCCGCGGTTGCTGGACCGCTTTCGGAACCCAGGAACCAGGTGACGAGGATGGCGCGCGCATCGCCCACCGCGCCATCGAGCACCATGGCGCGGCCATTTTTCAGGATAACGACAACAGGCTTTCCTGTGGCCGCCACCGCTTCGGCCAGTGCGAGCTGCGCATCGGGGACGCTAATGCTGACGCGCGATTGCGCCTCGCCCGACATATTCGTGCTCTCGCCGATCGCGAGCAGCACAACGTCTGCGGAGTTGGCAGCCGCGACCGCCGCGTCGATTCCGCCTTCGATCGGCGCATCGACTTCGCAGCCTTCGGTGACGCTTACCGTCGATGGGTCGCGCACCGCGGCGCGTACGCCGGTGGCGAGATCGACCGCATCGGCATCCGTGCCGTAGACATTCCACGGACCGACAAGATCGTGTTGCCCGCTTGCAAACGGACCTATAATCGCGATTTTCTGTCCGCTCTTGGAAAGCGGCAGCAGGTCGCCGTCATTCTTCAGCATGACGATAGACCGGCGTCCGGCCTCGCGTGCCAGCGAAAGCATGTCTTTTGTCCGAATGCGTGTGGTCTCGCGGCGCGGATCGATGCGGCGATAGGGATCGTCGAACAGCCCGAGTTTGTGTTTCACCGCGAGAACGCGGCGCACGGATTCGTCCACCATCGCCATCGGCACCTCGCCTTCCTCGACCAGCGAGGGGAGATGATCGATGTACAAGCTGCTCTGCATGCTCATGTCGCAGCCCGCCAGGAAAGCGAGCTTAGTGGCATCGCGCGCGTCGGCTGCAAAGCCATGGGCGATCAGTTCTTCATCACCAGTATAGTCCGACACCACGAAGCCGGGGAATTTCCATTCGCCGCGCAGCACGTCGGTCAGGAGCCAGCGATTGGCCGTGGCGGGCACGCCCGACAGTTCGTTGAAGGCGGCCATGGTGGTCAGCGCTCCGGCATCGAAGGCGGCCTCAAACGGTGGGAAATAAACGTCGCGCAGCGTGCGTTCCGAAACATCCACGGTGTTATAATCGAGCCCTGCTTCGGCCGCACCATAGGCTGCGAAATGCTTGGCGCAGGCGAGCAGATTCTGGTCGCCCGTCAGATCATTGCCCTGAAAGCCGCGCACACGCGCTGCGGCCATCAGCTCGCCCAGCAACACATCCTCGCCGGCGCCTTCGACACCGCGCCCCCAGCGCGCATCGCGGGCGACATCGACCATCGGCGCAAAGGTCCAGTCGATGCCGGCGGCAGAAGCTTCAATCGCAGCGGCGCGCGCTGTGCGCTCTGCGAGTTCCGGTTCGAAGCTGGCCGCTTCGCCCAGCGGCACGGGAAAGACGGTGCGGAAACCGTGAATGACGTCGGAGGCGAAAATCAAAGGAATCTTGAGGCGCGAGCCTTCCATCACCGCGATCTGCATCTGGCGCGCCATTTCCGCACCGTTCCCGTTGAATACGCCGGTCAGCCGGCCGCGGCGGGCCTGATCGACCTGCGCTTCGAAATTGCTGCTAGCGCCAGCCGGGTTCAGCGTGGTCGCAGCGCCGCCGGACCAGGCAGCCGCAAGAAGCGTGAGCTGGCCCGCTTTCTCCTCCAGCGTCATTTCGGCGATCAAGCGCTCGAGCGAAGGTGGCAAGCTAAGCGATGCACCTGCGGACTGCGTGAGCGCGCGCACGGGACTGGCGAGCCACGCCGTCGTAGCGGCCGCGCCCATCATCAAAGCGCGCCGTGAAATCTGCAGATCGTTCATCGAATTAAGCCCTCCCGCTCGATGCGTCCGTCGCTAGCAGCAAGCCGTGCGCAGCGCATCTATTGATCATGCGGCTTATCTGATGTAACCGGTTACATGAAGTCAAGAGAGACTCGGCAGCAAAGGCCGGGCAACCGAACGAAAGCGTTCGGCAAGGGAGAGGCGAAGGGACGATGTCCAGTCCGACGATCCGCGACGTAGCGCGCGAGGCAAACGTGTCGGTTGCCTCGGTTTCGCGCGTGATCAACGGCCATAGCAATGTCCGTCCCGAAATGCGCGAAAAGGTGGAAGCGGCGGCGCTTGCCCTCGGTTTCACGCCCCATGCCGGGGCACGCAATCTCAGCCTTTCACGAACCGGCAGTATCGGCGTGGTTCTTCCCGATCTCCACGGCGAATTCTTCTCCGAACTCGTACGCGGCATGGACGGCGCCGCGTCGACGCGGGATTTTCAGCTTCTGCTCTCCAATGTGCATTCCGAGCCTAGCCCCGCGGTCGCCGCGCTGCGCACGATGCGCGGGCGCGTTGACGGATTGGTCGTGATGGCACCGCATATCGACCCCGAACTGCTGTTTGCGCAGCTGCCAAGCGCGCTTCCGGTGCTGCTGCTTAATTGCGGCACCGATGAACATGATCATGCCGAACTGCGGATCGACAATCATGCCGGCGCGGCGATGATGACCGAGCATCTGATCGCTACGGGCTGCAGCCGCATCACTCATCTCGCGGGACCGCAGGACAACAGCGAGGCGCGTGACCGGCGTCGCGGCTATGAAGAAACCATGCGCGCCAACGGGCTGGAGCCGCAGGTTTTGCCCGGCGACTTTCTGGAAGAATCGGGCACGCGCGCGGCCGAGCAGATCATGCGGGCCGATGACCGCCCCGACGCGCTGTTTGCTGCCAATGACGGCATGGCGATCGGCGCGCTGGTGGCGCTGCGGCGCGGCGGCCTTTCGGTCCCCGGCGATATCGCCGTGACGGGCTTCGATGACATTCCGCTGACGCGCCTCGTGACCCCGTCGGTCACCACCATGAGCGTCGATATCGCCGCGCTCGGCGCGCGCGCGATCGAACGGCTCTGCGCCATCATCGACGGTGCGCAGGACCAACGCACGGAAATGGCATCGCCGCGGCTTGTCGTGCGCGAAACCAGCTCAGGAGCGACCGGACCCGCTCCATCAACCACCCAACATGTCCGGAACAGGGAAAAGGGATCATCATGACCATCCTCAAGAAAGCTTCGCCTGCGCTCCGCGGCCGGATGACCCGGCTTGCGGTTCTGCTTGCCACCGCGTCGACGACCGTCGCCATCGCTGCGCCCGCTTACGCACAGGAGTCCGCTTCCTTGCGCGGTACGATCACCTCGACCCCGGATAATCCGCCGACGGAGGTGACCGCGATCGACGTAAACACCGGCTATCGCCGCACCTCCAACATCGATGCGGAAGGCGGCTATAATTTCGCCTCGCTGCGCCCGGCTTTCTACCAACTCGAAATCACGCTCGCCAACGGCACGCGCAAGACCGACACATTTCAGCTCACCGTCGGGCAGAATGCCGGGCTCGATATCGATCTGACGACGGCGCAGACCGCGACGGCGGAAGCGGTCCGCCCACTGGACGGCGCACCGACGGACGAGGTGTCCGCTGCGCAGGGCGCTGCGTCCGGTGGCAACGAAATCGTGGTGACCGCAAACCGCATCGTCTCGCTCCAGGGCGGCGAAGTGGGCACGAATATCAGCCAGCGCCTGATCGAGCAGCTGCCGCAGAACAACCGCAACTTCCTGGCCTTTGCCGATCTGGCGCCGGGCGTGCAGTTCATCGAGGGCGCTACTTCCGGCCAGTCGCGTATTCAGGGCGGTGCGCAGGACAGCCGCACCGTCAACGTCTTCATCGACGGCGTCAGCCAGAAGGATTTCGTGCTGAAGAACGGCATTACCGGGCAGGACAGCTCGGAAGGCAATCCGTTCCCGCAGCTCGCCGTCGGCGAATATCGCGTGATCAGCTCCAACTATCAGGCGGAGTTCGATCAGGTCAGCTCCGTCGCCATTACCGCGGTGACGAAGTCCGGCACCAACGAATTCCACGGCGAGGGTTTCTTCGATTATACCGACCAGAACCTGCGGCAGAAATTTCCCACGGAGATTTTCAACAAGCAGGACAAGGTGGAAACCAAGACGATGCAGTTCGGCGGCGCATTGGGCGGCCCGATCATCAAGGATCTGATGCACTTCTTCGTCAGCTACGAAGGCAAGCGCATTCAGCGGCCCGTCGACGTATTCCCGGGCGGTGGCATCCAACCTTCCGCCTTGCCGGCGCAGTATCAGGACGGTTTCGGCCTGTTCAATTCGGAGTTCAACGAGAACCTCTATTTCGGCAAGATCGATCTGGTGCCGACCGACAGCGATCTGTTCGAGGTGACCGCCAAATATCGCGACGAGACCGGACGCAGCGGCGGCGGCGGCGTTGCATTGCAGGAAACGCAGACTCTGACCGAAGTGGACGAGCTGCGCTTGCTGGGGCGTTGGCAGCACACGGCGGACAACTGGATCAACGATCTGCGCGTCAGCTATGCGGATGTCTCCTGGTCGCCGCAGCCGGCCAATATCGAGATCGGAAAGGTTTTCCGCGCCACAGTCCAAGGCACGACGGCGACCGGGGCGACGACGTTCAACCAGTTCGATCTGCTGCGCATCGGCGGCGGCCAGAATTTTCAGGACAAGGGGCAGAAGGGATATACCGTCCAAGACGATTTCACTTACACGGGCCTCGACAACCACACGTTCAAGGTAGGGTTCAAAACGTCCTGGGTGACGCTGAACACGCTGCAGCAGAACTTCTTCAATCCGCTCTACACCTACGACGTCAATCTGTTCAGTCAGACAGGCTTCAACGACCAGATCCCTTATCGCGTCCAGTTCGGCGCGTCCTCGGGGCCCGGCAATTCGGTGGTGGAATCGGACAACTTCCAGCTCGGCCTTTACGCGCAGGATGAGTGGGAGGTCACCTCGCGTCTCACGCTCTTCCTCGGCTTGCGTTGGGATTATGAGCGTACGCCAGCATTCCTGGATTTCGTGACGCCGCAGGAAAATATCGATGCCGTCTCGGCGGCGAATTACCCGAACCTTCAGAACGCCGATTACGACATCAACGATTACATAACGGACGGCACGCAGCGCAAAGCCTTCACCGGGGCATTCCAGCCGCGACTGGGCTTCGATTGGCAGTTTGACGATGCCGGACGCTTCACGCTGTTCGGTGGCTATGGCCGCTCCTACGACCGCAACCAGTTCGACTTCCTGCAGCAGGAAATCAGCGTCGGTTCGTTCCAGGTGCGCACGTTCAACTTCCAGGGCAACAATTCCATCCCGAATGCGAACTGCAACCCCAGTCCAACCTGCATTCCCTTCAACCCGATCTACCTGACGCCTGAGGGTCGCCAGCAGCTTGCCAACAGCTCGCCAGGCGGTGGCCGCGAATTGCGCTTCATCAACAACGATCTGAAAGTGCCCTATGCGGACCAGTTCAGCCTTGGCGTGCGCGGTCGTTTTCAGGGTTTCAATCTCGAGGTTGGCTATAACCATGTCGAGAGCAAGGACGGCTTCGCGTATCTGCTCGGCAATCGGCGCACGGACGGGTCGTTCTTCTTCGACAACCCGAACAGCACTACCGACACGCCGTCATCACCTTTCGGTTTCGCGCCTCCCGGCTACGGCTCGATTCTGATCGGCACCAACGGCCTCGAGACGACGTCGGATTCCGGCTATGTGAAGTTCACCAAGAGCTACACGCTGACATCGCCTTGGAGCCTGGACGCGACCTATACCTACACGGATGCGACGGAGAACCGCGCATTCGGCGAGACCTTCTCGCTCGATTATCCTTCGATCGACGATTATCCGGTGCTTCGTTCGTCCGGCGTGCCTCGGCATCGCATCGTGATGGCGGGCAGTGTGGACGTGCCGATCGGCGTGACGCTGTCGGGCAAGTTTACCTATCAGTCGCCTATTTACATCAAGAACCTGCTCGGTGTTGCCGTGCCGTTCGAGCGGCAATTGATTGGCACCGAAGTCGAGCCGAACGGCGATCGGTGGGGCCGCCGCCAGTTCGACTTTGCAGTGACCAAATATATCAGTCTGCCGTTCCTTTACGATGGCGCGAAAGTGCGGCTGCGCGCGGACGTGATCAATGCGTTCAACGACCGCAATTACAGCAGCTTCAACGGAAGTCCGGGCGACAACACCCGTACCGCCAACTCGCCCACCATCTTCGGTGAGCGCGTCGGCTACGGCGTCAGCAGCCCGCCGCGTACGCTGAAGCTGTCGGCCGGCTTCAGCTTCTGACACTTTAGGAAGAACCGGGCGGTCTTATGCCGCCCGGTCCACCTTTTTGATTAGCAAATGGAATTTCGCATGATCGACCGGCGTACGCTCCTTGGAACCGGCGGCGTAGCCTTGGCCAGTCTGCTGGGGGGCTGCGCTCCTATGGCGGACTTCGCGGCATCGCGGGCGGGCGGCGCGGATCTGATCGGCGACATTCAGGAACGCACCTTCCGCTTCTTCTGGGAAACCACCGATCCGCAGACCGGCCTCGCGCCCGATCGCTGGCCGACGCCGAGCTTCGCCTCAATTGCTGCCGTGGGCTTCGCGCTCACCGCCTATCCGATCGGCGTGACGCGCGGCTGGATCAGCCGGGCGCAGGCGCGCGATCGAACGCTGGCGACGCTGACCTTTTTCGCTGCTGCACCGATGGGAGATGCCGCCAGCGGCGTCAGCGGTTTCAAGGGGTTTTTCTATCACTTCCTCGACATGAAGACCGGCCATCGCTTCCAGAACAGCGAACTGTCCACAATCGATACCACACTCTTACTGGGCGGTATCCTGTTCGCCGCGCAATGGTTCGATGGCGATCATCCGGATGAGGCACGCATCCGTGCGCTGGCCGAACAGATCTACGCTGCGGTCGAGTGGACTGCGTTCACACCGAATGATCCGGTCGTGACCATGGGCTGGCGGCCTGACAGCGGCTTCATCCCGAGCGACTGGAACCGCTACAATGAAAGCCTCCTGCTCTATGTTCTGGCGCTCGGTTCGCCGACGCATCCGTTGCCGCCCGAAACCTGGGACAAGTGGACCAGCGCGTTCGAGGCGAACTGGACCACCGAGAACGGCCCGCCGCGCATCGATTTTCCGCCTTTATTCGGCCATCAGTACAGCCATGTCTGGGTGGACTTTCGGGGCATCCGGGACCGCTTCATGCGCGCCAAGGGCATCGATTATTTCGAGAACAGCCGCCGCGCCACGCTGGCGCAGCAGCGCTACGCAATCGAAAATCCGGAAGGATGGAGCGGATACGGACAGGACATCTGGGGCCTCACTGCCTGCGACGGACCGGGCGGATTCAAGCTAAAGGTGAACGGGCGCGAGCGGGAGTTTCGCGGCTATTCCGCGCGCGGACCCTATGAACGCGACGATGGCACCATCGCGCCCACCGCGGCGCTCGGCTCGATCGCATTCGCGCCGGAGATCGTCGAGCCGACGGCACGCGCGATGATCGATCGCTACGGCAGCGCGCTATACCAACGCTACGGATTCCTCGACAGCTTCAACCCCACGCTGGAAGGCACCGACGCGCCGATCGGCAAGGGGCGGCTGGTGCCCGGTATCGGCTGGGTCGATAACGATTATCTCGGGATCGATCAGGGGCCGATCGTCTGCATGATCGAGAACCATCGCAGCGGACTGATCTGGGACGTGATGCGCAAGAACCCGCACATTCGCCGCGGCCTGACGCGCGCGGGCTTCACCGGCGGCTGGCTCGCTTGAGGACGCTCGCGCTTTTGCTGGCCGGGGCCGCGCTGGTCGCAGCGACACCGGGTCCGCGTCTGCTCGACGGGTTCGAGAGCCTTGCGCCATGGCAGGCATCGGCTTCCGACGGTGTGCAGGCGCGCATCGAACGCGTGCCGGGGCCGGGCGGGGAGGCGCTGGCGCTCGATTACGATTTCGGACAGGTCGCGGGCTATGCCTACGCGCATCGCAAGCTACCCATCGACTTCCCGGATAATTTCGAGATCACGCTGAAGGTGCGCGGTACCGGAGGCGCGAACGATCTGCAGATCAAGTTCGTCGATGCCTCGGGCCAGAATGTATGGTGGTATCGCAAGAACGATTTTCGTCCCGCGGCCGAGTGGGAGACCCTACATATTCGTGCGCGGGACATCGCGTTTGCCTGGGGGCCGACCGATGAAAAGGCGCTGCCGGACACCGCCTCCATGGAGTTGGTGATCGTGCGCGGTCGCGATGGCGGGGCGGGGCGGATCGAATTCGACGATCTCATGCTGACATCCAAGGCTCCGATCGCCGCACCGGGCAAGGCGGTGACGAGCGATCCCCGGGCGATGGATGGCGACGAAACGACCTATTGGACGGGCCGCGGCGGCGATGCGCTCTCGGTCGAACTTGGCGGGCAGCGTTTGCTGGGCGGTGCCGTTCTCGATTGGGCGGCGGGGCAGGGTGCGCCGAATTACCGGGTCGAACTGTCCGATGACGGCGAAACCTGGCGGCCAGGCTACACGGCCATGAATGCCGATGGCGGACGCGATCCTGTACCGCTGCCTGATAGCGAGGCCGGATGGCTACGCGTGGTTCTGCCTGAAGGCGCTCGACAGGCGAAGCTGTCCGAAATCGCAATCAGACCTGCCGACTGGGCGCCCGATCTGAACGGCTTTATTGCCTCGCTAGCCAAAGACGCGCCACTCGGCACCTTTCCGCGCGGTTTTACCGAACAACCTTATTGGACATTGGTGGGCACCGATGGCGGCGCGCACAGCGGACTGATCGATGAGGACGGCGCGATCGAGGTCGGCAAGGGCGGCTTCTCCATCGTCCCTCAAGTCGTCGCCGGCAGTGTTGCCCATGATTGGGCCGACGTCACCGCCACCCAGTCGCTGACGGACGGCTATCTGCCGATGCCCGGCGTTACATGGCTCGGCGCGGACTGGCATCTGGAAACCCGGCTGGTGGCGGATGAAACCAGCCCCCGTCTGCTGGCACGCTGGCGGCTGGTAAACGATGCGCGCGAGCGTCGCACGCTGAAGCTGGTGCTGGGTGTGCGTCCGTTTCAGGTCAATCCACCCGCGCAGTTCCTCAGCCAGCAGGGCGGCATCTCGCCCATCAGCGTGATCGATTGGCAAAATGGTAAGCTGATCGTGACCACAAGATCGGACGGCGGCGATGTCGTCCGCACGCTGCTACCCCTGGTGATGCCGAACACGGTCGCGACGGCCGGGTTCGATGAGGGTGCACTCTCTTACCTGGCGGCGCTCTCTGGCGGACCATCGGTGCGTGACCCGCACGATCTCGCGTCCGCTGCGATGGTGTGGGAGGCGAGCCTTGAGCCGGGTGAAGCCATCGACGTGCCGATGGCGATCCCGTTCGAAGGCAACGCCGCAGCAATCGACCGCAACGCGTTCGACGCCGCCGTCGCCGAGACGGAAGCTGCGTGGAAGGGCAAGCTCGATCGCATCACGCTGGACGTGCCTGCGGAAAAGCAGGCCATCGCAGACACCGTGCGCACCGCGCTGGCGCATGTTTTGATGAGCCGCGATGGCCCGCAGTTGAAGCCGGGCACGCGTTCCTACAATCGCAGCTGGATCCGTGATGGTGCGATGATGGGCGATACGTTGCTGCGCCTGGGCGTGATTGAACCGGTCCGAGAATTTGCCGACTGGTATGCGTCCAAACTTTTCGACAACGGCAAGGTGCCGTGTTGTGTCGACTATCGCGGGCCAGATCCGGTGCCGGAAAACGATGCGCAGGGGGAGTTCATCCACCTGCTCGTCCAGCTTTACCGCTATGGCGGAGACCGGGCTTCGCTCGAGCGTGAGTGGCCGAAGATCGAGGCAGCGCTGGATTATATGGAGCGGCAGCGCCAGTCCGAGCGGACACCGGAGAACCGCATTGGCGACAGGCGTGTGCGCTATGGCCTGATGCCGCCGTCCATTAGCCACGAGGGTTACAGCTCTGCCCCGCAATACAGCCTGTGGGACGATTTCTGGGCACTCACCGGATACAAGGACGCCGCCTTCGCTGCGCGGGTGCTCGAGAAGCCCGAGGCCGCGACCATCGCCGCGCACGGACAAGATTTTGCAGGCGATATCCGGAGCGCGATCGACGCAGCGGTGGAGCGCTTCGACATCGACTTCATCCCCGGCGCAACGAGCCTGGGTGATTTCGATGCGACCTCCACCACCATGGCCCTCGATCCCGCCGGAGAGATGGACGCGCTCGATCCCGCTCTCTTGGCGCGTACCTTCGATAAGCAATGGGCGCGGGTGATGGCTCGCGACGATGTCGGCGCGGATTGGGAGGACTACACCCCCTACGAGCTGCGCAATGTTTCCGCCTTCGTCCGGCTCGGACGTCGGGCACAGGCGAATGCCCTGCTCGATTTCTACATGGGCGACCGGCGCCCGGCGGCTTGGAACGGCTGGGCCGAGGTTGTTGGCCGTGATCCGCGTGAAATCCGCTTCATCGGGGACATGCCGCACGCCTGGGTGGCATCGGACTTCATCCGCGCCGCGCTGGACCTTTTCGCCTATGAGCGTGGGGGCGACGGCGCGCTGGTTCTCGCCGGGGGAATGACGCGCGAATGGCTGGAAGGGGAAGGGATCGACGTCAGGGGGCTGAACAGCAGCGCCGGGACAATCGATCTCACGATGAAGATTGAAGGGGGGCAAATACTGGCGATGATCGGGGGCAGCGCGCGGCCGGATGCCGGCTATGTGCTCACCTGGCCGCTCGATTTGCAGCCCGGCACCACCTTTGTGGACGGGGCGCCCGCACGATGGGTCGATGGAAAGCTTGCGATCCGTCCGACCGGCAAGCCGATCCGCGTCGTCACTCAGATTGGAGTTGGTCAGTGATCCGTCAGATTGTTTCCGCTTGCGCGCTGCTGATCGCCTGCCTCGTTATGGCATCCACCGCCTACGCCGCGCCTGTTTGCAACATCGGTGTGGCCGGGGAAACGCAGCGCATTGCCGTGGGCGATACCGGCCGTTCGATGCTCATCCATTTTCCCGCACGCTTCGAACGCAATGCGCCTGCGCCGCTCCTGTTCCTTCTCCACGGCAGTACGGCAACCGGCGCGGCCATGCTGCGCGATTCCAAGCTGGAGGCAACAGCGGACGTACATGGGTTCATTCTGGCCGCGCCGGATGCCGGCATTCCGGCGGGTGAGGGCTTTGTCTGGAATATTCCGGGCGTTCCCACTGTCACCGGAACGATACCCGGTCCTCAGGACGCTGACGATGTCGCCTTTATCCGCGCTGCGATCGATTGGCTCGCCGCGCAGAAATGTGCGGACCCAGCGCGTGTTTATGCAACGGGTTTATCGGGTGGCGGGCGCATGACGAGCTGGCTCGGTTGCGTTGCTTCCGACAAATTTGCCGCCATCGCGCCCGTCGTCGGTTTGCGGGCGGGCAATCCCGACCCGGACGAGAGCTCACGGCCCGACCCGAAGAGCTGCCGACCGAAGCGCCCGATGCCGGTGATCGCGTTCGCCGGAGCAAAGGATAGCACCAACCCCATCACCGGCGGCGGCGCGGGTTATTGGCAATATGATATGCACGCCGCCGAAATGCGCTGGGCCGCGCTGAACGGCTGCCGCGCCGCGCCTGTGACGCGCTGGGTTGCCCAAGGTATCTATGAGGAGCGCTATTCGGACTGCCGCGGCGGCGCGGATGTGGTGGGCCGCATTTCAGTAGACGGTGGCCATAGTTGGGTCGTAGACAATGACGAACTTTGGCGGTTCCTTTCCGCGCATCGACGTGGCAAATGAACGTTCACAAAGATAAGGGAGAGGGAGCTTCAATGGCACTGGCACCGGACGTTTCGTCCAGCACTGATCCGAGCAAGAAGGAATTGCCGGGTGAACATATTCACGCACCCGGACTGCAGGGGTTCGTCTTCGCGCTGTTCCTGATCTTTGGCGGCATCACGTCGCTGAACGATGTGATCATCCCGAAGCTGAAAGAGCTGTTCACGCTCAATTACACGCAGGCGATGCTGGTGCAGTTCTGCTTCTTCACCGCCTATCTGGTGATCGGTATTCCCGGCGCGAAGCTGGTGAAGAAAATCGGTTACATGCGCGGCGCGGTCGCGGGCCTTCTCACCATGCTGGTGGGCTGTCTGCTCTTCATTCCCGCCTCGCAGACCGCCACCTACGCGCTGTTCCTGTTCGCCTTGTTCATCCTCGCCAGCGGCGTGGTGATCGTCCAGGTGGTCGCGAACCCGCTGATCAGCCTGCTCGGCCCGCCGGAGACGGCGCACAGCCGGCTTACCTTTGCGCAGGCGTTCAACTCCCTCGGCACCACGATTTTCCCGATCGCGGGTGCGGCGCTGATCCTGGGCAGCCTTGCCGATGTGAGCGCGTCCGATCTGACCGGCCCGGCGCTCGATGCTTATCGCAGCTCGGAAAGCCAGGCGATCGTCGGCGGCTATCTCGCTATCGCAGTGATGCTCGCCATCGTTGCCTTTGTGGTGTGGATGTTCCGCAACAGCCTGAAGGGCGAAAAGCACGAGGCGAGCGCAGGCCTCGCCGGGTTCGATCTGCTGAAACGCAAGCGCTTCGGTTTCGGCGCGATGTGCATCTTCCTCTATGTGGGCGCGGAGGTTTCGATCGGATCTCTGATCGTCAGCTATCTGGAACAGCCCGGCGTGATGGCGTTGAGCCAGGAAAAAGCCGGCTCGCTCATCGCGCTCTACTGGGGCGGCGCGATGATCGGTCGCTTCATCGGATCGGCCATCCTGCGGGTCCTCAGCCCGGGCAAGGTGCTGGCCTTCGTCGCGGTCGGCGCGATCACGCTGCTGCTGATCTCGACCAACACCAGCGGCGCGGTTTCGGGCTACAGCCTGCTCGCTATCGGCCTGATGAACTCGATCATGTTCCCGACGATCTTCAGTCTGGCTTGCGAGAAGCTGGGCAGCCGCGCGGCGGACGGATCGGGGATCATCAACGTGGCGATCTTCGGCGGCGCGGTGATTCCGTTGCTGACCGGGGTGGTCGCCGACACGCTCGGCAGCCTGTATCTCGCGCTGGTCATTCCCGCGATCTGCTATGCGATCATCGCCTGCTTCGGTTGGTATGCGAGGCGGCCCGCCGTCGCCTGACCCGTCAAGCCACAAGAATGAAAGAAGGGGCGGCTTCCACTATCGGAAGCCGCCCCTTTTTATTGCGTTGTGAACCGGGCGAAAGGTTACTGCGCCTCGGCGTCGGCAGGCGTGGTATCGCCGTCTACCGCGTCGCCCATCTGATCGGCGGTGGTCGCCATGTCATTGCCCATCTCCGTGGCGCTGCTTTCCATGCTGGTGCTCATGTCGGAAACGCTCTCCTGCAGATCATTGCCCATGGCGTTGGCCTTTGCCGTGGCCTCCTCATCGGTGCCGCTCTGGGCGCAGGCACCGAGTGCGGGAAGGGCAGCCAGGAGGGCGGCCGAGGCAGCGATTTTCGTGAAAGATTTCATCGGGGTCCCCATCATGTCTGTGAAAGACGCCAAGGCTTAGCCGCGCGAGGATGAAATACAAGCGCCGGGGCGAGGGTGGTGGCGGCGGATCAATTCTCCACCCCGCGCACTTTTCCCCACTGCCGCGCCGCGGTGTAGCCGAGATAGCCTGTTCCGAAGAGCGCATAGAGCGGTTCGGGCAAAGCGGCGACATAGCCTGTCATGCCTTGGCCGATCGCCTGCGCGGTTTCGGGCCGGATCGCGGCGATGAGACCCATCGGGATTGCCCAGAGAAACAGAAGATACATGACGTAAAGAAAGCTCGGCCGGGCGCGGCTGGTCCAGGGGTCGGGTGATTGCGCGTCTGCGATGATCGCGGACATGCGGACGCGGATGGTTTCCAGTTCCTGCCCGCCTTCCAGCCGGAGAAGCTCCAGCTTCGCTTGCTCGCGCGCTTGCTTGTCCGGGATCAGCTTATCCAGAAGGCTTGCGACGGGACCGATCAGCGTATCGAATGGTGTCATGGTTTTCTCCTTCAGCCTTAAGCAGAAGACATAACCTATTTGGCACAATGTAGGACAGCGCAGATTAGTTGGGGCTTTTGAACGGGCGTCGGCGTTGCAGCATCGATGTGGTACGCAGCAGATTGAGCTTACCGCAAATTAACCACCGGCAGGCACATAGCGACACATGACCACCCACTGGCACCCTGGCGAATTTGATGCGCCCTCTCTGTCCGGCGAAACGGCAGAGGGACTTGTCCGCCTTTTGCGGTCCGATGCGCTCGATGCTCTCATGGCGCTCGCGCGGGAGAGTTTCGGCTGCGCCGCGGCCTCGGTCTCGATCCTGGGCGAACGTCAGTGGTTTCTCTCCAGCGCCGGGCACGACGTTGTGAGCAATCCCCGGCAGGATGCTATCTGCAGCCGTACCCTCTCCAAGAACGAACTCACGATCATCTCGGATTTGCGGGAGGATCCGGAGTATCGAACCCATCCGCTTGTTGCGATGGAAGGCGGCATGCGGTTTTACGTCGGGCTTCCGCTGACCCTCCAGACCGATTTCTATTCCGCTCCAGTCGAAGCGGCGATTTGTCTCGTCGATGACAAGCCGCGTGACTTTGCGCAGGAAGAGATCGATCGTTTTCGCGGTTTCGGCGCCATCGCCTCCAAGATGGTCGAAAGCAGCGTTCGCCTTGCCGGTTCGCGCGGGCGCGCGGAGATGCAGGAGAAGCTGGTCGAGAAGCTGGTTCGCAAACAGGTGCAGTTTCGCCAGGCCGAGCAGATGGCCCAGATGGGGCACTGGCGGCTCGATCTCGCAACCGAGCTGGTCCACTGGTCGGACGGCATTTTCGAAATTCATGGCCTGCCGGTGGCCAGCACGCCGCCGCTGGAACTGGCCCTCAGCTTTTACACGCCTCATTCGCGCGCACAGCTGGAGGGGCTCATGGCTCGCGCGATCGAGGAGGGTGAGCCCTATGAGGCTGATCTGGAGATCGTGACGCGCGAAGGGCAGCACAAACGCGTGCGGACGCGCGGCGAGGTGGAATATCATGACGGCCACGCAGTGGCGCTGATCGGCGTCTTTCGCGACGTGACCGAACGCTTCGAGCTGGAGCGCAAATTGCGCCGCGCCGCGCAGACCGACGCCTTGACGGGCCTCGGGAATCGCGATGCGATGCGCGCTTTCGTCGGCAATCGCTCCGAGGAGGAGAAGCTCACCGTTCTCCTGCTCGACCTCGATGGGTTCAAGCAGGTGAACGACCGTCTCGGCCACCTTACCGGCGATGATGTGATCAAGGCCATGGCTGGCACCTTGCGCGCCACCGTGCCGCCGCCGCATTTCGTGGGCCGTTTCGGCGGCGACGAGTTCGTGGTGATCCTGATGGAAGATGCGCTGACGGTCTCCGTCCAAACGCTATACAAGCGTCTGGAGCGCGCAATGGTGTATGAAGTCGGGGGCGAGGATGAAAGCGGCAGCTTCAGCCTGACCGTTTCCGCAAGCATCGGCATGCACCGTGCTTCGGCCACCGACTCGCTGGAACAAGCGCTCGCAGTGGCCGACGCCGGCTTGTATGACAGCAAGCGGCGCCGGAAGGCTAAGGCGGCTGCATAAATAGGCGGCCCGCGCTCTGGCGCCGCCGCCCTACAAGGCTTAACGCGCTGGAAGAATAAGTGCGAAGAGGCCGGTATCGTCACCAGCGAACATCCTGAAGGTGCGGAGCGCGCGCAATCGCTGCGCTTCCTGCTTCTCTATGCGCTGGCCAATGCTGGCGGCGCGGTAGCCTATGTGCCGCTGCTCACCATTCTCCTGCCGTTGCGGGTCAACCTGCTTGCCGGCGAGGAGAGCCTGGGCTGGCTCGCCGCGATCAGCTTTGGCGGGGCGATCGCCGCCAGCGTGTCCAATATCCTGTTCGGATATCTGAGCGACCGGACCGGCAATCGCACCCTCTGGATTGGCGGAGGCCTCGTCCTCTCCACAGCTTTGTTGCTCGCCATCGGGCAGGTGACGCAGCTGATCCTGCTGGTGGCGCTGGTGATGGGTTGGCAGGTGGTGCTCAACATGATGCTGGGCCCGCTTAGCGCCTGGGCGGGGGATTGCGTTCCGGACCGGCAGAAAGGTTTGCTCGGCGGGCTGCTCTCGATCACGCCCGCGCTTGGCGCGCTGACCGGGGCGCTGGTGACGGTGCCGGGCTTTGCTGAGGCGCAGGACCGGCTGCTGCTCGTCGCCGCGACGGTGGTCTGTGCCGTTGCGCCGGTTCTCATCTTCGGGCGACCGCGCGCGATGCCGCAGCTGATGGAGCCGGCGCGGAGCCGGGACGAGAAGCAGGCGGAAGAAGAGACGCAGGCTCGCCCGCCGCTGAAATCGCGTCCGGCGGTAATCCGCATGTGGGCAAGCCGTCTGCTCCTCCAGATCTCGGAAGCATCGCTGTTCGGCTTTCGCTATTTCTGGTTTCTGTCGATCGATTCGAACATCGATGAGAACGTGTCGGCCACGCTTTTCACCATCGTGCTGTGCGCGGCGGTCCCGGTGACGCTGCTGGTGGGCCGCTGGTCAGACCGGCAGGACCGACCCATCGTGCCTTTAACGGTTACCGCGGCTTTGACCGGGCTCGGTCTCGTCGGGATGGCGGCGGCGAGCGGTCTGTTTCAGGCAATAGCGAGCTACGCGCTGTTCGGCCTGGCCGCCTCGATCTTCATGGCGTTGCATTCCAGCCAGACGCTGCGGGTGCTGCCCCGCCCACGCAACCGCGGCCGCGATCTCGGCATCTTCAATCTGGCGAACACCGTGCCGTCGCTGATCATGCCCTGGCTGACCGTGGCGCTGGTGCCCAGCTTCGGCTTTTCCGGCCTGTTCGCCGTACTCGCATCGTTCGTAATCGTAGCGGTTCTGCTTCTCGCCTCGATCCAGCGACAAGGCGCACGACCGGTCTGATCCCGTTTCTTGAGAGGTGGAAACTAATGGTCGGGACGATAGAAGGGCGAAACGTGCATGGAGTTGAATTTCGCTTATCAAGGCCTGCTCGTCTTTCCCGGTTTAGCACCGTTCGGTGGAGACTTTAGCGTGTCGGCTGGAACGAGTGCGGGCTTAGGTTTCAAAAGCGCTACGACATGGTCATTTGCCGAGCTTCGGGCAGGCCAGCGGAACGTGCCGCCACAATCGATCTCTTTGGTATCTGGTGCTGCCTTGGCGAATGCAACCCAGCAGGAATGCACTAGGCTGGCCACAGCGCGGTCCTCGTTCGTGGGTGCTGCACTTTCGATGGGCGCATATGTGTCGAGCGTTTCGAATACGAAGGGCAATTCGCCAGCATGAGGCGCACCGTTCGGGTGCTCGGGACGCAGTGCTAAAGGGACGTAGTCGAAGAAATATTGGAAGACGGGACGGCGCCCTTCGGCGAGTGCGGCGACGCGCTGCGTCCCGTCCAGGCGCCCCTCGTCCGAGTTGGTGCCGAGCATGAGGAGGACATCGTTTTCAGTGCCCTCTTCGAATGCTTTCATGATGGAAGCGGGTTGCACGACACCGTCCAAGATCGTTCGAAAGCCAAAGCCGCCGATCTTGTGTTCGAGAAAACGTTCCGCATCAACTCCACGAAGCTGATCGGCAGTGGCATCGGCCCCGGGAAGTCCGATATCGCTCGCGACCTTCGAACCGATGACTTCCGCCTTCTGCAGCGGGGTCGCGGGGGTCGGCAGGGATCCGGTCGATTCCAGAATCGCCTTGTCGAATAACCCGTTGGCCAAGGGCGAGGTGACCAGATTGGCCGTCATCGTGGCGCCGGCGCTTTCGCCGAAAAGGGTGATGTTGTTTGGGTCGCCCCCAAAAACCTCCGCATTTTCCTTGATCCAACGCAGGGCAGCGACTGCGTCCATGAGCGCATAGTTGGCGTTTGGCCCACCATTCTTTTCCCGCGTCAAGGCGGGGTGGGCAAACCCGCCGAGCCCGCCAAGGCGATAGTTGATCGTGACCAAGATCACCCCATCGCGCGCAAACGCGGTACCATCATAGGTCGGCAGACTGCCTGCACCGACCACGCCGCCACCGCCGAACAGCCAGAGCATGATCGGCGCGTTCGCAGCGGCCTTAGGTGCCCAGATGTTCAGGGTGAGGCAATCCTCCGAAACCGGACCGTGATAACCGCCAAAATTGGGCGTACCATCCGCATTGACCGGCTGGAGACAGGCGGGGCCGAAGGCGAGGGCGTCTCGAACAGCATCCCATTTAAGCGGGCGAGGGGCCGACCAGCGGCCTTCATCGATAGGCGGCTTCGCGTAAGGCACCCCTCGAAAGACATTGATACCGTTTTCGGTGGCTCCCTTCAGCGTGCCGGAGGTGGTTTGCACGAGGTCACTGGCGGCACGCTGCGCTTCGCCCGTGGTGGTACAAGCCGTGATGGTCAGCGCGCAGGCGATTGCTAGCGACCGTTTCACAGGCCACGGCCTTCTGGCAAGAGACGCAGCAGAAGCTCCCGCTCGCGATCGGGATCGTCGACAACATGTGGCGGCACGTCGAAGATCATGGTGGCCCGGCTCTCGGCATCGTAGCGCGGCCAGGCAGGCAGGTCCTTTCTGTTCGGATTGCCGGTACGCGCGAACGCTATCCACGCTTCCGACATAAGATCTGCCATGCGCTGCTGCTCCGGACCGACCCCAGTGTACGATGTAGAGCGCGCCACATTGTCGAACACGAAGGCGATATCCAAGGCGTGGGGAGCTTTGAGGCGGCCGCCCTCCACCGGAGTCTCCCAGTCCAGCCGGTACATGTAAACGGGGGCTGCGGATTGGGCGCTCTTGCGTTCCGCCTGAAGGATGGCGGTGCTGCGATAATTGCGGAACGTGGCCACCTGAAAATACACCTCGCTCGCATCCGCCTCAGGATAGGCTTTTCGCATTCCGTCGATAACGGCGGTTACGTCGGCATCTTCCACGACAGGCTTCAGCTTTTCGGGCAATTCCTCCCAAGTAAGATCGAAGGCCTCGGGATCGGCCAGGCCTGCCTGTAACCGCATTTCGGTGCGGTTCGTACCGACGAGCAGTGGGATATCCCTGGAAACCGGCGTGGCGTCGGGCGCGAAGGGATGACGCTTGAGCGATCGCCCGTCGACCACGGGGCGGAAGAAAGCGGCATGTGTCTTCGATTGCATGAGGACTTTGACATATTGTTCGGTCGGCAAGGCGGCGAGGCCGGCGACATCGCCTGGCTCTAGACCCGCCGTCTTGAAAATGTCGCGGGCCAGACCGGTTGCGAGCTGCGGTGTGAAGCCGGAGAGGGACATCGACCCGGACTGGGCGATCGCCTTGTCGAAAAGACCGTCCGCCTGCTCCATTCCCAGCAAGGTCGAAACTTTGGCGGCGCCGCCTGATTCGCCGAAAATGGTGATATTGTCCGGATCGCCGCCGAACGCCGCCGCATTGTCGCGCACCCATTCGAGCGCTTTGACGGTATCCAGACTGCCCAGATTGCCGGCATCGGCATAACGCGGATCGTCGGTGACGCCGGCGAGATAGAGATAGCCGAACCCGTTCAACCGGTGATTGAGGGTGACGACCACGACATCGCCGCGTTCGGCCAGCCGCGTGCCGTCATAGCCGCGGCTTGAGCCCGACCCGGTGACATATCCGCCGCCGTGCAGCCAGACCATTACGGGCCGTTTCTTTCCGTCCGAAACCCCCCGGGTCCAGACATTGACGAACAGACAGTCCTCGCTTTGCGGCAGGTCATTCACCCAGGACCGGAAGACCGGTACGTCGCCTGAAGGGCGCTGCGGACAATCCGCGCCGAACCGCGTCGCGTCCCGAGGCTCGGTCCAGCGCTCCGGGGATAGAGCGGTTTGAAAGCGCCTGCCCTGCGTGGATGCGCCGTAGGGGACGCCGCGAAAGATCATGACCTTTCCGTCTTCGCTGCGCGTCCCGACAACCGGTCCATCGCGCGTTCCCAGAATCGGAGCGGCGGAAGCCCGCTCGGTGCTTGCCGAATTTGTGGGAACCGTTGTGCAGGCGGTCATGGCGGTCGATGCCATCAAGGCGATTGCCGGCATCCAGCTACGCGAACTCCAAGTCATGGTCATGGGTCTTTCCTCTCCTCTGGACGCTGTCGATCGCCCCGTTTTTCCTCGTACCGCTTCTTCGAACGGCCTCATCATTCGACCGGTCACCGCGCTCATTACGAACTCGCTGCGGCATACCGGATCGCCGAGACTGTTTAGCGTATACTTTACAGACAGTCACGATTGTTTCTTGATTCGATTGAGAACGGCAGGCATCATGTGATCGATAACTGCCGCCCGGCTCGGGACAGGCGGGCACAAGGGAGAGGGCTTATGGATATGCTTTTTAGGCCGAACCGGCGTCGTTTCATGGGAATGTCGCTCGCAGGCGGCGCGTTGATCGCGACACGTCCCGCAGCGGCGCAATCGCTTTTTCCGGTGGTCGAAACCACGAACGGCAAATTGCGCGGAATGCTGGCGGGCGGAATCGCCAAGTTTCTAGGC
>JBELIU010000164.1:0-6509 GCA_042090735.1 Novosphingopyxis sp. | reverse complement strand
ACGGCAAGAGCGATGAGGAATGCAATCACCCGCTGATCCCATAAAATGGCGGTTGGTACGGTGAGCAGCTGGAGCAGGGCGGCCGTGCCCATCACCTTGGCCATGCCGGTCGCCCGGCCCCGCACGAGCGCCGAGCCGATGACGGCCACCAGCGGGATCAGGAAGAAGATCTGATTGATCGCATTGTCCTCGCTCCCAATGATGCCGACGGCAAGGTTGCTCCACACCGTAAACAGCCCGATCAGAAGCGCCAGCGCCGCGCCCAGCCGATACCAGCCATTGGGCGCGACGCGCGCGGCAAGCTCATACCCCGTCGCTACCGCGCCGAAAATCAGGCCCGCGAAGACGAAGTCTCCGGCGGTCCAGTCCACTTCGCCGGTCAATTGCATCGCAATCAGCGGAATGCAGAGCAGGGCGGCGATGATGGCGCCCCAGATCAGCGGGCGATGAAGATTATAGGGGCGGGAATGGAGCGTTTCATCGGTCATTGCAGTGCACCTCTTTATCGAAATAGGAGGGTGCAACAGCGCACATCAGGGGATGAGCGTCATGAGCGAGGGGTGAGCAAATGGTGAAATCGCGCGGAAATCCCATGCGTTTCGGCCCGTTCCTGCTCGATCCGGTGGACCGCGTGCTGGCCGAAGACGGGCGTCCGCTCGATTGCTCCAGCCGCTATTTCGACGCGCTTGCCCTGCTGGTGTCGGAGGCAGGATCGCTCGTCACCAAGCAGCGGTTTCATGAAGAGGTCTGGCGCGGCGTTCCCGTGACGGACGAGGCACTGACCCAGTGCATTCGCACCCTTCGCCGCCTGCTGCGGGACAGTGCCGCGGACCCTCGATTTATCGAAACGGTGCCGAAGCATGGCTATCGCTTCATCGCGCCGGTCGAGCCCGCCCGGCCAGCGGAGGATGCCATGGCTGAGGCTTTGCCCGTGCGCGCCGCCACCCACGATTGGACGGCGCTTTTGCGACTATGGGGCGCCGGCACACTCGGCGGCGCGCTTGCGGGATTGGTAGGCGGGCTGTTCTATGGCTTTGGGGCGACGGCGCGTCCGGGCATGGGCTCGCTGTCGGTCCTGCTCGTAATCGCCAGCCTTACGCTGATGATCGCCGCTTTGGGGGCAGCGGCGGTGTGTTTCGGTATCGCACTGGGGCAAGGAAATCGGCGCGGGCCGGGCTGGCTGAGGCTGACGATAGGCGGCGCGCTGGGCGGGCTCGTGATCGGCGGGCTGACCCGGCTGCTGGGGCTGGATGCCTTCCAGCTGATGCTGGGCCAGTCCCCAGGCAATATCACAGGCGCGCCGGAGGGAGCGCTGCTCGGCGGCGCGGTGGGCCTTGCCGTCTGGCTGGCGCTGCATCGCCTTGGCGGCAAGCCGATGGAGGTCGCGGTCGCGGCGGCGGGCGCGGTCGGCGCGGCGGCGGGCCTCGCCATTGCGCTGGCCGGAGGGCGGCTGATGGGTGGCAGCCTCGATCTGTTCGCTCAGCGCATTTCCGGATCGCAGCTTTCGCTGGCCGCGATCGGCGCTCTGTTCGGGGAGGACGGCTTCGGGATTTTCACGCGGATCGCCACCAGCATGCTGGAAGGCGCACTGTTCGCATCCGCCATCGCTGGGGCGATAGTGCTGGTCGCGCGCCGCCGCGTCTGAAGCGCTGTCCTACAGGACGCCGCACGCGCTAAAACGGCCCCATGTCCCACTTGCAGCAATGCCGTGCCGCGCTTTGCCGGGCGTGTTGCGGGCGGGGAAAAATGGGGTCCCCGTATAGGGACATCTGCGACCTTAGGATTAAAAGCCGCCCCGTCGATCGACCGAATCGATTAAAAGTGACGCGGCATGAAGAACTTGTCGTTCTCGGTCACCGTGAAATAATCGCCCGGGCCGCCGCCGCGCAGGATCGGACGGGCGCGTGCGGTCTGATAGATGCCGTCCTCCAGCATCGTCTCGTCGATGTGGACGCCGACCACTTCTCCCATGATCATCCAGCTCTGCACGTCCTCGCCGCTGGCGGTCTTCAGTTGATTGATCTGCGTCACCCGGCATTCGAATTTGACGGGCGAGGCCGCAACCAGCTTCGGACGGATCAGCCTGGGCTCGGCCATTTCGATATCGGCTTCCTCGAACTCGCTGGTATCGTGGTCCAGCCCGGCGGACGTGGCGTTCATCTGCTCGCGCAATTGCCAGGTGGCGAGGTTCCAGCTGAACTCCGGCACCTCGCGCACATTCTTGAGCGAATCCTTGTCGTCTACGCTGCAGAACCCGACAATCGGCGGGACGTAGTTGAAGGCGTTGAAGAAGCTGTACGGCGCCAGATTGTGAACGCCCGCGTCGCTCACCGTTCCGACCCAGCCGATCGGGCGCGGCGCCACGATGGCGTTGAACGGATTGTGGGGCAGGCCGTGGCCGGCGGCGGGCTCATAGAAGTGCGTGCTCATGCCCGCGCGCATAAAGATGTGGCCCCCGCTTGGCCAGTGCCGCCCCGTCCCGTTTCACACGTAGCTCACCACCTCGAACTCGATGTCGTCCGGGCCGA
The DNA here is from genome assembly GCA_042090735.1 of Novosphingopyxis sp. GTDB lineage: Bacteria > Pseudomonadota > Alphaproteobacteria > Sphingomonadales > Sphingomonadaceae > Novosphingopyxis. The sequence continues at coordinate 3,981 of JBELIU010000164.1, read as the reverse complement.
GGAAATAGAACCGCCGACCGGGTTCGTAATCGCCGTGGTTGAAGGGAACATAGCCCGCCGTCTGCACCCGGGCTTCGGCCGCGTCGAGATCGTCTACGACCACGCCGATATGTTGCAGCGGTTCGCCCTTGGCAAAGCGCCGCGGCGGGCCGTCTTTCGGGCAGTAGAGCGCAAGATAATGGTCCGCGCTGCCCAGATGGATCGTCCGCCCGCCATTCAGGGCCGGGCCGCGCCAGCGTTCGGCCCAGCCGAAGATCGCGCCGAGCCTGGCTGCCGCCTCGTCCGGATCGGCAACGGTGATGTTCACATGTTCGATGATGGCATTGCCCATGATCGCTCCTCCTTTCAGGCCTTCAGGCTGAACAGCCGCGCCAGAATGGCGGCTTCGTCCGCTTCGAACCGGGTGTGCCGCCGATCCTGTGCTGGAGTCAGCGCCTTGCGCCTCTCCTCGTTCGAAAGCCCGTCCCAGATCCTGTCGATCGCCGTTTCCATATGCCTGTCTCCTGTTCGTCACGGCCGCTCGATGCGAACCGCTTGTCAGGATGTGCGACCTCAAGCTAGGTTGAGGTCAAGCGCTTCGGAGAACGGAAAAATCGATGAGAGCAAGCGACTTACTCGGTATCGGCGATCTCGCCCGGCGCACGGGCTTGTCGGTTTCGGCGATTCGCTTCTACGAGGAGCGGGGACTGGTCCACCCCGAACGCGATGGCGGCAACCGCCGCCGCTTTCGCCGCGCGGACATCCGGCGGCTCAGCTTCGTGCTGATCGCACAGCGCCTGGGTCTGACGATCGAGGAGATCGGTGCCGAGCTTACCAAGCTTCCGCAAGACCGCGCGCCGACCGCGCGCGATTGGGAGCGCAGCAGTCGCCGCATCGCCGAAGTGCTCGACCGGCGCATCGCGGCGCTGGAAAAGATGCGCGCGGACCTCAACGGCTGCATCGGTTGCGGCTGCCTCAGCCTGAAGAAATGCGCACTCTACAATCCGCAGGACAGCTGGGCCGCCAAAGGCGCGGGCCCGCGCGTGCTGCTGGGGGGCGAGGGCGAGGGCGGCGGCGGTTAGGCGGCGGCCGCGGCCAGCTCCATTTCCTTCAGCGCTTTGCCCGCGCGCCAATAATGAAACACGGCCCAAGGTGTGAAGGCCGCACCGGTCAGCAAGGCATAACGCAGCGATTCCTCACCAAAAGTGTCGCTATAGACGTCAGACAGGATGCCGATTGCGGTCGGCCCCGCTCCAAGGCCGATCAGGTTGATCACCAGCAGCGTGATCGCGGCCCAGACGGCGCGCATCTTGAGGGGCGCAAGACCCTGGATCAGCGCGAAAGTGGGGCCGAGATAACAGCTCTGGAACAGCAGCGCGATGAAGTAGCTTGCCATCGCCCACCAGGGATCTTGCAGCAGATAGAGCGCGAACAGGAAGGGCATGGCCACGGTTTTCAGCACCGCGATCATCATGCTCTGGCTGTGCAGGCCGTGACGCTCGGCCAGCCAGTCGGCCAGCTTGCCGCCGCCGACCGTGCCGGTCACGCCCGCAACCGCCAGGATGGGGGCGATGTAAAGCGCGATTTCCAGTTTATCGAAGCCGAAGCTGCGAATGTAATAAGCCGGCCCCCAGGAGGTGAGGGCATAGCCGATCATCGAGGTGATAGTGACGCCCGCGACCAGATGGCGCGCGGCACGGTTCTGCCAGAGCGCGCGAAAGCCGTCCCACAGGCTCGGGCTGCTGTCATCGGCAACGGTCTGCGCGGCGTCCGACATGCCGCGTGGCGGCTCCACCGCGAACAGGCGAACCGCGATGGCGAGCAGGATGCCCGGCAGTCCGATGACGAAAAAAGCCATCCGCCAGCCGAAGAAATGGGCGATCGTGCCGCCCAAAATCGTACCCATCGCAGCGCCCAGCGTGACGCCGAGCGAATAGATGGCAAGCGCACCGGCCCGCTTCTTGGGGCCGTAAAGGTCCGCGATCATCGAGTGACTGGGTGGGCTGGACCCCGCCTCACCAATGCCGACGCCGATGCGGGCAAACAGCAGATGGACGAAATTATTGGCGAATCCGCACAGCGCGGTTGCCCCGCTCCACAGCGCCAGCGCCACGGCGATGATGTTGCGGCGGTTCTTTCGGTCCGCCAGCCATGCAACCGGTATGCCGAGGGTGGCATAGAACACGGCGAAGGCGAGCCCGGCGACGATGCCGATCTGCGTATCCGTCAGCACCAGATCGGCCTTGATATCCTCGATCAGGATCGAGAGGATCTGGCGGTCCATATAGCTGAAAAAATAGGTTATCGTCAGCAAGGCGAGCGTGATCTTGCGCGCCCGCGGGCTGACGCCCGGCATAACCTTGTCGGCAAAACTCGCCGCGGTGGTACCCATTCTGCCTCTCCCTTTGTTACCGGGCTAACAGCGATTGCCGCTACGTCAAAGCTTTTCGAAAAGTCGGTATGGCGAAGCGGGCTTTGCATGCGTCAGGCAGTGCAAAAGCACGGCTTGCGCGTTAAACGGCCGGACATGAGCTTACTCGGACGCATCATCGGCTCGCGTATCGAACGCGGGACCCTGGCATTTTTCTGGCCCGACGACAGTGTCGAACGCTTCGGCACATCGAGCCCCGGCTGGCCCGACGTGGTCTTACGCTTCCATGACAAGAAGGCGGAGCGCCGGATCGTCACCAATCCCAATCTCGGCATGCCCGAGGCTTACATGGACGGCAGCGTCACGGTAGAAAAAGGGGATATCTGGGATCTGATCATGCTGGTCCGCCATAACGCGCCATGGGAAGCGGGGGCCGAGGTGGGGGCCCGCAAACCGTTGGCGCGTGCCGGCGAATGGCTGCTCAGCCGCGCCGATCAGGTGAACGGCATCGGTCGATCGCGCCAGAATGTCGCGCATCATTATGATCTCAGCAATGACTTCTACCGGCTGTGGCTGGATGAGGACATGCAATATAGCTGCGCCTATTGGCCCGAAGACGGCATGACGCTGGGAGAGGCGCAGACTGCCAAGAAGGCGCACATCGCGGCCAAGCTGGCGCTGGAGCCGGGGCAGCGCGTCCTCGATATCGGCTGCGGCTGGGGTGGTATGGCGCTCTATCTGGCCTCGCTGATGGACATTCGCGTGCACGGCATCACCCTGAGCACCGAGCAGTTGGCGCTGGCGCAGGAGCGAGCGGAGAAGGCAGGCGTCGCGGACCGGGTGACCTTCGAGCTGGTCGATTATCGCGATCTCGCCGCGCGCGAGCCGGAGAGTTTCGATCGCATCGTCTCGATCGGCATGTTCGAACATGTCGGCCAGCCCAATTTCGAGACCTATTTCGCCGCCGTGCGCAAGCTGATGAAGGCGGATGGCGTGGCGCTGATCCACACCATCGGGCGCTTCGGCGGTCCGGGAGCGACGGATGCCTTCACCCGAAAATACATCTTTCCGGGTGGCTATATTCCGGCACTATCCGAAACGCTGGAAGCCAGCGAGAAGACCAAGCTGATCCACAGCGATATCGAGACGCTTCGGCTGCACTATGGTTACACGTTGCGCGCCTGGTATGAGCGGGTGGTGGCGCAGAGGGACAAGGTCGTCGCGATGTATGACGAGCGCTTCTACCGCATGTGGATATTCTATCTGGCGGGCGCAGCAGCCGCGTTCGAAGGCGGCGGCATGTGCAATTACCAAATCCAGTTCGTACGCGAACGGCGCGCGCTCCCCCTATCGCGCGATTACATGCGCGAAGCGGAGCTGCGCTATCTGGGCAAGTGAATAAGGGGCACGTCGGTCAGACGAAAATCGCGACCGACTGCATTCCCATCATGACCGGTTTTCCGTCGGCGTTGCGCAGCGACATATACTGGCTGCTCGATCCGTTGGCAGCCTGATGCCCTTCGGCGTCGACCCACCACCAGCCGTCAGTGGTTTCGGGCGTCTCGGTGAGAAGGTTGAATTGCCAGTTCATGCTGCTGACCGGACCGGGCTTCTCCATCGCGCCCATCGCC
>JBELIU010000163.1:5638-6524 GCA_042090735.1 Novosphingopyxis sp. | reverse complement strand
TTGCCTCCGGATTGGCGATCAACGGCGCGCCCGCCTCTACAGCAAAAGCCGGGACGCTATCCGGTACAACCACGCCGCTCGCCAACCATGCGAATTCGCTCAACGTGCTCCAGGCCCGCGCGCCGATGCGCGCACCGCGCAGCTTCGCGTCCAGCTTCCCGCCGCCGAAGCGCGCTCCCGCGCCAGCCGCCAGCAACACCGCAGCCGCCCGCTCAGACCTCATAAGCGAAGCGTTCATAGGTGGCGACGATCTGCGATAGCGCGCTCATCGCCAGCACCATCGGGTCTCGCGCGCGCTCGATCAGGCCCACCGGGCTGCGGACGCGCGCAGTGGCGGTATCATCGAAACCGAGTTCGTCCAGCATGGAAGCGCGCACCATGCGCGCCTGCGCACCGCCCTGTGCGCCGATGAAATGGGCGTTGGTGTTCAGCGCCCAGGGCAACAGCCCGCGTTCCCATTCGTGATCGTGGAACAGCAGGAGGATCGCCGTCCATGGATCGACCGCCACGCCATCGGGCGCGGTGCCGAGCGATAATGTACCGCTTGTCTCTCCGCGCGGCGTCAGGGCATCGACGATCAGCCCCATCGACCGGCCGAGCTGCATCGCCGCGTCCATTTCCGGTCCGGCGCCGAGCAGCAACAGCCGCAAGGGCGGGACATAGCGGCGGTTGAAGCGGTCGCCATCACGGCCAGTGGGCCTTTCGTCGTCGCCCCGCTCCATCGCGCCGCCAGTCAGCGGCCAGGCGAGAGCCGCCGGGCGGCGATCATCCAGCGCGCGCACGGCTTCGCTACACAGCGCTGCGTCGAGCGCCGCGTCGACGAGCACATCGAGCCCCCCGCCGCAGGGCAGCCGAAAATCGATATTGGGCGAACCCGCGCCATAGC
>JBELIU010000163.1:0-5628 GCA_042090735.1 Novosphingopyxis sp. | reverse complement strand
GCTTCCAGACAGCCATCTGCAAGATCGCCGGCAAAACTGCCGTCCGCGCGAATGGCGAGCTGCGCGCCGGTACGCCGGGAAAAGCTGCCATCGATATGCGTGACGGTCGCCAGCGCCGCTCCGCCCGTGGCGGCCGCGCGCAAGGCTGCATCGTCGCGCCAGCGCGCTGGATCGGATTGGCTTTGGTCCATGATCGGCAGGTGGGCCGTCCCGCGCATCGGTTCAAGCGCGAAATCGGTTGATCCCGCCGCCGCTTTCGGGTGAGAGCGGCCTCCATGAAAATGTCCCGATTTCTCGTGCCGACCCTCAAGGAAGCGCCTTCCGATGCGGTCGCGGTTTCGCACATGCTGGCGCTGCGCGCCGGGCTGATCCGTCAGGAGGCTGCCGGCATCTTCAGCTGGTTGCCGCTCGGCATCCGCGTCCTGAAAAAGATCGAGCAGATCGTTCGCGAGGAAATGGACCGGGCCGGCGCCGTCGAGGTGCTGCTGCCCACCATCCAGAAGGCGGACCTGTGGCGCAAATCCGGCCGCTATGACGATTACGGCGCGGAGATGCTCCGGATCAAGGACCGGCACGACCGCGACTTCCTGTTCGGCCCCACCGCCGAAGAGGTGATGACCGAGATCGTGGGCGCGCATGTGAACAGTTACCAGCAGCTGCCGCTCATCCTCTACAACATCCAGTGGAAGTTCCGCGACGAGGTCCGCCCGCGTTTTGGTGTGCTGCGCAGCCGCGAATTCCTGATGAAGGATGCGTACAGTTACGATTTGGACGAGGCCGGTGCGCGCGAAAGCTACAACCGCATGTTCGTGGCCTATCTCAACATCTTTGCGCGGCTCGGCCTGTCGGTCCTGCCCGTACGCGCCGACCCGGGGCCGATCGGTGGCGATTTGTCGCATGAGTTCATGCTGCTGGCCAAGACCGGCGAATCGATGGTCTATGCCGACGAGCGCGCGCTAGGCCTGCCCGCGCCCGGTGCCCCGCCAGAGGATCGCGCTGAATTGCAGGCGTTGGTCGACGAGCGGCTCGCGCCCTATGCGGCCAGCGACGAACTGCACGACGCTTCCGAATATGAAGCGCGCGTGGAGGAGGGCCACCGGATGGAAGCCCGCGGCGTGGAAGTGGGCCACATCTTCTTTTTCGGCGACAAATATTCGCGTTCGATGGGTGTGAAGCTGGACGGTCCGGACGGCCAGCCCATCGCGCTGCAGAGCGGCAGCTACGGTGTGGGCGTGTCGCGCCTCGTCGCCGCGATCATCGAGGCGAGTCATGATGAAAAGGGTATTATCTGGCCAGAGGCGGTGGCGCCTTTCCATGTCGGCATCGTCAATCTGGCACCCGACAAGGAAGAGGTCAGCGCGCTCGCGAACAAGGTCTATGACGCGTTGGAAGGTGCGGGCAAGCAATGCCTGCTCGACGATCGCAAGATCCGCGCGGGCGGCAAGTTTGCCGATATGGACCTGATCGGCCTGCCCTGGCAGGTTGTGATCGGTCCGCGCTCGGTCGCCAGCGGCGAGCTAGAGCTGAAGAACCGCGCGAGCGGAGAGACCATAGCGCTCGGCTTCGACGATCTGATCGCGCGGCTCACGCAAGGTTCGGCCGGAAACTGACCATGCTGCCGCCGTCCGGCGAGCCCTTCGTCCTGCTGGACGATGCGCGGCCGGATGGTGCGCCTGCACGGCTTTATCGCGATCCGGTGCGCATCCTGCGGGCGGACGACGCCGGTGAGCTGCCGCCGCTGCTGGAAGTCTTGCGGGGCGCGCGGGCGGCCGGGCTGCATGCGGCGGGATATCTGGCTTATGAGGCGGGTCTCGCGATCGAGCCGTCTCTTGCTGCACATGTGCCTATCGATAAACCGGGGCCGCTCGCCTGGTTCGGGCTTTTCGAGAACTGGGAAGGTTTCGATCCGGCGCATCATGCCGATCCCGGCGGCGCATGGCTTGGCGATTGGGCGCCCGAATGGTCCCGCGCCGACTATGATGCCGCCTTCGATGATGCGCTCGCCCTCATCCGCGCCGGCGATATTTACCAGGCCAACCTCACCTTTCGCAGTCATGCGGCCTTCGGGGGCGATCCGCGGGCCCTGTTCGCGGCGTTGAGGCTGCGCGCGGCGGCGGGCTATGGCGCGCTGGTTCACGATGGCGCGGACTGGCTGCTGAGTTTCTCGCCGGAGCAGTTCTTCTCCCTGAAGGGTAATGAGGTGCGGGCCAAGCCGATGAAGGGCACCGCCACCCGGCATCCGGACGCTGGCACCGATGCCGCGGCAGCGCGCGATCTTGCTGCCGATCCCAAGCAGCGCGCGGAAAATCTCATGATCGTGGATCTGCTCCGCAACGATCTCTCCCGCGTCTGCATGCCTGGAAGCGTCCAGACCGGGCCCCTGTTCGCGGTGGAAACCTACCCCACCGTCCATCAGATGGTGTCCGGAGTGCGCGGCAGCCTCGCGCCGCACAGGGATGCGGTGGACCTCTTGGCAAATCTGTTCCCCTGCGGCTCGATCACCGGCGCGCCGAAAATCCGTGCGATGGAAGTAATCGCTGGTCTGGAGAAAAGCCCGCGCGGGCCCTATTGCGGCGCTATCGGCAGGATCGATGCGGACGGCGATGCGGCGTTCAACGTCGCCATCCGGACTTTGCACTTGCAAGCGGGAGGCGGGTCGGTTTCATTCGGCCTGGGATCAGGGGTGGTGGCGGATAGCGTCGCCGACAAGGAATGGGCCGAATGTCTGGCCAAGGGGGAGTTTGCGCGCGTGGACCGGCAATTCGATCTGATCGAAACCATGGCCTTCGATCCGCGTGCCGGGCTGATCCGGATCGAGCGGCATCTGGAGCGGCTGAAGGAAAGCGCGCGCATCCTGGGCTTCGAATGCGATCGGCATGCCTTGCGCAATGATCTGCACGCGGCGACCTTTCACCTGGCCAAACCTTCGAAGGTAAGGCTGATGCTGGCACGCTCGGGCGAGAGCGCGATCGAAATACGGCCCGCGCCGTTGCATCCGGAATCAGGCTGGGCGGTGGCGATCACGCCGCTTTCCGTGGGTCCGGAGGACTTTCGCCTGGCCCACAAGACCAGCGACCGCGCGTTCTACGATGCGCCGCGCAGCGCGCATGGCGGATGCGATGAGATTCTTTTCACCGATGCCGATGGCTTCCTTACCGAGGGCAGTTACAGCAATATCTTCGTCGAGAAAGACGGCTTCTACCATACCCCGCCGCTCGCGCGGGGGCTGTTGCCGGGCGTGCTGCGTGCGGAGCTGATCGAGACGGGGCAGGCGATCGAAGCCGATTTGAGGCCCGACGATCTCGCCCATGGATTTTTGTGCGGCAACAGCCTTCGCGGTCTTGTATCCGCGCGGCTGATCCCCGCAAATTAACCTGCGACAACAACCACATTCACGATGTGCTAAGCAGCAGCGTCTAAAGTGATGTTGCGTTTGGCGGGCATGACTGTCCGGCTGGCTCGCAAAAAACATAACAAGAAAGCCAAGGATAAGGGCACCTCCCATGCTCAAGTTGAAGAAAATGATTCGATCCGACCTGTTCTGGAGCCTTAGCGGCGGGTTCGCTCTCGGCGCGGTCGCCATGGTTGCCTTGCCGGCACCGGACACCGAAATTTCCAGCTACGCCCAGCATGCACCCACAACTGTGATGGAACAATCTTGAACAAACCTCTCATCCTCTTCGCCGGATCTGCTGCGCTAGCTGGCACTGCGCTGATGTTCAGCGCGCCCGGCGAATTGGGGCTGGTGAGCGTCGCGCATGCGGCGGAAGGCCAGCATATCCCGCAGGCCGCCACGCGCTCCGCCGAAACGGGAATGAAAACGGCGGTGTTCGCCGGGGGTTGTTTCTGGGGCTTGGAAGCGGTGTTCGAGCATGTCGCGGGCGTTCAGAAGGTCGCGAATGGCTATGCCGGAGGCAGCAAGGCTACCGCGAATTACGAGCGCATCGGCCGCGGAGATACAGGCCATGCCGAATCGGTGAAGATTACTTATGATCCGGCTAAAATCCGTTACGACCAGTTGCTGCGCATCTTCTTTTCGGTTGCGCACGATCCGACGCAGGTCAATCAGCAGTTACCCGATCATGGCACGCAATATCGCAGTATGATCGTGCCCCAGTCGAACGAGCAGCTTCGCGTGGCCAAGACCTATATCGCGCAGCTCGACAAGGCGGGTGTCTATTCCAGACCGATCGCAACCGAGATCGAGACTGCTCTGCCATTTTACATGGCTGAGGAATATCATCAGAACTTCGCGAAGAAGAACCCAGGTCACCCCTATATCGTTCGCTGGGATGCGCCGAAGGTAAGCGCGCTGAAGAGGATCTGGCCGGGCGTCTATTCGGCCAAGCCGTCGGCTTGATTCGTCAGGCGCCGCCCAGCATCGCCAGAGCGTGAGCCCCGGCATGCGCCATCATGGCGGCTTCCAGCCCCCGCGAAACGAACAGCCATCCAAATAACAGTCCGGGCACCAGATTGCCCGCTATGACCGTCGCGACCAGCCAGGCGGGGGGCGCGCCTGTCATGCCCAGCAAGATCGGAAGATGGCCGAGAGCAAACAGCAGTGCCGCGATCAGGACGGCGCTGGACAAGACGGCCCTGCCGGGCGGTCCGGCGCGCCGCGTCAATTTCAGGCCGATAAAAGCGAACAGGCTGACGAGGCCCCATCGGGTCAGCACTTCCTCGGCAATGCCGCCATAAAGCAGGCGCGTGTAGGCCGGGGGTGCGAAATCGGCCAAGCCTTCAAATTCGCCGCCAGCGAGGCGCGGCATGACGAGATTTTGATAGAGAATAAGAATAGCCGCCACGATGAGCGCGGCGAGAACGGCCGGGCCGATCTGGCGCAAAAGGATCGGCAATACCGGTCGCCGCTCGGCAGCGGCCCGAATGGCCGGGGCGTCCAGACCGAGTTTGGGGGTAAGCCAGAAACCCAGCAGAAGCGCGCCGGCGAGCAGGACCGCCGGCTGGATCAGGATCAGTAGCCGCACCGCCCATATGGGCGCAGGCAGCTCGCCGCCCACCAGTGTCTCGACGGGCAAACCAACCAGGCTTATGAGCCCGGCCACACTGAGCAGGCTTAGATAAAGGCGGAAGCGCCCTAGGGCGGCGCGGTCCTCTGAACCGCGCCGATCGCTCATTTGGGGCTCATCACCATGAGCATCTGACGGCCCTCCATGCGGGGCATCGCCTCGATCTTGGCGGCTTCCTTCATGTCCTCGGACAGCTTCTGGAGCAGCTCCATGCCGAGTTCCTGATGGGCCATTTCACGGCCGCGGAAACGGATGGTGACCTTCACCTTGTCGCCATTGTCGTTGAACTTCACGACGTTCTTCAGCTTTACCTGATAATCGTGCTCATCGATGTTCGGACGCATCTTGATCTCTTTGATGTCCTGCGTCTTCTGCGTCTTGCGCTGGGCGTTGGCTTTTTTCTGAGCCTCGTACTTGTACTTGCCCACGTCCAGAAACTTCGCGACCGGCGGATCGGCGTTGGGCGAGACCTCGACCAGATCGAGACCTACGGCCGCTGCCTCCCGGATTGCGTCGCGCGTATCCATGACGCCAAGGTTCTCGCCCTCGCCGTCGATCACGCGGACGGTGTCCGACTGGATAAACTGATTGAGATCGGAAG
>JBELIU010000162.1:0-6561 GCA_042090735.1 Novosphingopyxis sp. | reverse complement strand
TAGCGCTCGCCTTCCTCCACCACATAGGTGATGATGAAGTCCTTCTTGTCCGGCGTCAGCTCGGCCACCGCGGAAACGACGCGGAAATCGGCATAGCCTTCGGTCAGGTAGAACTGGCGCAGCTTTTGCTGGTCGGCGGCAAGACGGTCCGGATCGTAGCTGGTGCTGGACGAGAAGAAGCGGAAGAAGCGCGACTGCTTCGTGTACATCTCGCTACGCAGTTCGCTGTCCGAGAACTCTTCGTTGCCGATGATGTTGATCGCGCGGACCTTGGACTTCGGGCCCTCGTTGATTTCGAACACGATGTCGACGCGGTTCTGATCGAGCTGGACGGCCTTCGGCTCCACGCTCGCGGCGAAGCGACCCTGGCGCTTGTACAGCTCGATAATGCGCGCAACGTCCGCGCGCACCTTGGACCGGGTGAAGATCTGGCGCGGCGCCAGCTTGATCTCCGGCGTGATCTTGTCGGTCTTGAGGCGCTTGTTGCCCTCGATCAGGATGCGGTTGATCACCGGGTTCTCGACCACGGTGACCAGCACATTGCCGTTATCGTTGCGGATCGAGAAATCGGCGAAGAGCTCGGTCTGGGCCAGATCGCGCAGCGCCTGGTCGGCCGCCTCAGGGGTGTAGACCTGCCCCGGGCGCAACTTGATATAGGTCAGCACCGTATTGGGCTCGAGCCGCTGCGTTCCCGCAACAGAGATGGTGCGGATCACATCCTGGCCGGGACGCGTCGCGTCCGTCTGCGCAGTCTGCGGTGCCTGTGCCGCGGTGGTAGCCGGCTGCGCAGTCTCGCTCTGCGCGGCAGCGGGCACGGCGATGCCCGCCAGGATGGTGCCGCTGAGGAGAGCCGCCGCGAAGCGCGTACGACCGTTCGTGCAATGACGTTCTGTCACCTGGATAAATCCCGTTCCCTTATCGGCGGCGCGCGCCGATCCCAAATCTGCCGGCCGTGGGGCCGGCTCCTATTCGATCGGGCGCCGCCTTGCACGAAGCAGGCGGTCCGATCAAGAAAGCTTCGCCTTAGAAGAGGCCGAAGGACGACAGATCGTTGAAGGTCACCAGCAGCATGAAAGCGATGACGACGGCAAATCCCGTCCGATAGGCCCATTCCATGGCCTGCGGGCCGACCGGCTTGCGCCGCACTGCCTCCAACGCATACATCAGGAGGTGCCCTCCATCGAGCATGGGAATTGGCAGCAGGTTAATGAACCCCAAGTTAATCGAGATCAGCGCAATAAAGCCGATGAAGGCGTAAAGACCAAGGCTCAGTTGTTCGCCCGAAACCTGGGCGATCTTCAATGGCCCGCCCAATTCCTTGACCGATCGGCGGCCGGTAAAAACCTGACCGAGCGTGGTCACCATCAGACGAACGACATCGCCGGTCTGCTTGGTCGCCGCGATCGGCGCCTCCCATAAAGGCACCTCGCGCATCACCTGCTGCGGCCACGGGATGCCGAGCAGCCCAAGCTTGTATTCGTTGCCGAACCGGTCCTGCTCGATCCGCACGCCGAGCGTGCCTTCCAGCTGGAGCTCCCGCCCTGCCCGCTCGATCGCGATCGTCACCGGTTCTGCGGGATGGATCGAAACCTCGCGCGCCATCGCGCCGAAGGTTTCGGTACGGTTGCCGTTGATGGCCAGGATCTCGTCGCCCGGCTGAAGTCCGATTTCGGCGGCGGCGGTATTGGCGGGCACCTCGGGCACCACGCTGGGCGTCGTCGGTTGACCGAAGGCGATGAAAAATCCCGCGAAGATCGCAATCGCGACGGCGAAATTGGTGATCGGCCCAGCCGCCACGATGATCGCGCGCTGCCACAGAGGTTTGGATTGGAACATCTGCGATCGCTCCGCCGCTGGCAGACGCTCGAAATCCGAATCGGGCTGGCTGGCTGTGCCCATGTCTCCGGCGAACTGGACGTAGCCGCCCAGCGGCAGCATCGCGATCTTCCAGCGAGTGCCGCGCTTGTCGGTCCAGCCGGTGAGTTCCTTACCGAAGCCGATGGAAAAGGCGTCCGCCTTCACCCCGAACATCCGCCCTGCCCAATAATGCCCATATTCGTGCACGAACACGAGCGAGCCAATCACGACCGCAAAGGCGAAGAGCGTCAAGAGCAGGCCGGGGCCTTCAGTCACCACGCGCGAAATCTCCAATCATTTCGGAAGCACGCGCCCTGATTGCCCCATCCACCGTGAATATGTCCTGAAGGTCGCGCGGTTCGGCGATGTCCGCCTCGTCCAGCACTCGCTCGACCAGCGCGGCGATATCGAGGAAGCCGATACGCTCTTCCAGAAAGGCGGCGACGGCGATTTCATTGGCCGCATTCAGCGTCGCGGGCGCGGTGCCGCCGCGCCGGAGCGCGGCACGGGCCAGACGCAGCGCGGGAAAACGCTCCTCATCCGGCGCTTCGAAATCAAGGCGGCCGATTGCGGCGAGATCGAGCGGCCCGCAGCCGGTCTCGATCCGGCGCGGCCAAGCCAGCGCGCTGGCGATCGGCACCTTCATGTCCGTCGGCCCCATCTGCGCGAGCGTGGAGCAATCCTTATATTCGACCATGGAATGCACGACCGATTGCGGGTGGACCAGAATATCGATCCGTTCCTCACCCACGGGGAAGAGATGATAGGCCTCTATCAGCTCCAGCCCCTTGTTCATCATCGTCGCGCTGTCGACCGAGATCTTGGCCCCCATCGACCAGTTGGGGTGCGCCACCGCCTGTGCGGGCGTCATGCCGCGCATCTCGTCCAGGCTTTTCGTGCGGAAGGGTCCTCCGCTCGCCGTCAAGATCAGGCGGCGCACCTCGTCGATCCGTCCTCCGGCGAGGCACTGGAACAGCGCATTATGCTCCGAATCCACCGGCAACAGGGTCGCGCCGCTGCGCTCCACCGCGGCCATCATCAACGCGCCCGCCGAAACCAGCGATTCCTTGTTGGCGAGCGCAACCGTGCCGCCCTTTTCGATCGCCGCCATGACGGGTTCCAGTCCCGCGCAGCCGACGATCGACGCCATCGTCCAGTCGGGATCAAGATCGGCCGCCTCGACCAGCGCCTGCTTGCCCGCGGCCACGCCGATATTGGTATCGGCCAAGGCGTCCTTCATGTCGCAGTAGCAGTCTTCGTCGCCGATCACGACGAAGCGCGCATCGAATTCGCGCGCCAGTTTCGCCAGCCCCTCGACATCGCGATGCGCAGTAAGCGCCTGCACATCGTAAGCCGCCGGGTCGCGCCGAACGAGATCGAGCGTCGAACTGCCGACCGAACCGGTTGCGCCGAAAATACTGATCGTACGAGCGCTCACATCATCCACCATAACCACAACAACGCCACCAGTGGGGCCACCGGCACCAGCCCGTCGAGCCGGTCCATCACGCCGCCATGGCCAGGCAGCAGATCGCCGCTATCCTTCACCCCTGCCCGGCGCTTCAGGAAGCTTTCGAAGAAATCGCCGGCCTGCGCCACCACCGAAAGCAGGCCGCTCGCCAGCGCCAGCGACAGCGGCAGGCGTCCGAAATAGTGAAACAGCAATCCGGCGCCAATCGCCGCCAGCACGCCGCCGATCCCGCCGGACCAGGTTTTCTTGGGGCTGATCGCGGGCCAAATCTTGGGTCCGCCGAACGATTTGCCGACGAAGAAAGCGCCGATGTCCGTCGCCCAGACCAAGGATAGCGCCCACATCGCGATCTCATGCCCGAAATCCAGCTCTCGCAAGAACACCAGCGCCACCGCGGGCAGGCCCGCGTAGAAAATGCCCAGCGCCAGACGGATCGATTGCGCACCGATGGCGAGCACGCCGGCCATGCCGGCGAACACCAGGATCACGATGATCGACGGCCCCGGAAAGGGCGCTTGCGGGGCCAGCAGGATCAGTGGAACGGTGATCGCGGCCTGCGCAAGGCGGCGCTTATAGCCCTCCTTCACAAGGTCCGACCATTCGCCCATCATCAGGATGGAGCCGACCGACACCAGCGCCCAGAAATACAGCCAGCCCAGCCAGATATCGCCCAGAGCCAGCGCGATCAGCGCGACGCCGACGGTGATTCGCCGGGTAAGCTCGCGCTGGAAGCGCGGACGGATATGGGCGGCCAGGCTCATCGCCCTCCGAACCGCCGTTCGCGCGCGGCGAAGTCGGCCAGCGCTTCGCCCAGATGTGCGGGCGTGAAATCGGGCCACAGCGTCTCGGTGAACCACAGCTCCGCATAGGCGCATTGCCACAGCAGGAAGTTGGACAGCCGCTGCTCCCCGGATGTACGGATCAGCAGGTCGAGCGGCGGCATGTCCGCAGTGTCGAGGCCTTCCGCCAGCGCATGGGCATCCGCGTCTTCCGGCGCAAGCGTGCCGTCCGCGATCCGCCGCGCCATGGCAGTGGCGGCCCGAACCAGTTCATCCTGCCCGCCATAGTTCAGCGCCACCGCAAGCGTGGTGCGCGTGTTGTGCGCGGTTTTCTCGATCGCGTCGTCGATCAGCGCCACGATGTCCGGCGCAAGTTCCTTGTAACGGCCGATCACTTTCAGCCGCACGCCATTGGCGCGAAATTCCTCGAGATCCGCGATAATGAAGCGCTTCAGCAGCCCCATCAGATCGCCCACCTCTTCGGGCGGACGCTTCCAGTTCTCGGAGGAAAAAGCGTAGAGGGTGAGCGCTTCCAGCCCCATGTCGCCCGCCGCGCGCACGATCTCCCGTACCGCTTCCACGCCCCGGCGATGGCCCATCACACGCGGCAGATGGCGCTTCTTGGCCCAGCGGC
The DNA here is from genome assembly GCA_042090735.1 of Novosphingopyxis sp. Classification (GTDB taxonomy): domain Bacteria; phylum Pseudomonadota; class Alphaproteobacteria; order Sphingomonadales; family Sphingomonadaceae; genus Novosphingopyxis. Next base: position 1,820 of record JBELIU010000162.1, on the reverse strand, counting down.
CATTGCCATCCATGATGATGGCGACATGGCGAGGGGCCGTATGCGCACCGCCGCCGCTCGCCATCGCTGCTACCCCCCGTTCCACCGGCACCGTCCCGATCCCCCTCAACCGCTTACTGGGTGAGGATTTCCTTTTCCTTGTGCTCGGCCGCCGCATCCGCCTCGGCGATGTGGTCGTCCGTCATCTTCTGGACCTCGGTTTCGAGACGCTTGGCATCGTCTTCGCCGATTTCTTTCTTGTTCTCGTCCGCCTTGATCATGTCCATGCCGTCGCGGCGCACATTGCGGATCGCGATGCGCGCCTTTTCCGCATAGCTGCTGGCGAGCTTGGCCAGTTCCTTGCGGCGCTCCTCGGTCAGATCCGGGATCGGCAGGCGGATCGTGGTGCCGTCGTTGATCGGGTTGAGGCCGAGCCCGGCGGAGCGGATCGCCTTTTCCACCGGCGTCACGTTCGACTTGTCCCACACCTGCACCGAAAGCATGCGCGGTTCTGGCACCGAAACGGTGGCCACCTGGTTGAGCGGCATGTTGGACCCGTAGACTTCCACGGTCACCGGATCGAGCAGCGCGGTGTTGGCGCGGCCGGTGCGAAGGCCGCCCAGATCGCTCTTGAGCGATTCCACGGCCCCCTTCATGCGCCGTTCGAGATCGGCCTTGTCATATTGCGCCATCAGTTGGTCTCCTTGCTTCTGACGATCGTCGCCGTTCCCTCGCCCGCCAGTACCTTGGCGAGATTTCCGCGTTCGCGGATCGAGAACACGACGATCGGAATGTCGTTATCACGGCACAGCGCCACGGCACTGGCATCCATGACCTTGAGGTTGTCGCTCAGCACCTGATCGTAACCCACGGTTTCGAAACGCACCGCATCGGGATTTGTCTTGGGGTCGTCATTATAAACGCCGTCGACGCTGGTGCCTTTGAACAGAGCATCGCACTTCATTTCGGCGGCGCGCAGGGCCGCGCCGCTATCGGTGGTGAAATACGGGCTGCCGACGCCGGCTGCAAAGATCACGATGCGGCCCTTTTCCAGATGGCGCAGGGCGCGGCGGCGGATCACCGGCTCGCACACTTGATCCATCTCTATCGCGGACTGCACGCGCGTGCCGACGCCCAGCTGCTCCAGCGCGTTCTGCATGGCAAGCGCATTCATCACCGTCGCCAGCATGCCCATATAGTCGGCCTGCGCGCGGTCCATGCCCTTGGCAGCGCCCGCCATGCCGCGGAAGATATTGCCGCCGCCGATGACCAGGCAGATCTCGCTGCCATTGTCCTTGGCCGCCTTCACTTCCTTGGCGATGGCGGCCACGGTTTCGGGATCGATGCCGAACTGCCCGTCCCCCATCAATGCTTCGCCCGACAATTTCAGCAGGATGCGGTTGAAGCCGCCCATGGGATCCCCTCGTGTTACGCGTCCCGTGGCGGCGCCGCGATAAATACGCGCCCCTACCCCGGACATGATGAAGGCGCGCACCTTAGGGGGCACGCGCCTTCAGGCCAAGTGGCCGCGGCGGAAAATTCGCCGTCTCGTTCTGTGGAACGGTTTCGCCCGATCAGTTGCCTACCGCGGCAGCCACTTCGGCGGCGAAATCGCTCTCTTCCTTCTCAATGCCCTCACCAAGCTGGAAGCGGACATAGTCGGTCAGCGTGATCGACTTGCCGGCTTCCTTGCCGGCCTGCGCGACGACGTCGGCGATCGGCGTCTTGTTGTCGATCACGAACAGCTGGCTGAGAAGCGCGTTTTCCTTCGCGAACTTCTTCATCGAGCCTTCCACCATCTTTTCCACGATGTCGGCCGGCTTGCCGCTCTCGGCAGCCTT
>JBELIU010000161.1:0-6567 GCA_042090735.1 Novosphingopyxis sp. | reverse complement strand
GGCGACCATGTCCGCCTCCCCGTTCGCGACCATGCAAATGCGCAGCGCGATGCTGTTGGGTTTGGAAACCATGGTGAGATCGCGATCGACGCGGGCCAGGCCGTCACTCGGCACCCGCGCGCCCGGCAGTTGCTCGCGCTCGCTCGCGCGAATGGCCGCGCCGTTCAGCATGGCGCCCTCGCCATGCCGCGCGGTGAAACAGCGGTTCCCGACGGGTGCGTGGATCACCGAAAATACGGGCCGTCCGCCTTTCATCAACGCGATCGAGATCGCCCAGCCGGCGCGGCCGCGAATATAATCGCGCGTGCCGTCGACGGGATCGACCAGCCAGGTCCAGTCGCGCCGGATGCGATCGCTATCGTCCTCCGTCTCTTCGGACAGCCAGCCCGCCTGCGGCAGGATCGCGCCGAGCCGCTTTTTCAGCAGCTCGTCGACGGCGATGTCGATATCGCACACCGGATGGCCGGGCGATTTCTCCCAGGTCTTTGCATCGGGCTTTTCACCCTTGCGCCAGCGGGCGAGCGCATAGTCACCCGCCTCGCGCGCCGCGGCCACGATATCGGAAGGCTCGAACGTCGTCACGCCGCCACGGTCATGCCGTCGACGCGCAGCGTGGGCACGTTGAGCGCGCGGGTGAATTCCAGATCGTCCGCCGGCGTCATCGCGGCGAACATGTCCTTCAGATTGCCCGCCACGGTGATTTCCCGCACCGCGCGCGTGATCTCGCCATTTTCGATCAGGAAGCCGCCCGCGCCGCGGCTATAGTCTCCGGTAATGCCGTTGACGCCCTGGCCGATCAGCTCGGTCAGATAGACGCCGCGTTCGATGCCGGCCATCAGCGCGGCCGGACTGTCCTTGCCCGGCGCCATGTGGACGTTGCTGGCCCCCACGCCGGGCGATCCGCCGACGCCGCGCGTGGCATGGCCGTTCAGCTCCAGCCCCAGCTGGCGCGCGGACGCGACGTTGAGCAGCCAACCGGTCGGCCGCCCCTGTTCCACAAGTTTCGAGGGCGCGGTGGGCAAGCCTTCGCCGTCCACCGCCTTGGACGCGAGGCCGCGCGGGCGCAGCGGATCGTCGAGGATCTCGATCCCGCCGTCGAACAGCTGCTCGCCCATGATATCGAGCAGGAAAGTTGCGCGCCGGGCGGCGGCGGGGCCGGACATCGCGCCCAGCAAATGCCCGATCAGACTGCCGCCGACGCGCGGATCGAAGATCACCGGCATCGCGCCGCCGGTCGTTTCCACCGGGTTCAGCCGCGCAGCCGCGCGCTCGCCCGCCTTGCGGCCGATCTCGACGGGGTCGGGCAGATCGGCGGCGTGACGGGCCGAGCGATAGGCATAATCCCGCTCCCGCGCGCCGCTCTCTCCGGCAAGCACGCTGGCCGACAGGCTGTGGCTGGAGCGGGCATAGGCCGCGCCGAAACCGGTGCTGGTGGCGAGCGCGGCGACCGACCGGCCCGCACTTGCCCCGCCGCCCTCGCTGCCGGTCACGCCGGGAACGGCGCGCGCCGCGTCTTCGGCGGCGAGCGCGGCTTCGCGCAGGGCATCGGGATCGGCTTGCGCGCCATCGTCCAGGTCCAGATCGGGCAGAGGGCCTTTCATCAACCGCTCTTCCGGGGCGAGCCCGGCATAGGGGTCTTCCGGCGCCGCGCGGGCCATCGCCACCGCACGCTCGGCCAGATCGCGCAGCAGTTCGGGCGCGAGCGCGCTGCTCGATACGCTGGCGGAGCGCTGGCCCACGAACAGGCGCAGGCCGATCTCCTCACCCTCCGAACGGCCGGCATCCTCCAGCTTGCCGAGGCGCACGGAAATGTCCGTCGCCGCGCCGCCCGAATAGAGCGCATCGGCCGCATCCGCGCCTGCATCCATGGCGGCGGAGACAAGGAGCTGTGCGCGTTCCAGCGCCTGTTTTTCATCCAGCATAGGCCGCGCGATGTAGGGTGCGCGCGGGGGCCGGTCAATTGCGTGGGGCCCGCCCGGCCGCCCGCCACTTCGCAACTTGTCTGGACGCACGCGGAGCGATACGGCGCGAGCCATTATGATCGAGCGCCTCAAACGGATTTGGCAGGAGTTGCTCAGCCCCGAACGCCAGCATGGCTACGGCACCACCTTGCTGCCCGCGGCGGTGGCGCTCAGCATCCTCATCCTGCTGTCGGGCGGTATAGCGACCATGGGCGCGATCGACAGCGAGCGGGAGGCGCGCGAGGGCAGCCAGTATACCACCGGCGTGATCGCGCGGCTGGAGAAGGTCCGCGCGCTGGCGGTGGACGCGGAGACCGGCCAGCGGGGCTATCTGCTGACCGGCCAGCGCCGCTATCTGAAGCCGCTGCGGGACGCCGCGCAGCGCGAGACGCTGCTGCTCGATGAGCTCAAGACCTATGCCTATGGCAATATGGAGGGGCCGCAGGAGCGCTGGCTGGCGCAGATCGACCGGCTGACGAGCGACCATCTCGCCGCCACGCAGCAGAGCGTCCGGATGGCCGAGCGCGGCAACCGCCGCGGCGCGATCGACCAGCTGAAGGCAGGCTATGACATGCGCCGCATGGACCAGCTGCGCGTGCTGATCGACCGCTATGAGACGTATGAATATCAGCGCCAGGCACGCGGGCTCGAGGATGCCGAGCAATATGCGCAGGTCGGCGGGCGGCAGGTGCTGGTCGTGGTCACCGTCCTGATCCTCCTGATGCTGCTGATCGCCTATCTGCTGTGGCGCAATTCGCGGCTTCTGGAGACGGAAACCGAGCTGAAGGAAGTGGCCGAGGCGAAAAGCCAGGTCGAGCTGATCAGCCGCGAGCTGAACCACCGCGTGAAGAACCTGTTCGCGGTGGTGATGGCGATCATCAGCATGACCGCGCGGCGCGAGAGCGATGCCAAGGTGGCGGGCGAGAAGATGCGCGAGCGGGTGAACGCGCTGGCCCGCGCCCACCAGCTGACGCTGGATCAGGACGGCGGCCGCGCCGTCAGCCTGGGCTCGCTGGTCGAGAATGTGCTGGCCCCCTATCTGTCCGATCGGCTGCGTTACGAAACGGATGGGCCGGAGGTGCGGTTGATCCCGCGTTACGCCACCCCGATCGGCCTAGCGCTGCATGAGATGGCGACCAATGCGGTGAAATACGGCGCCTGGTGCCAGGAAAGCGGCGGCGTCATCTCGGTCCGCTGGACAGTGGAGGAAGAAGACGACCTCCAGAAAATCGCGCTCGTCTGGCGGGAAAGCGGCGGCCCTCCCGTCACCGCGCCGAGCGAGGACGGCAAGGGTTTCGGCAGCCAGCTCGTGCTGCAGAGCCTGCGCCAGATCGGCGGCCAGTTCGAGGGAACATGGCCCGAAAAAGGTTTCGAAGCGCGACTCTTTTTTGCAGTGCAGCGGGAACCTGACACAGATTAGGCCATTTTGACGGTATGAAGAATTTTACCGTCATGCTGGCCGAAGACGAAGCGCTGATCGCGCTCGACATGGCCGATTGCCTGCGGGAGCGGGGGATCGACGTGATCGGTCCGTGCATGTCGCTGGACGATTGCATGAGCTGCATCGACGGTCCGGGCCGGATCGATGCGGCCATTCTGGATGTCGATCTTGGCGGCCAGCAGGTGTTCCCGGCAGCGCTGAGACTGAAGAAGCGCGGCATTCCCTTCGTATTCCACAGCGGCCACTGCACCGCCGACATGCTGCCGCCCGATCTGGCCGGTGTGCAGATGTTCGAAAAACCTGCGGGCATCGGGAAGATCGCGGACAGCTTGAGCGGCACCGTCAACTGATCGGCATCGTTCCATCGCGAATTTGAAGAGGGCTGCTTCGGCGGCCCTTTTTCATGGCAGTCCCAGCAATTTATGCGTCTGAAGCGACAGCCGCCAGGCGGGGTGCGCATCCACGAACGCGATCGCCTCGGCCCGGTTGGCGTCGGCCTGCGCGCTGTCCATGGGCTGGATCAGGTGATGGGAAAAATCCCAGCCCTCCATCGCCCGCCAGTCCGATCCGGGCTGCGGCCAGACCAGCTTCAGCTCGTCCCCCGAACGCTGCACTGTCTCGGAGCCCGCCTTGGGGCTGATGCAAATCCAGTCGATCGAGCGGGGCACCGGCAGCGTGCCGTTGCTCTCGATCGCGATTTCGAAGCCCCGGGCGTGGAGCGCATCGATCAGCGCATCGTCCACCTGCAGCATCGGCTCGCCGCCCGTCATCACGACATAGCGGTGCGGGAGCGCTTCGCCCCACAAAGCGGCGACCTTGTCCGCCAGTGCGTCGGCATCGGGGTAGCGCGCACCGTTGGCACCATCCATCCCCACGAAATCGGTATCGCAGAAGCGGCAGATCGCCTTGTCCCGGTCCTGCTCGCGTCCCGTCCACAGATTGCATCCGGCAAAGCGCAGGAACACCGCGCGCCGGCCCGCCTGTGCGCCCTCGCCCTGAAGCGTGGGGAATATCTCCTTGACGGCGTAGCTCACTCCACCACCGGGGTGACGGCATAGACCGTGGGATCGTCGATTCCTGCGGCCACGAAACCGCCGTGGCGCAGGCGGCAGCTGTCGCACTCGCCGCAATGCTTGCCGTCCGGTGTGGGGTCGTAGCAGGACCAGCTCATCGCCGGATCGAGGCCCAGCCGGATCGCTTCGGCGGCGATGTCGGCCTTGCTCATATATTGCAGCGGGGCGCGCACCTCGAAGCTTTCCTTGGCATCGCCCGCCTTGGTGCCGAGCGTGGCCAGCCGCTGAAAGGCGTCGATGAATTCGGGGCGGCAATCGGGATAGCCGGAATAATCGAGCGCGTTGACGCCGATCACCAGATCGCGCGCGCCCGCAGCCTCCGCCCAGCCGAGGCAGAGCGACAGGAAGATGGTGTTGCGCGCAGGGACATAGGTTATCGGCACGCCGCCGTCGTCGCGCGTACCGGCGCCGTCCTTGGGCACATCGATATCCGCGGTGAGCGCCGATCCCCCGAACTGCGTCAGATCGAGCGGCAGCACCACGTGGCGCTTTGCCCCCAGCGCATCGGCGATGCGCGCCGCGCTTTCCAGCTCGACACGGTGGCGCTGGTTGTAATCCACGGTCAGCGCCAGGATGTCGAAGCCCTGTTCGCGCGCGATGCCGCCGGCGACCATCGAATCGAGACCGCCCGAGAGCAGCAGCACTGCCTGTTTTCCGGTTTCTGTCATGGCGGGGGAGCTAGGCGCATGACCGCGTCATCGCAAGCGTGGCCACAAAAAACGGGCCACCCTAGAAAGAGCGGCCCAGTTACGGCTCGTAGGAGCCCGCTAGGGAGGAAAGCGTACCGAAGTGGGTACAGCCCGCACTGTAGCAAAAGTTGGTAAACGGCTGCTTAACAAAGCGCGCGGCGGCCGAGTTTTGCTTGATACGGCGCTAGAATGGCTATCCGAAGTGGACGCGGCGCGGCGGCGCTCAGCAATCGCCGGTGCGGCGGGCCTCGTAATCGAAGGCGAAGGGCGCGCCTTTTTCCAAGCCCTGGCTGCGGATCTGCACCAGCCGGTCGGTTTCGCGCCGGATGCTCGTGCTGCCGCGACCGCTCTGGCAGCTGTAGTTGAACAGCGCCTCGCGCGAGTCGCCATTGAGACGGTGAATCTCGCACCTCTCGCCCGGGTGGCGAAGCTTCACCAGCACGCGCGCATCGCGCACACAGATCTTCCGCACGGCGCGGAAATGATCGTCCTTGTCGCGCAGCGTCCACTCGCCGCGCTCCAGCGTGCGCAGCGAGAAGCCCGGTTGCGCGGCATAAGCGCCGGCAGCGGCGGTGAAGGTGGCCACAAGGGCAAGGGCAATGGTCTGAGCTGTCTTCATCGAAAATGGTCCGCGTAGATGGACGACCCACTTCATGGGCTTATACCCGAAAAAGGGGAGAAAAGCGACGCACCCGTGTCACAATTGCGGCGAGTGGGCGCGCGCGCGCCGCCGGTTTTTCGGCCTCGGTCTTGGTGGCCTCGGTTCGAAAACTTCGATTTCCGGGCGTCAGTTTTCCAAGCTGGCGAGCGAGATCGGAAACTGGCGATTGCAGAACTCGCAGTCCACTTTGATGTCGCCGTCATCGTCCGCCATCTCGCGCCGCTCCTCGAGCGGGAAGCGGCCGATGACCGATCGGATATGGTCGGGATCGCAGCGGCAGCCCTTGGAAAGGCCCGTGCCCTGTTCGATCCGCACCTCGTCCTCTTCGTGGAACAGCCGCCAGACCAGTTCTTCCAGCGGAAGCGCGGCATCGGCCAGCTCTTCGGGCTTCACCGTCGCGGCCAGCGCGCGGACATGCTCCCATTCGGGATGGTCGAGCCGCACGTGCAGCCGCTCGCGCCCTTCCTCGCCCTCGGCGAGATGCTGGACCAGGAAACCACCGGCCACGGTGCGATCACCGTCTGACGAGCGCGCGGTACGGATCAGCGTCGGGATCTGCTCGGACTGCGCGAAATAATATTCGCACGCTTCGGCCAGCGAGGCACCCTCCAGCGGCACGATGCCCTGATAGCGTCCGCCCGGCTCATTCTCGCTGCGCTTCCTGCGATCGAAGGTGATCGCCAGATAGCCCTGGCCGAACAGGCCGAAGAGCGTGGGTTCGGGCGTCAGCTCGGCCACCTTG
>JBELIU010000160.1:6223-6690 GCA_042090735.1 Novosphingopyxis sp. | reverse complement strand
GATAACGCCGCGGCCTATCGCTACACCGAGGCGCGGCTGACCAAGACGGCCATGCAGCTGATGGCCGGCCTGAACGAGAACGGCACCGACTTCCGCCCCACCTATAACGGGGAGGATGAGGAGCCGGAGGTGATGCCCGGCCTGTTCCCGAACCTGCTGGCGAACGGCGCGGCGGGCATCGCGGTGGGTATGGCGACGTCCATCCCCAGCCACAACGTGCATGAGGTGATCGACGCCGCGACGCTGCTGATCGATCAGCCGGACGCGGGCCATGACCAGCTGATGGAGATCGTGAAGGGGCCTGACTTCGCGACCGGCGGCGTGCTGGTCGACGGCGCGGCGAGCATCGCGGCGGCCTATGAGAGCGGCCGCGGCTCCTTCCGGGTGCGGGCGCGCTTCGAGATCGAGAAGCTGGAGCGCGGCGCCTGGCAGGCGGCGCAAGGTGTTGCTCCAGAACCGTGGGAGAG
>JBELIU010000160.1:0-6213 GCA_042090735.1 Novosphingopyxis sp. | reverse complement strand
GATCGCCAACCTGATCGCGGACCGCAAGCTGCCGATCCTGGCCGATGTGCGCGACGAGAGCGACGAGGCGATCCGCATCGTGCTGGAGCCCAAGAACCGCACCGTCGATCCGGACCAGCTGATGAACGCGCTGTTCCGCCTGACCGATCTGGAGAACCGCTTCTCGCTCAACATGAACGTGCTGGATGCCAACCACACGCCGATGGTGATGGGCCTTGGCGAGGTGCTGCGGCACTGGCTGGCGCATCAGATCGAGGTGCTGGTGCGCCGATCGCGCCACCGGCTGGAGCAGATCGACGCGCGGCTGGAGCTGCTCGAAGGCTACATCATCGCCTTCCTGAACCTGGACCGGGTGATCGAGATCATCCGCACCGAGGATGAGCCCAAGGCCGTGATGATGGAGGAGTTCCAGCTGACCGACCGGCAGGCCGAGGCGATCCTCAACATGCGGCTGCGCAGCTTGCGCAAGCTAGAAGAAATGGAGCTGAAGCGCGAGCGGGACCAGCTCGCAAAGGAGCGCGAAGGGCTGGTGAAGCTGATCGACAGCCCGGCCCGCCAGCGCACGCGGCTCAAGAAGGACCTGGCCGAGCTTCGCAAGGATTATGCCGAGGATACCGCGCTGGGCGCACGGCGGACGGGGCTTGAGGAAGCCGCGGCGACGGTGGAGGTGCCGCTGGAAGCGATGATCGAGCGCGAGCCGCTGACCGTGATCGTCTCCCGGCGGGGCTGGATCCGGGCGATGAAGGGCCATGGCAACGACGTCTCGGCCGTCAAGTTCAAGGAAGGCGACGAGCTTGCCTTCGCCTTCGAGGCGCAGACGACGGACAAGCTGCTCGTCGCCACCGCCAGCGGGCGCTTCTACACGCTGGGCGCGGACAAGTTGCCCGGTGCGCGCGGCTTCGGCGAACCGATCGGGTCGATGGTCGACATCGACGGCGGCAACGCGATCGTGAAGGTGCTGGCGGCGCGGCCGGGCGGACGGCTGCTGCTCGCAGCATCGGGCGGCCGCGGCTTCGTGGCCAATATGGAAGATCTGATCGCCGAAACGCGCAAGGGCCGCCAGGTGGTGAACCCCAAGGGCAAGGCGGTGCTGAGCGTGGTGCGCGAGATCGATGCGAGCCACGATCAGGTCGCCGCGGTGGGCGAGAACCGCAAGCTCGTCGTCTTTGCGCTGTCCGAGATGCCGGAGATGACGCGGGGGCAGGGCGTGATGCTGCAGCGCTACAAGGATGGCGGCCTGTCCGATGCCACCACCTTCCGGCTGGAGGGCGGCCTCAGCTGGACGATGGGCGGCGAGACCGAACGCACGCGCACCGTGGACAAGGACGATCTGCTGCCGTGGCGCGTGGCGCGGGGGGCCGCGGGCCGGCTGCCGCCCAACGGCTTCCCCAAGGACAACCGCTTCGATTGAAGGGAGCGGCCAACGATGGAAAGGCTCAGAGCTGCTCCGCCACCAGCGCATCGAGGCTGTCGGCATCGGGAAAGCCTTCCTCGATCCAGCGGGCCTCGATCGCGCGGAGCCGCTGCCCCAGTTCAGGGCCGGGGGTGAGGCCGCGGGCGATGAGGTCCGCGCCCCTCAGCGGGAAGCGCGGCGGGCTCCAGCCCTCGAGCGCATCCAAACGCGCGCCATACTCGGCATCGCCGGCATAGATGAAAGCGGCGTCGCGGGCGGCGTCGACGCCATGGTTGTAGGCTGCGCGGCGGGGATCGGCGACGGCGCGGGCATCGAGCGGCGCTTGCAGGGCCGCACGCTGGCGCTTCGAAAGCTTGAGCCGCGCCGCGACGGTTGCCACCGTCTCGGAATCCGGGGGCAGCAGCGCCAGCAGGCGGCGCATGGGATCGGGCGCTGCGCCGCGGATTTGCTCGCGCGCGATCAGCCGATCGAACAGCGCTGTGCCTTCGATCTCCGGCAGGATCGGCGCAAAGATGCCGCCTTCCGCCATGGCGTTCACGGCGAAACGCGGGTCGTCCAGCGATAGCAACTTGGTGAGCTCGTCCGCTATGCGCTCGCGCGACAAGCCCTTGAGGCTGTTTGCGCCCACGCGGCAGGCTGCATAAGCCTCGGCGTCCAGTTCGCTCCGGCCGAAGCGCGCGAGGAACCGGAAGTAGCGCAGGATGCGCAAATGATCCTCCGCGATCCGCCGGTCGGCATCGCCGATGAAGCGCAGCCGCTGCGCATCGAGATCGTCCAGTCCGCCGAAGAAGTCTTTGATCGTGCCGGTTTCGGGATCGGCATAGAGCGCGTTGATCGTGAAGTCGCGCCGCGCCGCATCCTCGCGCCAGTCGGTGGAGAAAGCGACGGTGGCACGCCTGCCATCGGTGGAGACATCGCGGCGCAGCGTTGTCACTTCGAACGGTTGGCCATCGGCGACGGCGGTGACGGTGCCATGGTCGATGCCGGTCGGCACGGCCTTCAGTCCCGCCGCCTTGAGCCGCGCGATCACCTCTTCGGGCAGCAGCGGCGTGGCGAGATCGATATCCTTTACTGCGCGGCCCAGCAGACTGTCGCGCACGGCCCCGCCGACGATACGGGGACGCTCTTCGCCACCGCTCAGCGCTTCGACGACGGCCAGCAGAGCGGGGTCGCGGCGCCAGGGTGCATCCGGAAGGGTTCGCTGCGTCATCTCAGACTGCGCGCGATATTGGCGATGATGCCGGCGGTGACGCCCCAGATGCGGCGGCCCTGCCAGTCCATGTCGTAATAGGTGCGCGGGACGCCGCGCCAGATACCCGTCCTGCGATGGGCATTGGCGGGTTCGAGCAGCCAGGCGAGCGGCACCTCGAACCAGTCCGCCACCTCGTCGGGGCAGGGGGTGAGGTCCAGATCGGGCGGGACGACACCGATCACGGGCACAATGCGAAAGCCGCTGCCGGAGTGATAGGCCGGGGTGGTGCCGACCACTTCGACTTGCGACGGCGGAATGGCGAGCTCTTCGTCCGCTTCCCGCAGGGCTGCGACGACGGGATTGTTGCCATCTTGCGGCTCCAGCTTGCCGCCGGGAAAGGCGACTTGCCCCGCATGGCTGCGCAGCCATTTGGGCCTCTGGGTAAGGATGACGCCGGGTTCGTCGCGGCGCGTGACGGGCACCAGTACGGCGGCTTCGCGGTAGCCGCCTTCGGGCGCGCCGAATTCGGCTTCGTCCTCATGCGCGGTCTTCGTGCCGAGCGCGCGTTCCAGCATTGCGGCCAGGGTCATGCGGGCGGCGTCAACGGGAAGAACCGACCCCCGCTCCAAACGCCGGGGCGGTCCGGATCATGAGCGAGCGCCATTTCGGCCAATTCATAATAGACCGAACGGCCGATGCGCGCTTCCAGCCCGTGGCGTACGTGAAGGTACAGCCGCGGATCGTCTGACGTGCCACCCGCGCGGATCGCGTGATCCGGCCCTGCGACGACGATATCGTCGGTGTTCAGGCGAAAGCTCAGCGTTGCCGACTGGCCTTCGCCCTCCGCGCGTAGCTCGACCACCTGGAAGGGCACGTCCTCCACCGCGATCCACTGTTTTTCATAAGGCAGCACCAGCGCATAGCGCCCGTCCGCTTCCTTGCGCAGCAACCGCGAGAAGGCGCGCACCATCGCGGGCCTTCCGATCTGGCCGCCATCGTGAAACCAGCGTCCCTCGGCATCGATCTGCATCAGGCTGTCGGACGCGGCCTGCGGATGCCATTCCTGCACCGGTGGCAAGTCGTCACCATCGGCAAGCCGGGCGATATCCTGCGGGCTGAGGCTGGCTAGATCGGGCGCTTCATAGGGCATGGCGTCCAGATAGAGCGCCACAAGCCGCTTGCCAATGCAGCGGCGCTGGCGGAGAAACGCTGAACAGGTGCAACCGGCGTGCCCAAAGCGGCGTTTAGTGTCGCAACAGGGATGAACAGAGGGGACAGGCCCATGGCCGACGATTTCAACGATCCACAGACTGAGCACGTCGAAACTGGGCATGCGGCAACCGCCACGGCCGGTACGGGCACCGCTGATAGCGACAAGCCGATGTTGATCAAGCGCGATCCGCTTGGGCTGATTGTGCTGATCCTTGGTGCGGGCGCGGGGCTCTGGGGCCTGCTCGCCTCGTTCGGATCGGGCTGGGGCTTCTGGGACTTTACCGTCGGTCTCACCTGGATTCGCTACGCCTTTTTCCTGGCGCTGTTCACGCTGGTGCTGGCCGTTGGCGTGTTCATCTGGCGGCGGCGCAAGGGCATGCGCACCAAGATGCCGCGGCTGCTGATCGGTGCGGTCAGCGCGGCGATTTTTGCGGGTTATATCGGGTATCAGCTGAGCATCGCATTCTCGGTGCCTGCGATCCACGATGTGTCCACCGATCTCGCCGATCCGCCTCAGTTTACCACTTTGACGCTACGCGCCGACAATTGGGACGCCATCCCCGGCGCGACCGATGACGACATGCGTGGTCTTTCGCCCCGGCAGCGCTGGGCGTTGATCCACCAGAAAGCCTATCCCGATATCCGCTCGGTGCGGATCGATATGCCCATGCCGCAGGTGATTGAGGCCGCCGAACGGCTCGCCGCCGATCGCGGCTGGGACATCGCAGCGGTCGACGCGTCCCGTGGCCATATGGAGGCAACCGACACGGTTTCGGCCTTCCGCTTCAAGGATGATGTCGTGCTGCGCGTGCGGCCCGCAGGTGCAGGCCAAGGTTCCATCATCGATATGCGATCGGTAAGCCGTGTCGGCCAGAGCGATCTCGGGGTGAACGCGGAGCGCGTGCGCAGCTTCCTGTCGGACCTGTCGGGCACGACGACGGCTGCCAGCCGCTGAACCGATGCTGCGGACTGCGAAAGCCATCGTCCGCAGCATCGTCGTCCTCGCCATCCTCGCATGTCTTGCCGTGGCCGGTTTCGTGTTCGTGCGAGACCGGCCACAGGACGTTCCGTGGACGCCGCTGGACCTGGGACAACCGATCGGCGCGTTTACCGGTCAGAAGCTCGCCGCCTTGGGCGATGATTTTCCTCAATGTCGTGCGCTGCTCGATCGTGCGGGCGTGGATTACTCGGTCAAGCCACCGCGCGGGGAGGGGCAGTGCGTTCAGGAGGACGGTCTGGTTCCGAAGCCTGGCGGCGCAACCTCTGTGCGCTTGCGTCCCGCTTCGGTCGCGCCAAGCTGCCCGGTGGTGAGCGCGCTCGCCCTTTGGGAGTGGCAGGTGGTGCAGCCCGCTGCGCGCGAGTATCTCGGTTCCCCGATCGCGAGCATCGGACACTATGGCTCCTATAGCTGCCGCCGGATGTACGGAGCATCGGAAGGCAGTTGGAGCGAGCACGCGACCGGCAACGCGATCGATATCGCCAGCTTCACGACCGACGACGGCGAGACGGTGAGCGTCCTGAACGACTGGAACGGGGGCACGGAAGATCAGCAGGCTTTCCTGCGCGCCGTGCGGGACGGGGCGTGCGATCTGTTCGCCACCGTCCTCTCGCCCGACTACAACAGCGCGCACGCCAACCACTTCCATTTCGACCAGGCGGATCGCGGAGCGATGGGCTGGGGCGCCTGCCGCTGAGCGCATGCGGCAAGGCCCGTGCGCTATCGCTTGTCACCACCCCGGTGCGCGGCTATTGGAGGCGGCGTTGCGGGCGTGATGTAGTGGTAGCCTGTCAGCTTCCCATGCTGATCGTGCGGGTTCGATTCCCGCCGCCCGCTCCAAACCTTTCCTTCGGATTTAGTCTTCGCCATTGCCGTGATCGACGGGCGTCAGCTTGATGAGCCGCCCGTTCGATCCGTCTTCGAGCACCCATATGGCCCCTTGCGGGCCTTGCGCGAGCGCACGGACGCGAAAACCCATATCCCACTGGTCCGCCTTTGCCGCATCCTGATCGTCCACCGTCAGGCGGATCAGCGTCTTGCCGGATAGGCCGCCCAGAAAAAGCGAATCCTGCCACTGCGGGAACAGACTGCCGGTGTAGTAGATAAGATTCGCCGGCGAGATGGATGGCGTCCAGAAGGCTTCGGGCGGCTCATAGCCATCGCCCGGCTTATGATCTGGGATGTTCGAGCCATCGTAATTGATGCCGTTCGAGGCGTTGGGCCAGCCATAGGTCTGGCCGCGCTTGATGAGAGTCACCTCGTCGCCGCCCGTGGGGCCCATCTCGCTCTCCCAGAGATTGCCGTTGGGCGCAAAGGCGAGGCCGAGAATGTTGCGATGACCGTAGGACCATATCTGCGCGGATACGCCGCCACGTTCGGCGAAAGGATTTTCGGCGG
>JBELIU010000159.1:0-6717 GCA_042090735.1 Novosphingopyxis sp. | reverse complement strand
AGAGCGATATTTTCGAACCCGTGGACATGTTGCGTCAGCCCCATGCCGTAAATGCCGATCACTTTCTCGGCGTCCATATAGACCCGGGCGGCGTCCATCAGCGCTGTGCGGGGCAGGCCGCTATTGGTCTCGATCTCTTCCCAGCCGGTTTCGGCGCACTTGGCCTTGAATTCCTCGAAACCATGGGTGTGCTCGGCAATGAAAGTCTCGTCGATCACCCCGCGGCCCGTCGCCTCGCGCCGTTTGGCATCGCATTCCAGGATGAACTTGCACATCCCCAGAATGGCGGCGATGTCTCCGCCCGCCTTCACCTGATGATATTGATAGCTGATCTTGGTGGCCCGGCCCGTCAACATCTCCACCGGGTTTTGCGGCGAGATGAATTCCTCCAGCCCCTTTTCCTTCAGCGGATTGAAGGTCACGATCTTGCAGCCGCGTTTTACGGCGTCGCGAAGCGGATGGAGGAAACGCGGGCTGTTGGTGCCGGTATTCTGTCCGAAGAAGAAAATCGCATCGCATTCGTCGAAATCGTCGAGCGTGCAGGTGCCGACCGGCGATCCGATGACCTTGCTGAGCGCCACCGAGGTGGTCTCGTGGCACATGTTGGAGCTGTCGGGCAGATTGTTGTGTCCGTAGGCGCGCGCGAACAGTGCATAGAGATAGCTCGTCTCCAGACTGGCACGGCCGGATGCATAGAATATCGCGGATTTCGGATCGAGCCGCTTCAGATGCGCGCCGATCTCTCGGAAGGCTTCATCCCATTCCACCGGGACGTAATGGTCGCTCGCTGCATCGTAGCGCATGGGGTGGGTGAGCCGCCCCTCATTCTCCAGATCGAAATCCTTCCAGCCGCGCAGCTCGGTGACGCTGTGCCGGGCGAAGAATTCGGGCGTGCAGCGCTTGGTTGTCAGCTCCCACATCGTCGCCTTTGCGCCGTTTTCGCAGAATTCGAAGCGATGCGGCTCCACCGGCTTGGCCCAGGCGCAGCTGGTGCACATATGCCCGCCGGCCTTGTTCTGCCGCGCAAGAGTTTCCAGCATGGCCGGCGTCGGTTTTTCGGTACCCGCAACCGCGGCCATGCCGCGAACGCTTCCCCAGCCGCCTGCCGGCCCGTCATAATGCGGCATGTCATCATTATTGCGGTTCGCCGGATCGCGGGGGTCGCTCATACGGGGGCTCCTTCGGTGCTGCTGTCGTCCGCCCGTGACAATCAAGATTGTAAGTCTGGCGGAACCAGCGGTCTGCCATAAATCTTTCAGAGCGGTAAGTCTCTGATCCAAGGAACGCGAAGATGCCGCAAAACGATCCCATTCCCTACTCGCCGGCGCTCGAAACGCGGGAGGATGAGGAGGCGAAGACGAATGAGGAGATGCAGGAGACCTTTCAGGACATCCTGAACACCACTGCCGAGGACGAGGGCAAGGCGATCCGGTCGGTCCATGCGAAGAGCCATGGCATTCTCGCCGGCACGCTCGAGATCCTGCCCGATCTGCCGCACGAATATGCGCAAGGCATGTTCGCGGTGCCCGGCCGCCATGGCGCGCTGGCGCGGATTTCGACCAATCCGGGCGATATCCTGCACGACAAAATCGGCTTGCCGCGCGGGTTCGCGCTGAAGGTGGTGGATGTCGAAGGCACGCGCCTGCCCGGATCCGACGGGAAAGTGCAGGATTTCACGATGATCAACGCGCCCGCTTTCACGGCGGAGAACGGCAAGGATTTCCTGCGCAATCTGAAGTTGCTCGCGAAGACGACCGATCGCGCGGAGTGGGCGAAGAAGGGTCTTTCCACCGTCTTGCGCGGCGCGGAGAAGCTGCTGGAAACGGTGGGTCTGGAAAGCGGGACACTGCAATCGATGGGCGGGGCGGCGAACGTCCATCCCTTGGGCGAGACCTATTATAGCATGACGCCCTATCGCTATGGCGATTATGTCGCGAAGCTGCAGATGAAGCCCGTATCGGACAATCTCACCTCGCTGACCGGAGAGATCATCGACGCGTCGGACCGCCATGACGCCTTGCGAGAAGAACTGACGAGCGCGATGAAACAGGCCGATGGCGTCTGGGAACTGCGCGTCCAGCTATTGCGCGACAAGGAGGCCATGCCGATTGAGGACGCCACGGTGGTGTGGGACGAAGAACTCAGCCCCTTCGTGACCGTCGCTCGGCTGACGGTCCCCGCGCAGGCCGGATGGAGCGAAGCCAAGTCCGAAAAGGTGGACGATTGCATGCATTTCAGCCCGTGGAACGGCCTGGAGGCCCACCGGCCGATGGGCCGCATCAACCGCATCCGCCAAGACAGCTACGATCTTTCCGCGCGTTTCCGCGCCCGGATCAATGGCTGCCCCATGCACGAACCAAGCGCAGCCGAGCTGGAGGCGCTGGTCTGACGTCCGGATCATCAGGACACTACCGACAGCGATGACCCGCTCCCGGACCTTTGCCGTGTCCGAGCGTCGTTTCGACGGCGCAGCCGATGCCGCGCTGGACAGGGCGGTGCCGGTGGAAACGCCGGTGGCGATCGAGGTCAACGGGCTTGGCTATGCGGTGATGATGGCGACGCCGTCCGATCTTACCGAGTTTGCCGTCGGCTTCGCCCTGTCGGAGGGCCTGGCCGAACGGGCCGAAGATATCCGAAGCGACATTGCCGAGATCGAGGGCGGCTGGATCGCACGGCTCAAGGTTCCGGCCAGTCACGCCGAACGGATCGCGGAGCGGCAGCGCGCGCGCATGTCCGAGAGCAGCTGCGGCCTGTGCGGCGTGGAAAACATCGCGGCGGTGCACCGTGCGCTGCCCCAGCTATTCACCGGGCCTGCGGTCGGGCGGGCCGCGATCGCTCACGCGCTCGAAAGCCTTCGTGACTGGCAACCGCTCAACCGGGAAACGGGCGCGGTGCATGTCGCCGCCTTTGCCGGCTTCGATGGTACGATCGTGCAGGCGTTCGAGGATGTCGGCAGGCACAATGCGCTCGATAAGCTGATCGGCGCCATGGCTCTTGCGGGCACCGATCCTGCGGACGGCATGGTCTTGGTGTCGTCGCGTTGCAGCTATGAAATCGTGGAGAAATGCGCACGTGCCGGGGCGAGTCTGCTGGTGACTATCAGTGCCCCCACCAGTCTGGCGGTCGAACGGGCAAAGCGCGCGCGTCTGACGCTCGTCGTCCTGGCGCGGCGCGATTCCATGCTCGTGCTGAACGACCCTTTCGGGCGCATAGGGTGAAGCTGCTGGGCGCTGTGCTGGCCGGTGGCCGCTCCAGCCGCTTCGGTTCGGACAAGGCAGAGGCCATGTGGCAGGGGCACAGATTGCTGGATCATGTGGCTGCGGCGATCGGGCGCGAGAGCGACGCGCTGGTCATCGTCGGCCGCGCCGATGCCGCCTATGTTTGCGTCTCCGACGAGCCGGGGCCGGATTTGGGCCCGCTGGGCGGCCTTGCCGGTGCGCTCACAGCTGCCCGCGACAAAGGGTTCGACGCGGTTTTGACCTGCCCGGTCGATGTGCCCGTACCCCCAAGCGACTTGCGCGCAATGCTCGCCGCTGCGCCCGCGCTGCTCGCTGGCCAACCGACTATCGGCCTTTGGCCGGCAACGCTGCTGCCGGACCTGCTCGAATTCATCGGAAAGGATGCGAAGCGATCGGTGCGCGGGTTTGCGCAGCGTGTCGGTGCAAGCTTTGTCGATGCGCCGGAGCCTATCGTGAACATCAACCGGCCCGAGGATCTGGATCGGCTCCGTTGAGCCCGTTTGCGACGCGCTGCGCCCGGCGTTCCCGTCTTTCAATGCGGAGGCACGAACCCTTACTGCCACTCGCGCATTGATGGTCAGTACGTCACCTCCACCGAAAGCCGTTCCATGCAAAGCACTCAGCTCACCATCAATGGCGAGAGTCACACGCTCGAAGCCGATCCGCGCACGACCTTGCTCGATGCTCTGCGCAACCATCTGGGCCTGACCGGCAGCAAGAAGGGCTGCGATCACGGGCAATGCGGGGCCTGCACGGTTATCGTGAACGGACGGCGCATCAATAGCTGCTTGACACTCGCCTGCATGCATGACGGGGACGAAATAAAGACGATCGAGGGCCTGGGGCAGCCCGGCAACCTGTCCGATCTGCAGGCGGCTTTTGTGAAGCATGACGGCTTTCAGTGCGGCTACTGCACGCCCGGGCAGATCTGTTCTGCCACCGCGATGCTGCAGGAGGCCAAGGACAATTGGCCCAGCAACGTCTCCGACACGCTGGAAGGCCGGTTCGAGCTTACCGATGAGGAAATTTCCGAGCGCATGAGCGGCAATATCTGCCGCTGCGCCGCCTATCCCAACATTGTCGATGCCATCCGAGAAGTCGCGAAAAAGGGAGAGGACGCATGAAGCTGTTCGAATATGCGCGGGCCGACGGCACCGATACGGCAGTGAAGGCCGCAGCTGCGCCTGAGGCGCGCTATATTGCCGGGGGAACCAATCTCCTCGATCTCATGAAACTGGAAGTGATGGCGCCGGACAAGCTGGTCGACATCAACCGGCTCGATCTCAAAGCGATCGACGAAACCGAAGATGGCCTGCGCATCGGTGCGCTGGTCACCAACAGCGATTGCGCGGCACATCCTGAAATCCGCAAGCATTACGGTGTGCTGTCGCGCGCAATTCTCGCCGGTGCGAGCGGCCAGCTCCGCAACAAGGCGACCACCGGCGGCAATCTGTGCCAGCGCACGCGCTGCTATTATTTCTACGACACCGCGATGCCGTGCAACAAACGGGAGCCCGGATCGGGCTGCCAGGCCATAGGCGGTGCTACGCGCCTGCACGCCATCCTCGGCGCGTCCGATCAGTGCATCGCGACTTATCCCGGCGACATGGCCGTGGCGATGAGCGCACTCGATGCCACCGTGGAGATCGAAGGCAAAGAGGGTGCCCGCCGCCATGTGCCGGTGCGTGATTTCCACCGCCTTCCCGGCGATCATCCCGAAAAGGACAATGTGCTGGAACAGGGCGAGCTGATCACGGCGGTCACCTTGCCGGCGCCCACGGGTGGAAAGCAGATTTACCGCAAGGTGCGTGACCGCGCGTCCTATGCCTTTGCAATGGTCTCGGTCGCCGCCGACATTCGCATGAAGGATGGCGCGATCGATCATGCCGCGCTTTCCTTCGGCGGCATCGCCCACAAGCCGTGGCATGATCCCGCGATCGACGCGCTGCTGACGGGCGCGAAACCGTCCGATGCGTTATTCGACAAGGCCGCCGACATCCTCCTTGCCGAGGCAAAAGGGCAGGGCGGCAATGATTTCAAGATTCCGCTCGCCCGCCGCACGCTGAAGGCGGTGCTGCGCGAAGCCACCCAGACCGGAGAGACCGCATGACCCGCCATCTCGTAATGGACGAGCCCGCCACCAAGCGCGTGCTCGATGAACTGCCGCAGTCGCTCACCGGCAAGCCGATGGACCGTCCCGATGGCCCCAAAAAGGTTACGGGCACCGCGACCTACGCACATGAATGGAACCTGCCCGGCACCGTCTACGGCGTGCTGGTGCGTGCGACCGTGCCGAAGGGCAAGGTCACCGATATCGGCAAAGATGCCATCATGGCGCTGCCCGGCGTTTTGGGCGTGTTCAACGATGAGCGCTTTTTGCGCAATCCAGCCCAGGGCACCGCAGACGAGGCGCCGATCCAGGGGCCGGACGAGGTGGCTTATCTCGGCCAACCGGTGGCGCTGGTCGTGGCGGAAAGCTTTGAGCAGGCGCGTCATGGCGCGCATCGGTTGCAGCTGAAATATGACGGCACAGCGGACGGCGTGTTCGATCCCGAAGCTACCAATGCGCCGCATGAGCGGCCCGAGGACGATCAGCTCGATCAGGGCGATCTCGATCAGGCGATGCGCGATGCCAAGTTTAGCGTCGACCAAATCTATCGTACGCCCGGCCACAACAGCGCGGCAATGGAGCCGCATTGCTCGGTTGCCAGTTGGGAAGGCGACAAGCTGACGCTGCGCGGCAGCTACCAAATGCTGAACTACAACATCAACGAGTTGGCCGACTCGCTGAACCTCAATGTCGAGAATGTCCGCATTCTCAGCCCCTATGTCGGTGGCGGGTTCGGCTCGAAGCTGGGCATCGCGCCGGAGGCGATTGCCGCCGCAATCGCATCGAAGGATCTGGGCAAGCCGGTGGTCGTAGCCTTGAGCCGCCAGCAAGTGTTCGAATCGGTTATGCGCCGGTCCGAATCGCGCCAGCATATTCGGCTCGCGGCGGATGAGAGCGGCAAGCTGATCGGCCTTGGCCACGATAGCCTTGTCTCCAATTTGCCGGGCGAAGAATTCTACGAGCCGGTCATGCAGGCAACGCACTTCATCTACACCGGCGAGAACCGCCGGATGCAGATGGAGGTGGCCCGGGTGAACCGCACCTGTGCCGGGTCCGTCCGCGCGCCCGGCGAGGCGATCGGCATGGTCGCCCTGGAAAACGCGATGGACGAGCTGGCCGAAGCCAGCGGCATCGATCCCGTCGAACTGCGCAAGCGCAACATCCCCGAAACCCACCCGGAGAAGGATCAGGGCTACAGCTCGCGCCCCTTCGCGGAGGCGCTGGACGAGGGCGCGCGCCGTTTCGGTTGGGACAAGCGCAACCCCAAACCCGCGCAGACGCGCGAGGGCGAGTGGTGGATCGGCATGGGCATGGCCTCTGCCGCGCGTGTAAATATGCTGAAGGAAGCCAAGGCCCGCGTTATGCTGA
>JBELIU010000158.1:0-6761 GCA_042090735.1 Novosphingopyxis sp. | reverse complement strand
CGACCGGATGGAAATATCCGCGCTCCTCCAGCAAGCCGTCGAGATGGGCGATGAGGCCTTCCAGTTCTTCCTGCGGCGCGGGCGGCTCATCCTCCACCCGCGTGGGCTGCGCCAGCGATGCGTCATGCTTGGACCATTCGTAAGCAGTCAGGATCACCGCCTGCGCCAGGTTGAGCGATCCGAATTCGGGATTGATCGGCACAGTGACAATCGCACGAGCAAGCGCCAGATCCTCGGTCTCCAGCCCGGCGCGTTCGGGGCCGAACAGGATCGCGCTGCCGCCGTTTGCGCCGATCCATTCTTTCGCGGCCGCTTCGGGCGTCAGCACGGGCTTGGTGACGCCGCGCTTGCGCACCGTGGTGGCGTAGACGTGCGCGCAGTCGGCCACCGCCTCGGCCACCGTGTCGAACAGCCGCGCGCGTTCCAACACGATGTCGGCGCCGCTTGCGGCGGGGCCGGCAGAAGGGTTGGGCCAACCATCGCGCGGCGCAACGAGCCGCATGTCGCTAAGCCCGAAATTCAGCATCGCCCGCGCCGCCTTGCCGATATTCTCGCCCAGCTGCGGGCGGACGAGAACGATGGCGGGCGGCGCGGGTCGGTGCTGGGAAGGCGTGTCGGTCATTACGGCGCTATGGCGCAAACCGCCACGCACTCCAACATCCGTTCACGCCAATGCCGTCGACGGACAGTGTTACAGCTGCCCGCGAACGGCTCCGTTGGGATAATCTGCCGTGTGCACGTTCACATAGTACATGGAGGGATCGGCGATGATCGCCGCCGCCACGGACTTGTCCACCTTCACGCAGCTGCTCGAGGCGCCATTGGTGGGCGCGTCCAGAGTGATGACGGGTGAACCGGCAACGCCGCGCGCACCTCTGTGGATATGCGCAGCCGTCGGGCGGCTGATATTCTGCACGGTCAGATCATAGCATACCTGATTGAGCGTGGCGTCCGCCGTTACCTTCGCGGTGCCCGTGCCGTCCGGATCGCCCGGCCCGGGCACTTCCTGCTGGCCTACGAGCGCGGTGTTGTAGCTCTCGCCCACCGTGTCGGCCAATGTGGCACAGCCGCCAAGGGCTGCCGCCGCGCCCAGTATGCTCAGCGCCAGCGCGCTCTTGGTCGTGATCGTCATGTCGATATCTCCCGCTTGGGTGGCCCGAACGGGCCGGTGGTTACGGATCGGCAACGGCCCACCGGCACCACCGGTTCCGGTGCGCCGCTCAGGCGTCTTCGGGCACGCCCACCGCAAAGCCGTTCAACGTCATCGAGACCATGGCGTAGAGGCCCACCAGATAGACCATCTCGTTCGCGCCATGCTGGCCGAACAGCGCCACCGCCTGGTCCCAGGCCGGGCGGGGCAGGGTGCCGCCGTTCACCAACGCGAAGGCCACGTCATAGCCTGCGCTTTCCTCCTTGCCGAGGTCGCCGGGCTTGATGCCGCTGCACAGGCTGGCGAGGCGGGCGTCGTCCATGCCCACCTTTTCGGCGACGGCGATGTGGGCGTACAGCTCGTACGCAGCATCGAAATGCGCGCCGACCACCAGGATGACGACCTGCCGCACCGCTTCGGGCAGGCTGGCCTCCGCCGTCATCGCCTCGGTCAGGTCCCAGATCGCGCGGCCGATCTTCGGTTCATGCAGCCAGGGGTTCCACGGGCCGATCAGCGCGCCCTTGTTGGGCCCGTCCTGCACCATCGTCTGGAAGGCGTTGAAGTCCGAACTGATGCCCTTCTTCATGTCCTCGTAGAGCGGCTTCTGCTCCTCGCTGAGCTGGGCCGGGGGGATGAGGGGCAGGCGTACATTGGTGTCGGTCATGGGGAGAGGCTCCTTTGCTTGGGATGCCCGCTGAAAACGCGCGGAAGGCCCGGACGGCTCCCGCCCGCTTCACACTGTCCAGAGGCGCTTTCTTCCGCATCCCGCGCTCGGCCCCCGTCCAGCCCGAAGGCGGCGCGGCGCTGTGCCTCTGCAGCGGCGAGGCGATCGGCCGCCTCCTCTTCCTTGCCGAGCGCCGCCAGCTCTTCCCCGCTCAAGGAGCGGCTGTACTGCGCATCGCCGTAGTGGCCCTGTTCATAGCCGTCGAAGTCCGGCGGCGGGGGATAGTCGGTCCACCATTCCCCGTCCTGTTCCCAGATCATATGCCGATCCTCGGGCTCCGCGTTCCGCCACGCCTCGGCCTCCTCCAGCCCCCGCGCGTCCTCCGGCGCTTCCAGCAGCGCCTGCGTATCCTCGTCCGCGCCGATCGCGTGCAGCAGATCGTCGAACCGCTCCGCACCCAGCGCCGCCGTCCGGCTTTCCGCGCGCTTGTCGAGCCGCCCGAGCAGCGCCAGCAACAGCCGCCCGTCGAACCGCGTGCGTGTGTCGATCACCTCGCCATGATAGGAGAGTTGTTCGGTAATGCCGTTCAGCGCCTTGTCCTGCAGCACGTCCTCGGCCAGCTCGCGCGCCTGCACCAGCGCCCCTTCCCAGGCGAGCGCGAACGCCCGGTCCCGCCGCTTGAGCTGATACGCCCCCTCCCGGCTCATCGAGACGTAGGCGGCCGCGTTCTTCACATTCCCGCACCGCGCGAGCGCCTCCAGGAACGTCCGCTTCGATTCCGGCGTCCACCCGGTCAGCCGCATTTCGCGGGGGGTGCGGTCCAAAACGGTGCCGTGGCCCGGTTGGGTGGCGGGGAGGGGGTAGGGCGCCGCTCCGGCGTCACCGCGATCGGCCCCAAGCGAACCGCCCGGCGGCGGCGCGGCCGAACCGGCGGCGGTATCGGCGATAACGGGAAATGACGACATGATTGGTCCTCCGAATCTCAGGGGACCGACCATATATTACGGAACGGGGCATGTAGGACAGAGGGAAATTTGTTGGATCGGGCATTTGGTTGCAAGCTGATCCGGCGCGCCGAAATTCATTGCCAACTTTAATGCAATTGAATTGTTCCTTGAAAAAGATTCCTAAATATTCGAGATCTCCGCCATGAAGAGGATTTAGTTATGAAAACGAAGTGGTTCCTTGCCCCGTTATTAGGCGTTAGTTTTCTTGGAGTTGTAGCATACGCGCAGGATGCCAATTCGCAACTTGAGGTGCGGGGTGAAAACGCCAATCCCCCACCTGCCGCTAATCTCGCAGAAGTCACCGACGACGAAAAAATATCTAAATTTGAAGCGGCCAATTCACCTGTGCAAGCAGTAGTCATATTTGAACGCCGCCTACCAGAGGGGGCAATCAAAGCGCTGCTAAAGCAGGCCGGAGTGGAACCATTCAGTGCGTATATGGCTCTAGAAGGTATGTCGGGTTTTCATGGTGTTGAGGCTTCTGAAGCAGATGCTTCGGTCATTGACAATGCACGTTCAATCAGCGCTGATCAGACCGAAAAGGCGAAGAGCTTTGGTCGGAAAACACTAGATGATCTAGCGTCCCGAGAGTCTTTGGAAAAAGAAGAGGTGACCCGATTTGCGAAGCATGCGCTTTTGATTGACGATCAAAATGATGCGATGATGCAAGGCTTTCGAACCGGAAAGCCAATCATTTTCGCCGTCGGCGTCGTAGGCAGTGCGGCCCAAGTCCAATCGCTCAACAACCGGCCTAATGTATCGTCACTAGCTATCGGAAATTTGATCGATTCAGGGCAAGTAGCATTTCCACGGATCGAACCTCCCGAAGAGGCTCGAGGAAAGTTCATAAGACCCGATATTAATAGGCTCGCCGGAAATGGATTGAAAAGTGAAATTGCTCGACGGACTGGGAAAGGAAATGTGCGATGAACAAATTCAGTTTGCTTTTGGCTGCGTGTTCAATTTTAACTTTGGCCGCTCCTGCAGCTTTCGCGCATACGAACACGGTCCGTTGGCCACACGAAGGGCGTTTAGCCTTCGATGGCGCTACTTACGTTCAAGCCGATTATCTTTGGCACAATAAGCCAGGAGGTTTTAAGACTTCCGATGGGTTTTTAGAACTCGATCTCCATATGCCGAGAGAATACTTTACCGGCTGCACAGCTTGGTCGAATATGCCAAATTACTACTCTGATTGCTCGACATCCGGAGTGTCCGAGGCAGTGGCCCCAGGCTCAGATTCTAATTACGTCGCTATGGGGGCCGGATCGTGGACGCCCACGCAGATGAGCGCAAACCAATGGTATCAGACGCGATATACACTTTCCAAGAAAAGTGGAACGCGAACAAGTTACCCAGTCAATTTCGGATATCAAGAATCTTACCGCTATTTTTGCCCAGAGATGAACCCTTGGTGTCTTAATGGCTGGGAAGGCGGTCGAATCCACCGCGGTACATTCTGGAAAGACGGGACGGCTGCCAGATCCTCATGGCTGACCCCTTCCGGTACGACTGTACCCCGAGATTATAGCTGTGATATTTTCACGAGTTCGGACTGTGCGTCGTAAGAAGTTACTCATTATAATCGCTGCAATACTTGCGATCATGGGCGCGGGGATTTTTGTTAGCCCGTCCGGCGCAACGTCTCGATGGGCCATATCCCCCAACAGCGATGAAGCACTTTACCTTTCGAAGTCTTACTCGTTACGTTATCATATGTTTCGCAGCATTTGGGCAGTCAGTTATAAGGTAAACGAACTGGATACGCCCGCACCTAATCGAATAGAATCATTTTGCGAGAAAATCGACGTCGTCGAGGTATTCTCAATTTATGGAATTAAAATTGGTGATTTTTGGATCGGCTGTGGCGGTGCCGAAAGCGGTTACCTCTAGTGTTCAATTCCGCTCGCAGTCCTAGGGTCGAGACTCATTCACAGTCAGAACGCGACGGCGGTGGCAAGGGCCACGCCCGACAGGAAGTTGGCGGCGAGTTTGTCGTAGCGAGTGGCGAAAATCCTTCAGTCGGCAAAAGGCGTTCTCGATGAGGTGTCGGTCGCGGTAGCGCTGCTGGTCGTAGCGGATCACGCGCTTGCGGTTTCGCCAGCCCGGAATGACTGGGGTGGCGCCGGCCTCCCGCAGCGCGCGACGCAAGGTGAGCGCATCCGCGTATCGGCGCGATTACAGGTGCGGCAGATGGCGTGGTCGCTGCTGGTCGGGACGCTCGCGATATCGACGGGTTTGATGCAGCTGTGGCCGGGCGAGCCGGACGGGTCCGATTGGGCCGGGTTCGCGATCTTCGTCGTGCCTCTGTCGCTCGGACTGATCCTCACGCTGTTGTGGCAGAAGGCCGGGTCGGTCACGCTGGAGGTGTCGGACGGGCGCTTGCGCGTCACGCGGTGGCTGTTCGGGCTGCACCATGTCACCGATTATGCGGCGGACGCGATTTCCGACATGGCGAGCAAGATCGGCCCCGGCGAGGCGGGCGTGCGGGATGTGCGCGCGCAAGAGAGCTTCTACTCCCGGCCCGGTCAAGGCGCGGTGCAGTTCGAATATCGCGGCAAGACCATCTCCCTCGCGTCCGGCTATGGCGAAGCAAAGGGCGCGGCCACCGTCCACTGGCTGCGCGGGAAGCTGCCGGAAGCGGCGTTCGCGGTTTGCCGAAGGGAGCGCGCGGAAAGCTCCATCCGTTGATTATGCTTTGTGCCTGCCTTAGCGTTTCACTCCATGGAACTGACACAACCTTCCAAGCCGACCATCGCGGGCACTTCCTTTTCCTTGGAACGCTCGGCGCATGGTGAGCGGCTGCGGATACCGGCGCGGTTGCTGGCTCGGCAGACGGTTCTGACATCGCTGGTCGTGCTTCTCGCCTTGGCGACGGGTTTGATGCAATTGTGGCCGGGAGAGCCGGACGGGCTCGATGTGGCTCGGTTCGCGATGTTCATCGTGCCGCTGTCGCTCGGCCTGATCTTTGCGGCGCTATGGCGCATGGGCGGGTCGGTCACGCTGGAGGTGGCGGACGGGCGGCTGCGCGTCACGCGGTGGCTGTTCGGGCTGCACCATGTCACCGATTATGCGGCGGACGCGATTTCCGACATGGCGAGCAAGATCGGCCCCGGCGAGGCGGGCGTGCGGGATGTGCGCGCGCAAGAGAGCTTCTACTCCCGGCCCGGTCAAGGCGCGGTGCAGTTCGAATATCGCGGCAAGACCATCTCCCTCGCGTCCGGCTATGGCGAAGCGGAGGGCGCGGCCATCGTCCGCTGGCTGCGCGGGCAGCTGCCGGAGGGGGCGTTCGCGGTTTAGGTGCCGCGTTGCGGGCGATGATCCGCGCTTGCTTCGCGCGCCGTTCTACTTCCCAAGCATGTGTTCCAGATAGGCACCCGTAAAGCTGCCTTCCTCCTTGGCCACCGTTTCCGGCGTGCCTTCGGCGACCACCTCGCCGCCATTGACGCCGCCGAGGGGCCCCATGTCGATGATCCAGTCGGCGGTCTTGATGACGTCGAGATTGTGCTCGATCACCACCACGCTGTTGCCCTGTTCCACCAAGCGGTGGAGCACTTCGAGCAGTTTGCGCACATCCTCGAAATGCAGGCCGGTGGTCGGCTCGTCCAGGATATACAGCGTCTGCCCGGTGGAGCGGCGGGCGAGTTCCTTGGCGAGCTTCACGCGCTGCGCCTCACCGCCCGAAAGCGTGGTCGCCTGCTGGCCCACCTTGATATAGCCCAGGCCCACTTCGTACAGCATCGCCATCCGGTCCCGGATCGGCGGCACGGCCTTGAAGAACTCGACCGCGTCTTCCACCGTCATGTCCAGGACGTCGGCGATGGAGTGGCCCTTGAACTTCACCTCTAGCGTTTCGCGGTTGTAGCGTTTGCCGTTGCACACCTCGCACGTCACATAGACGTCCGGCAGGAAGTGCATCTCGATCTTGATGACGCCGTCG
>JBELIU010000157.1:0-6798 GCA_042090735.1 Novosphingopyxis sp. | reverse complement strand
CCGTTGATGCGGCTGACCGGCGCGCTCGAACGCTTTTCGCGCCAGCCGCCCGCCTTTGCGCTGCTGCGGCCGGGATCGACGAAGGATCTGGTCCATGTCCGTGCGATCCTGGACAGCACCATCCCGCGCATCGAGGCGCGAACCGCCGAAACGCGCGCCGCGATCCGCCGGGTCGAAGAGCTGCGCGCCGCCGAACGCGCGGAACTGGACGATCTGGCCGGAGCGCGCACGGCCCTTGCCGAACGGCGTCAGGCGCTGGCCGAGGCGGAGGTGGCGGAACGCCGAGCGCTTGCCGCGCTGCAAAACGGCGCTGTGCGGGAGCGCTCGCGCGCGCTGGCGCTGGGCGAAGAGGCGCGCGACATCGTAGCGAACGAGGAACGCGACCGGGCGGCAAGCGAGGTGTTGGCCGCATTGCAGGATCTGCCCGCGCCACCGGTGAAGCCACGCGGCGACACCGCCGGCCGCGACGCCTCGGCCTATCGTCTACCGGTGCCGGGCAAGGTCGCGAGTGGGTTCGGAGAGGAAAGTCCGTCGGGCTATCGCCAGCGCGGCATCACGATTTCGGCCCAGCCGGGCGCGGGCGTCGTCGCTCCGGCGGCGGGCACGGTGCGCTATGCCGGGCGCTATCGCAGTTTCGGCGACATCGTCATCATCGATCATGGCGCGGGGTGGACCAGCCTTGTCACCGGTCTTTCGCGCCTTGGCGTGAAAGAGGATGCGGTGGTGCGCGCCGGCCAGCCGCTCGGCAGTGCGGGCGGCCCCGTAACGTTGGAGCTGCGCCGCAAGGGCAAGCCGGTGGACGTGGCGGCGATGCTGTGAACCGATGCTCCACCGACGCGGGAGGCTTATTCACGCCCCTGACAGCCATGCGCGGTTAATGCGATTGGAAAGCGGGCGCGCATCGCCCTATAGCGGTTTGCACGCCTGCCTCCCTTAAGCCGAAGGCCCGTAATTCGATATGAACACCCGTCTTGTCCGCGCGCTCGCTCTGGCCGGAGCTGCCGCACTGCTACCCATCTCCACCGCCGCCATGTCGCAAGTCGACGCCGGCTCCGCGCGGGAGATGAGCGAGCTGATCGGCGTGATGCAGCGGATCAAGGCGTTTTATGTGGACGATGTCGATAACGACAAGCTGATCGAGGGTGCCATTTCCGGCATGCTGTCCAGCCTCGATCCGCACAGTTCCTATCTGAACGAGCGCGCTTATTCCGATCTGATGACGCAGACCGAGGGCGAATATGGCGGCCTTGGCCTTACCGTCACGATGGAAGACGATGCGGTCAAGGTGATCGCGCCGACCGCCGGGACCCCCGCCGACAAGGCCGGGATCAAGGCGGGCGATTTCATCACACATCTGGACGGCAAGCTGATCTATGGCGGCACGCTGGACGAGGCGGTGGAGCAGATGCGCGGCGAACCGGGCACGGACATCACGCTCACCATCTTCCGCCCGGGCCGCGACAAGCCGTTCGACGTTACCATCACCCGCGCGATCATCGATCTGGAGCCGGTGAAGTGGGAAACGCAGGGTGATGTCGGCATCATTTCGATCAGCTCCTTCACCGATGGCGCGGGCGCGGACGTACGCGGGGCGATCAAGGCGATCGACCAGAAGCTGGGTCGCAAGCCGCTCGGCTATATCCTCGATCTCCGGTCCAATCCGGGCGGGCTGCTCGATGAGGCGGTGAATGTTTCGGACGATTTCCTGAACGACGGCGAGATCGTCTCGCAGCGCGGACGTCGCCGTGCCGATACGCTGAAATTCTTCGCGAAGCCCGGCGATGCGGCGAACGGTCTTCCGGTGATCGTGCTGATCGACGCAGGCTCCGCCTCCGCGTCCGAAATCGTGGCCGGCGCGTTGCAGGACCGTCACCGCGCGCTGGTGATGGGGGAGCGCAGCTTCGGCAAGGGTTCGGTGCAGACCATCGTACCGCTGACGAACGACACGGGACTGCGCCTCACCACGGCGCGCTATTATACGCCGTCGGGCCGATCGGTGCAGGAGGGCGGGATCGATCCCGATATCCGCGTGCCGCAGTTGAGTGATCCCGATTACGCGTCGCGCACCAATATCCGAGAATCCGATCTGCGCCGCCATCTGATCAACGAGCTGGCAGCCGACGACAAGGCGCTGGAGCAGGACCAGAAGGACGATCCGCGCTTCTCCATGACCGCGGACGAGCTGAAGGCGCAGGGGATCGAGGATTTCCAGCTGCATTACGCGCTGGAGACGATCGGGCGGCTCGGCACCAACGGGCAGGCGTCTGCCGTGCCGGTGAAGAAGAGCCCGGCGAGAGCCGCGGCGAAGAACTGACATGGTGGCGCGGCGAAACCGGGCGCTGTCCACCGCACGCTTGCTGGCGCTGCTAATCCCGGCAGCGCTGCTGGGCGGGGCGTATCTCGGCCAATATGCCTTCGGGCTGTATCCTTGCGAGATGTGCTGGTGGCAACGTTACCCGCATTTCGCGGCGCTTGCGCTGGCGCTCTTGGCTTTTGCCGTACAGGGCGGCGCGGCGCGCGCGCTGGTGATCTTGGCCGGCCTTGCCATCCTTATCTCCGGCCTTATCGGCGGCTTCCACGCCG
Organism: Novosphingopyxis sp.; assembly: GCA_042090735.1. Classification (GTDB taxonomy): domain Bacteria; phylum Pseudomonadota; class Alphaproteobacteria; order Sphingomonadales; family Sphingomonadaceae; genus Novosphingopyxis. Next base: position 4,215 of record JBELIU010000157.1, on the reverse strand, counting down.
GGGTGGAATATGGCTGGTGGGAAGGCATTACCAGCTGCTCCTCCACCATTCAGGCGAGCGGCGGCGGCGATTTTCTGGACGCGATCATGAAGGCGCCGATCGTGCGCTGCGATCAGGTGCAGTGGTCGTTGCTGGGCATTTCGCTTGCCGGATATAATTTCCTGATCTCGGTGGCGGGTGCCGTCGCGATCTTTTTCTACGCCAGCAGGAGGCCTGCATGAGCCAGCCGCTAAAGTCTTCGATCGAGAGCATGATCCGCGTGGATCAGGCGGGCGAATTCGGTGCGACGCGCATTTATGCAGGCCAGCTCGCGGTGATGGGCGATCGCTCGCCCGCCGCGCGCTCGATCGCGCATATGGCGGCGCAGGAGGAGCGGCATTGCAGCGAGTTCGACCGGTTGATGGTAGAGCGCGGCGTGCGGCCGACGGCCCTGCGCCCGTTCTGGGACCGCGCCGGTTTCGCGCTGGGCGCGGTGACCGCCGCCATCTCTCCGCAGGCGGCGATGGCGTGCACCGCCGCTGTCGAGACCGAGATCGACCGGCATTACAGCGAGCAGCTGGAAGAGCTGGGCGACAGCGATCCGGAACTATCGGCCATGATTGCGGATTTCAGGGAAGAGGAACTGGAACATCGCGATACGGCGCTGGCATCCGGCGCTGAAGATACGCCGGGCTATCCGCTGATGAGCGGGCTGATCCGGCTGGGGTGCCGCGTGGCGATTGCGGTTTCGAAACGAATTTAAGGCGGCGTTCACGCGAATGCTGGGATGAGGATGGACATGACCTTCGCAAAACTCACTTTCGCTCTGGCCGCCGGCGGCTTCGCCCTCGCCGCCGCAACTCCCGCCGCTGCTCAGGACAATGCGGGAGACCGGGTGCAGGTCCTTGCCATCTATGGCGACGATGCCTGCCCGCCCAGCACCGCCGATGAGATCGTGGTCTGCAAGCGCTTCGACGAGAGCGAACGCTATCGCATCCCCAAGGGGCTGCGCTCCAGCGACAGCCCGCAGAACGAATCGTGGAGCGAGCGGGTGCGGTCGCTCGAAACGATAGGGCAGGGCGGCATCGGCAGCTGCACCCCGACCGGCCCGGGTGGCGTCACCGGCTGTACGCAGCAGCTGATCCAGCGCGCTTATGCCGAGCGTGATGGCGGCGCCGAGATGCAGGCGGGTCTGCTGGTGCAGGAAGAGCGCGAAAAGCGTCTCGCCCGGATCGACGAGGAAGCAGCCGAGACCGAACGTCTGGTGCAGGAAGAGCTGGCCCGCCGCGATGCGCGCGAAAAGGCACGGGCCGCTGCGACAGCAGGGGACGACGTGCCCGAGAGCGAGGCCGATCCGGTAACGATGACGCCGCTGCCCGAACCGCAAAACTAAGCGCTTAGCTTTAATTTACATTCGTTCGGGCTGGGCTTGTCGCCAAGCCCAGTTCCTTTCAGAGGACTCTGCTCCCGCTGAAGACGGCACTTCGACAGGCTCCGTGCAAACGGATGTTGATGAAGGAGTAAAAGGCGGGCCGCTCAGCCCGCCTTTTGCGTAATCCACGCATCGACGCGCTCTTCGAGCAGGTCCAGCGGCACCGCGCCCTGACCCAGCACGACATCGTGGAAGCCGCGAATGTCGAAATTCTCGCCCAGCTTTGTCTCGGCCCGCTGCCGCAGTTCGCGGATCTTGAGCTCGCCGATCTTGTAAGCAAGCGCCTGGCCCGGCCATGAGATGTAGCGGTTCACCTCGGCATCGATATTGGCCGCGCTGAGTGCGCTATTGTCGGTCATGAAGGAAACCGCCTTCTCCTTGGACCAGCCCTTGGCATGGATGCCGGTGTCCACCACCAGACGGCAGGCGCGCCACATTTCGTAGCTCAGCCGCCCCATATCCTTTTCGGGCGTGTCGTAGATTCCCATCTCGATGCCCAGCCGCTCGGAATAGAGCCCCCAGCCTTCCACGAAGGCGGTGAAGAAAGCGAGCTGCTTGCGGAACTCGGGCATCTCCAGCTCCTGTTGCAGCGCGATCTGCAGATGGTGGCCGGGCACCGCCTCGTGCGATGTCAGCGCCGGGATCTCCCAGAAGGGCCGCTGGTCGAGCTTCGATGTGTTCACGAAATAGGTGCCCGCCACGCCGATCTCGGGTGATCCGGGGCCGTAATAAGCGGTGGTGGTGCCTTCCGCCGTTTCGGCGGGGATCGCCTTCAAGCCGTAGGGCAACCGTGGCAGGCGGCCGAACAGGCCGGGCAACTTTCCGTCATTGCTCTTCGCCTGCAGCGCGCTCTTTGCGAGCAATTCTTCGGGGCTGGTCGCGTAGTAAGACGGATCGGTGCGCAGATGCGCGATGAAGGCCTCGCGGCTGTCATAGCCCGCCTTTGTCGCGACCTTTTCCATCTCCGCCCGGATGCGCGCCACTTCGCTGAGTCCGAGCTGGTGGATCTCGTCTGCGCTCATGTCCGTCGTCGTCATCTGGCGAATGCGGAAGGCATAATAGTCCGCGCCGCCAGGCTGCGCGGAGACGCCCGGCCTGTCCGTGCATTTCGGCGCGTACTTATCCTTGTACCAGTCGCGTTCCTTGACGAGTGCCGGGAATACGTCCTGCCGGATCACCTGCGCCGCCTCGCGCCGCAGCGCCTCGTAATCGGCTTCCGAAATCGTGGCCGGGCGCGGGCGGGTGAACGGTTCGTAGAAGCGGCTTTCGGCGGGGTCTTCGGTGATGAGCCCGGTGATCGTGCCTTCATAGCCGATCAGCGTGACACAGGGCTGGGTGTAGCCGCCCGCGATCGCCTGATCCGCCACCGCGATCGACTGATCGTTGATCTGCGGGAATTTGGCGAGCCGGTCGATATAGCTGCGATAATCCGCCTTGGTATCGAACGGCGAATTGCTGGCAAGCGAGGCGAAATTCTGGTGCCAGCTGGAATAGCTGGTGAAGTTCACCGTGCGCTGGCCGAATGCGTTGCCCTGCACCTGCTCACGCAGCATGCGTTGCAGGATCGCGAAGTTCACGCGGTCCTCTTCCGACAGACGATCGGGATGGACCATGTCCAGCCGCTTCAGGAATGCGCTCGCTTGCGCTGCCTCCCGGTCCATCTCGGCAAGTGAATAATCGCCCACCTGTCCGGCATAATCGTCCACACCGACCGAGCTGGCGAGCGTGGGATTGCGCTCCAGCACATAGGCCCAGTATTCGTCCATCACGTCATGCAGGATCGCCGCGTCCTGATTGGCCTGCGATTCCGGCGCGGCGAGGGCAGGCGCCGGGGCGGCGAGCGGCGAAACGGTGGCAAGCGCGATGGCAGCGAGCGATGCGAAAGTGGGGCGCATGAAGGGTCTCCCTGTTGGTCTTTGCACCGACGCTAGGGGCTTGCAGAGGCGATGGCCAGCATCTGAGAATGCATGGCGATACGGAAGCAGGGTGATCTAAGCCTCGTTCACTTCCGAAAAATCCACGCGCGTCACTGCGGCCATGATCGTCTCGCGAAGCGCTGCGGCCTTGGCGATCGGCAGGGCGCGCAGATGCAGCGGAAAGCTGCCCGAGCCTCCGGCCACGCCGAAAACCAGCCCTGCCGTGCCGAACAGGCGGTCGGCAGGGCTGCGCACCAGATCGATGCTCTGCGTCTTCACCGTCGGCAGCAGCGTCTGGCGCTGGCGCCACCAGCCGGTCTGCACATAAAGCTGGCCGCCGATGAGGGCGTGCCGATGATAGCGCCAGCGCAGCCAGGCGATCAGCAGGAACCAGCCTGCAAGTGCATAACCGAAGGGCGCGGCCAGCGGCACCAGGAACAGCAGCACCGTCGCGCCTGCCCCCGTCAGCAGCGACAGGATCGACCAATTGAGTAGGAACGGGCCGAGCTTTGCCTGCGCATAGCTGGCCGGGTCGGCGGCGTTTTCCAGCCCTGCCTCGTCCAGGATCGGTGCGAGTTCGGCCGGATGGGCCAGCGGCGCGACGCTATGATCGCTGCCCGCCTTGCTGTCCTGCGCCAGGCTCTGGAATTTCAGTTCGCGCCAGCCGAAATAGCGGCGGACCGGGCCGCTCAGGATCAGCGCCGCCTGCACGCGGTGACGCGGCAGCACGACGTCGGTGAGGGTCAGCAGTCCGCGCTGGCGGCGGAAGCCCGCAGGCACCCGCGTCAGCCGGAACCCGTAATCGCGAAGCACGGTGCGCACGATTCCGGTCAAGATGGCGATCGCGATGGCGGGCGCGCTCGTGCAGGGCGACCCGGTCGAGGCGGC
>JBELIU010000156.1:0-6841 GCA_042090735.1 Novosphingopyxis sp. | reverse complement strand
GGCGAAGGGCGCGCCGCTCGGCCGCAAGGTACAGATCGGTTACGATCCCGCCACCGGCCAGCCGGAATATGAGGAAGAACAGCTGGAATATGAGGAAATGCCGCAGATCGTCGTGATCGTCGACGAGCTGGCCGATCTCATGATGACAGCAGGCAAGGAAGTGGAATTCCTGATCCAGCGGCTGGCGCAGAAGGCGCGTGCGGCGGGCATCCATCTGATCATGGCAACGCAGCGCCCCTCCGTCGACGTCATCACCGGCGTCATCAAGGCGAACCTGCCTACGCGCATCAGCTTCCACGTGACATCCAAGATCGATTCGCGCACGATCCTTGGCGAACAGGGCGCCGAACAGCTGCTCGGCAAAGGCGACATGCTCTACATGGCAGGCGGCAAGCAGCTCACCCGTATCCACGGGCCGTTCGTGTCCGATGATGAAGTGCGCCGCGTGGCCGATCACTGGCGCCAGCAGGGCCAGCCGGATTATGTGCAGTCGGTCACCGAAGAGCCGGAGGATGGCGGCTTCGCGCTTGACGGCATCGGTCCGGCCGACAGCGCCGAAGATGCGCAGTATCGCAAGGCCTGTCAGCTTGTGTTCGAAAGCCAGAAGGCTTCGACCAGCTGGCTGCAGCGTCAGCTGCGCATCGGCTACAACAGCGCGGCCCGCCTGATCGAGCGGATGGAAGAGGAGGGCCTGGTTTCGCCCCCCAACCATGTCGGACGGCGCGACGTATTGCGGGACGCCTTCGGAGAATAAGGGCTCCTTCGCAGCCTGAACGGGAACCGGCGCGGGGGTTCAGTCCTTATTCAACGCTTCGAGGCTATCCCTATCCTCCGATAATATCAGGAGTTACTTCATGGTTCGCAAATCCATAGCCTTTGTGGCTGCCGCCCTTGCAGCGGCGCCGATGGCCGTGAGCCTGGCCCCCGCCGCCATCGCGGCACCCGCAGCCTCACCCGATCTTGCCCGCGTGGCCGCCCATCTGAAGGCCGCGAACACCATGACCGCGAATTTCACGCAGAGCGACCGCTCCGGCCAAACGCTGACCGGCAAGTTGATTCTGAAGCGTCCCGGACGCATCCGCTTCCAGTATCAGAAGGACGTGCCGCTGCTGATCGTTGCCGACGGCAAGGCGCTGACCATGATCGATTACGAGGTGAAGCAGGTGCAGCGTTGGCCGGTTGCCAACAGCCCGCTTTCCGCGCTGCTCGATCCGGATCACAATCTGGCGAAATATGGCAAGGTCGTCAGCACCGGGAACAACAAGGTGGTCCGCGTCGACGTGAAGGACCCGAAGCATCCCGAATATGGCGTGCTCAGCATGATTTTCGTGCGCAATCCCGGCGCCCCGGGCGGGCTGATGCTGGATAGCTGGGTCGCTCTCGATTCGCAGAACAACCGCACCACCGTTCGCCTGAACAACCAGAAGTTCAACACCAGCGTTTCGGACAACAGCTTCCGCTGGACCGATCCCCGCCCGCGCGGCCGTCGATAGAGCGTTCCCGGCCTGCCACGGGCCGCGAACATGGCGATAATCTGACCGCGATGTTCATGGTGGGGACAGGTCGCTGGGCGTAAACGGGACCCACAGGAGCGGTCGATCGAGCGAGTTCCCCCCTGTTGCTCGTTCTTCTTGTCGGCCGTTTCTGACAAAGCGTGACGAACGCAAGCTTGGCCCCCATCCCTTTTTGCCCCCGGGATGGGGGTTTTGCTTTGTCTGGCACAGACGCGAGCCCGCCAGTTTCCGCGCCGCACTGCACTCTTGGGTTTTGAGGCCCGCGCGCCTAAGTCCTCCCCCATGTCCAATACGATCCGCATCGCCTCCTGGAACATCAATTCGGTCCGCGCGCGCATGGAAAGCGTCGAGCGATTCCTGAAGGAAGAAGCGCCCGACATCCTGTGCCTGCAGGAGACCAAAGTGGTGGACGAGCAATTTCCGGAAGGCCCCTTCCGTATGCTCGGTTACAATCATCAGATCCTGCACGGCCAGCCGATGCACCACGGCGTAAGCATCCTCAGCAAAATCCCGCTGTCGCAGGACGATCGCCTCGATTGGCAGAATAATGGCGAGGCGCGTCATCTCGGCGTGCGCCTTCCCAATGGCTGGCGGTTGGAGAATGTCTACGTTCCGGCGGGCGGCGACGTCCCGGAGCGCGAAGAGAACCCGAAATTCGGGCAGAAGCTGGATTTTCTGGAGCGCATGATCGCCTGGTCGGGCACTCTGGAGCATCCCACCATTCTCACCGGCGATTTCAACGTCGCGCCGCTGGAGAGCGACGTCTGGAGCCACAAGCAGCTCCTGAAGGTCGTCAGCCACACGCCGATCGAGGTCGAAACGCTGGACCGGCTCAAGGCGGCGGGCGACTGGGTGGATATCGGCCGCCATTTCCATGAGGCGCCCAAACGTCTCTACACGTGGTGGAGCTACCGCGCGCGCGACCACACCAAGTCCGACCGCGGCCGCCGCCTGGATCATATGTGGGTGACGCCGGACCTTACCGAACACGCCGTCTCCCATGTGGTACATGAGGACTGCCGCAGCTGGCTGCGCCCGTCCGATCATATCCCCATCGTCACGGACTTCCGTCTTGGAACGAGCCCGGCGATGCGCGCCGCGCCGCCCGCGCGATCGATGCTCTGCGCCGCGGCTGGACGGTGCGGGTCGAGGGAGGGGATGGCGCACTAACCCTTCGCTCGGTGGAAACGCTGTTCGACGATGCCATTCCGCCAGATGCCGCCCTGCTGATCTCAGCCGAGCGCGCGGCCACGCTGAAGATCGCCAATCAGCTGGAAGCAGCGCATGGCGGCGCTCCGGTTCTCATCAGGACACCGGAACCACTGACGGGACCGGCAGCCATAGCGATTGCTGATCCGTCGCGCGACCTTGCGACACCGTTCAAGGGCCCGTTCACGGCGCTTGCGGTGGAAGCGGGAGAGGCGGCGCGCGGCGCGCTGGAACTGGCGCGCCATGCCGGGCTGCTGCCGGCTCTGCTGGTACTGGACGAGGACACAGACGCCGACTGCGCGAACACGGCCGATATCGCCGCCTATCGCGACCCCGTGCAACTGCGTATCGCGGCGCGTGCACGCCTTCCGGTGCTGGGCGCCGAGGATAGCCATATCACGGTTTTCCGCGCGGATTCGGACGCGCGCGAACATGTCGCGCTCATGATAGGCTCGCGCCGCGACGCCGCGCCGCTGGTGCGCCTCCACAGCGAATGCCTGACCGGCGATGTTTTCGGATCGCTGAAATGCGATTGCGGACCGCAATTGGCCGAGGCGGTGCGCCGCATGGAACATACCGGATGGGGCGTGCTGCTCTATCTGCGGCAGGAAGGACGGGGCATCGGCCTCGTCAACAAGCTGCGCGCTTACGATCTGCAGGATCAGGGCTTCGACACGGTGGACGCCAATCGGCGGCTCGGCTTTGCCGACGATGCGCGCGACTTCGCCGTCGCGGCGCGCATGCTGAAATTGCTGGGCATCGAGCGTGTGCGTCTGCTCACCAACAATCCCACAAAGGTGGACGGGCTACAGTCGGCCGGTATTCTGGTGGAAGAGCGCGTACCGATTCAAATTGCGCCCAATCCGCACAACCATGCGTATCTCGAAACCAAGCGCGATCGGTCCGGGCACCAGCTTTAGATTTCCGCGCTGACGGGTTGGGCCGAAGCGGTCAGGCGACCTGTCGCTCCTCGTCGAATTCGCCCTTCGCCGCCTCCAGCAACCGTGCCTCCAGCGTCTTCAACCGCTGCGAACCGTCGATCTTGGCACCCAACAGGTCGGTTACGTAGAAGGTGTCCACCGCGCGTTCGCCATAGGTCATGATATGGGCGCTGCGGATCATCGCCTTGGATCGGAACAGCGCCTGCGCCAGGCTGTTGAGGAGGGCCGGCCGGTCGCGCGCATTCACCTCGATCACCGTGAAGCGGTTGGAGGCATCGTTATCGCTCACCACGAACGGCGCGACCTCGAACGCATCCGCGCGTGGCAAGGGTAGCGGGCGCTGTTCCAGACGGTCGACCATGCGGGTGCGGCTGGTAAGCGCTTCCACGATGGAATCCTTTAGCCGCGTCAGCTGCGCATCGTCGCGGAAGGGTTTGCCTTGCGGGTTCTGCACGAGGAAATTGTCCATCGCCATGCCGTCGGTCGTGGTGTGGACGCGCGCATCGATCACCGACGCACCGGCAAGATGGATCGCGCCGACGATACGGTAGAATAGCCCCGGGTGGTCGGCTGCATAGACCGACACCAGCGTCGCACCGCGCTCTGCATAATAGCAGGCATCGATCGACAGCGCATCGTCGCCCGCCGCGAGCAAATCGCGCGCATTGCGCAGAACGATATCGTCCGGTTCCGCGATCCAGTAGGCATCGGGAAAGCGTTTGGCGAGCCGGGCGAATTCCTTTTCGGGCAAATCGAGCGCCTTTTTAAGCGCCTCCTTGCTCTGTTCGATCCGTTCCGCGCGGCCATGCTCCTTGTGGCCGAGGCGCAGCACCTCTTCCGAAGCAGCGTAGAGATCGCCGAGCAGCTGGCGCTTCCAGCTGTTCCAGACACCCGGCCCAACCGCACGAATATCGACCACGGTCAGCAACAGCAGCAGCTTCAGCCGCTCGATCGACTGCACCTCGTCCGTGAAATCGGCGATGGTCTTGTAGTCGGCAAGGTCACGCTTGAACGCGGTGGCGCTCATCAGCAGATGATAGCGTACCAGCCAGCTGACCAGCTCGGTCTCGGACGCATCGAGGCCCAGCCGCGGGCAGAGCTTGAGCGCGATCTGTGCGCCCAGAACGCTGTGATCGCCGCCGCGCCCCTTGGCGATATCATGCAGCAAGGTCGCCACATAAAGAACACGCCGGTGCTTCAGCTTCGGCAGCATGTCCGTGGCCAGCGGATGCTCTTCGGAAAGCTTGCCGCTCTCGATATCGCTGAGCAGCCCGATCGCCCGGATCGTATGCTCGTCCACGGTATAATGGTGGTACATATCGAACTGCATCTGCGCGACGACACGCCCGAATTCGGGCACGAAGCGGCCGAACACCGTGGCCTCGTTCATCCAGCGCAGCACCATCGCAGGATCGCGCGGTGAGCTGAGCACATCGAGGAACAGCGCGTTGGCGCGCGCATCCCGGCGCACGTCACCATTGATGCTCTTCGAATCCCGCCGCGCGGCACGCATGGCGAGTGGATGGATCTCGTAACCGTAACGATCGGCCAGCCAGAACATCTCGATCAGCCGAACGGGGTCCTGACGGAAGAAATCGTCTTCCGGAATGGCGATACGGCCCTGGTCCAGTTGAAAACCGTTCAGCTTTTTCAGCGATTTGGGCCGCCGCGTGAACCGATGGTGCAGGCGCTTGGCCTGCGCCTCTTCCAGATGGCTGAGGAAAAGGCCCGTCAGATCGCCGACCGTCTTGGCGTTGGTGAAATAGAACTTCATGAACCGCTCGACCGCCGAGCTTCCGGGGCGATCGGCATAGCCCATGCGCTCTGCCACCTCGCGCTGCAGATCGAAGGTCAGCCGGTCTTCCGCGCGATTGGTGATCGTGTGCAAATGGCAGCGCACCGCCCAGAGGAAGTTTTCCGCCCGGCGAAACTTGCGATATTCGGCGCGGGTAAACAGCCCTTCGGCCACCAGCTCGGCCGCTTGCGGCACCCGGTACATATATTTGCCGATCCAATAGAGCGTCTGCAGATCGCGCAGGCCGCCCTTACCCTCCTTCACATTGGGTTCGACGACATAACGACTGTCCCCCATCCGCCGGTGGCGTGCATCGCGCTCCTCGATCTTCTGCTGGATGAAGCGCGGCACGCTGCCTGCCACCACTTCATTCCAGAAGCGCTCGGCAGCCTCGTCATAGATCCCGCGATCGCCCCAGATGAATCGCGCCTCCAGAAGCGACGTTCGGATCGTCACATCCTCGCGCGCCAGCTTCACCATTTCATCGAGCGAACGGCTGGAATGGCCGACCTTCAGACCGAGGTCCCACAGCAGATAGAGCACGGCCTCGACCACCTGCTCGGTCCAGCCGGTGCGCTTGTAGGGCGTCAGAAACGCCAGATCGACGTCGCTGTGCGATGCCATCTCGCCGCGGCCATAACCGCCCACCGCGTGAAGCGAGAGGCGCTCCGAACTCGACGGGTTGTTCGCAGGGTACAAATGCCCGGTGACGTAATCGTAGATCAGGCGGATGATCTGGTCGATCAGGTGCGCCTGCTCGGCAGCGCGGGCGTGCCCCTCGGTCGGCTCCGCCTCCAGCCGCCGCGCAATCTCGGCGCGGCCAGCGGCAAGCGCCTCCTGTAAAAGATCCCGGATCGCCGGCCGCGCGCCCTTGCCGCCATGTTCGGCAATCAAATCATCGATAACGCCGGCAAGCGCACGGCGATCGATGATGCCGCGTTGCCCTTCGAATTTGTCGCGCAGTGCTTTCATGGCACCGATATGGAGACGACCCCGCCGGAACTCAAACGCTCTAGGCCGCGCTGGCCGCCACCTTCTCGTTAAATTCCGTACGCAGGGCCTTGCGGTCGATCTTCTGCGTGCCGAGACGCGGCAAGGGCTCGTCCGCCTTCCACAGATAATGAGGCACCTTGAACTTGGCGAGCCGCTGCTCAAGGAAGGAGCGCATCTCCTCCGGGTTCAGTTCGGCGCCCTCGCGCGGAAGATAAACCATGCCGACCACCTCTCCATAATGGTCATCGGCCACACCGAAGACAGACAGCTCGGCCATATCCTCATGCTCGTAGGCCGCCGCCTCCACCTCGGTACAGGCGATATTTTCGCCGCCCCGGATGATGATGTCCTTCTTGCGGTCGACGATATAGAGATAGCCGTCCTCATCG
>JBELIU010000155.1:0-6932 GCA_042090735.1 Novosphingopyxis sp. | reverse complement strand
ACGTTGAAGCTGAAGCGCCCCGGCGTGTAGCCGCGCGCCTTGCTCTCCGGCAGGCCGGCGAACCAATCGCGGATGGTGGTGAACGCGCCGGTATAGGTGGCGGGGTTGGAGCGCGGGGTGCGGCCGATGGGGGACTGATCGATATCGATCACCTTGTCGCAATGCTGCAGGCCGGTGACCTTCTGGTGCGGCCCCGCGATCACGCGCGCGCCGTTCAGCGTGCGCGCGGCGGCGGCGTAAAGCGTGTCGATCGTGAAGCTGGACTTGCCCGATCCCGAAACGCCGGTGATGCAGGTGAACGTGCCCAGCGGAATGGAGGCGGTGACGTCCTTCAGATTGTTGGCGGTGGCGCCGTGAACGGTGAGCTTCTTGCCATTGCCCTTGCGGCGCTTGTCCGGAACCGCGATCTCGCGCTTGCCGGTCAGGTAATCGGCGGTGAGCGAGCCCTTGGCCTTCAGGATCTGCTTCAGCGTTCCCTCGGCCACTACCGCGCCGCCGTGGACGCCGGCGCCCGGGCCCATGTCGACGATATAATCGGCCGCGCGGATCGCGTCCTCGTCATGCTCCACCACGATCACGGTGTTGCCGAGATCGCGCAGGCGCTTGAGTGTTTCCAGCAGCCGGTCGTTATCGCGCTGGTGCAGGCCGATCGACGGCTCGTCCAGGACGTAGAGCACGCCGCTGAGGCCGCTGCCGATCTGGCTGGCGAGGCGGATGCGCTGGCTCTCGCCGCCCGACAGGGTGCCGGAAGTGCGGTCCAGGTTCAGATAGTCGAGGCCGACATTGTTGAGGAAGCCCAGCCGCTCGACGATTTCCTTCAGGATGGCCTTGGCGATTTGGTTCTGCTGGTCGGTCAGATGCTCGGGCAGCCCCTCGAACCAGGTCAGCGCATCGACCACGCTGCGGCGCGTGCTGATCGAGATATCCTCGCCCGCGATTTTCACCGCCAGCGGTTCCGGGCGCAGGCGCGCGCCGTGACAAGTCTCGCAAGGCTGCGCGGTCTGGAACTTGGACAGCTCTTCGCGCATCCAGGCGCTCTCGGTCTGGATCAGGCGGCGCTGGAGGTTGCCGATCACGCCTTCGAACGGCTTGTCGACGCTGTAGCTCTTGCGCCCGTCCTTGAAGGTGAGCTTCACCTTCTTGCCCTTGGTGCCGTGCAGGATGACCTGCTGCTGTTCATGGCCAAGATCCTGCCAAGGCGTCTCCAGATCGAAGTCGTACGCTTTGGCGAGGCTGCCGAGCACCTGCATATAATAAGGGCTGGGCGGGTTGGACTTGGCCCAGGGCACCACCGCGCCCTTCTTCAGCGTCAACAGTTCGTTGGGCACCACGAGCTGCGGATCGAACTCCTGCCGCTCGCCCAGCCCGTCGCAGGCCGGACAGGCGCCCTGCGGTGCGTTGAAGGAGAACAGCCGCGGCTCGATCTCCGGAATGGTGAAGCCGGAGACGGGGCAGGCGAACTTCTCCGAGAAGACGATGCGGTTGTCCGGCACACCAGCGCCCTTCATCGCGCCGCCCTTTGCCTGCGCCGCATCTGAATCTGCATCCGCGCTCGCGCTTTGCTCAAGAGCCTCCGCCACCGTCCCGTCCGCCAGATCGACATAGGCCAGCCCCTCGGCCAGCCGCAGCGCGGTTTCGAACGAATCCGCCAGCCGCGTTTCCTGCCCCTCGCGTACCACCAGCCGGTCGATCACCACCTCGATGTCGTGCTTGTATTTCTTGTCGAGGCTCGGCGCGTCTTCGATGTCGTAGAATTCGCCGTCCACGCGGACGCGGGTGAAGCCGGCCTTGCGCCATTCGGCCATCTCGCGGCGATATTCGCCCTTGCGGCCGCGCACCACGGGGGCGAGCAGGTAGAAGCGCGTGCCCTCCTTCAACGCCATCACCCGGTCCACCATCTGGCTGACCGTCTGCGCGGTGATCGGCTCACCGGTCGCGGGGCTGTAGGGAATGCCGACGCGCGCCCAGAGCAGGCGCATATAATCGTAAATCTCCGTCACCGTGGCGACGGTGGAGCGCGGATTGCGGCTCGTCGTCTTCTGCTCGATCGAGATGGCGGGGGAGAGACCCTCGATATGCTCCACATCGGGCTTCTGCATCATCTCCAGGAACTGGCGCGCATAAGCGGAGAGGCTTTCCACATATCGCCGCTGCCCCTCGGCATAGATGGTGTCGAAAGCCAGGCTGGATTTGCCCGAGCCCGAAAGACCGGTGATGACGATCAGGCTGTCGCGCGGAAGGTCCACGTCCACGCCCTTGAGATTGTGCTCGCGCGCGCCGCGCACCTGAAGTGTGGTAAGTGCCATGGAGAGTGCGTGTTCCGCTTATGTTCGCAAAAGTCAACCGGCGGGGCGGACGCCCGCGCCGATGATGAAGCGCGCAAGATGGGAACGCGTTCCGGCGAGCGCCAGAGTAGGGCGCTCAATTGGCGGTTCCGCCCGCTGGCCGAACCCCCAAACGCGAAAGTCCGTTGCGAGCCTCATGACCCGGGAGACTTTAGCAACACTCGCTATTTATCCCTGGCGGCCTGTTCGGGAGGCTTCGGGGACGACGCTTCGGATGATGCAACGAGCGTCACCTCTGCGCAAACGCCCGGTCCGGTTGCCGCTTCCCAAAGCGATCCGGCGAAACCCGGCGGGGCGGATCTGCTGCCCATGGATCACCGCGTGTCGTCGCGCGACACGCCGATCGGCTTGCCGCCTTCCAGCGAAAGCGACAGCGGCGGGCTGGGGGCTGTGATCGTTCCCGAACGGTTTCGCGGCCTCTAGGCGCTGGATCGACAGGCCTGCGCGGGCGACCAGACATATGAACCGAGCCTTCGCAATGTGGAAGTGGCGGCGCATGAAGTTCAATTTTCCTGGCGTTCCGGCAGGATGGCTCCGTGCGTTACGGCTCGGCGCAAGGGGCGGTGCTGACAATGATCCGTTGCGAGGCGCCCGATCCGCGCTAGACCCTCCTTTTAATCAAAATGGGATCGCAGTCATGCGGCTTGGACTTTTTATCGCGCTGTTCGTGACCGCTTGCCAGCCCGCAGAAACGGATGCGGACCAATCTGCCATCGTCGACACCGCTGGCTCGCCCGATCCAGGTGGACCGCCGATCGATCGGCCGGCCAACGAAGCTGCCGAGGCAGAGCCGGCGGCGGAGCCGGTATTGCCGGTGCCGTTCCTGGGGCGCTGGGCGCATCGGATAGACGATTGCGGCGGGCGGCCTGGGCTCGACCGGATCGTGATCGGCGCGTCCGAGATCCAGTTTCCGGATGCCAATGCCGTGCCGCTTTCGGTGCTTCAACTGAACGACAGCGGTATCATCGTCGATCTCAAGGTAACCGCGCGGCGCGGCGGCTCGACGATGCGGCGGGACCGGCTGGAAGTCGATCCGGACGGTAATTCGATGGTCTATTCACGCGGTGGAGATGCGCGGCGCTACGATCGCTGTCCGGTCTGACGCCTCACCGCCCCGCGCGCATCGCGGGATCCTTCCAACTGCCGCTCGCCTGATATTCGGCTTTGACGCGGCTGTCGGGAAGGTTGGTTGCGGCAAAGGCCTGCTCGCCGCCGCGCGCCTTGGCGCTGTCCGAATAATCGGGGGCGGAGAAGCTGCGGGGTTTAAGCGGCTGGGCCACAAGCGCGCTGCCATTGCCTGCGCTTGCCGAAGCCAGGCTGCGGGCCTGCAGTTCGGCCTGCTCCTTGGCGGCGGCATATTGGCGTTCGTAATCGCGCTGCAGCTCGATCGGATCGGGCAGAACGCTTTCGGGCGTGGGGCGCGGCAGGCGGGCATGGGGCCCGGGCAACGGCTCGCCGCCGGGATAGCGCCGCAGGAAGGCACTTTCGGTCCCGGCCTGGCCGCGAAAACGATAGAAACGGTGCGCGCCGATGGTGCCGATGAAGTGCAGGCTCGGCGCCCAATAAGGGTGCACCTCGGTGGTGTGATAATGCGTGGCGAGCCCGGCAGGCGCGTAGACCGATCCGTTGAGCGCCCTGGCCGCGACGGCGCGTGCGCGGTTCCAGTAGAGCGGCACGCGGCCGCGCGCCATCGAACCATCGCAGCTATAGCTGAACTGGCAGCCGGTCCATCGCTCGGACCCCTGATAGACGACGCCGCAGACGGTATTCGGATAGCTGGGGTGCCGCACGCGGTTCAGGATCACCTGTGCAACGGCTTCCTGACCGGCATCGGGTTCCAGCGCGGCTTCGTAATAGATCGCGTCCGTCATGCACTGCAGGGCGCGGCTGTAATCGCTGGTGCCGGCGTTGATCGCGAAGGGCTTGGCGGCGCCCGCGGGCAGCACCGGCAGATCGCTGGCGGCGTCTTCCGGACTGTTCACAACCGCTTCCTGCCATTGCGCGGCGGAGGGAAGGCTGTCTTCATCCATGAAGTAGAAGGCGGAGCCGGGAAAATTGGTTGCTGCCTTTTCGGCATCGCCGAGCGGCGGCTGCGCGGGGGCGACCAACGCACTGTCGTCCGCGTTCATCTGCGCGAAGCTGGGAACGAAGGCGAGCAGGGAGAAGGCGATGAGCGCGATGATCAGCTCCCGCGCGCCGATAGCCGGCTGGCGCGGCCCGTCGCCCAATATCCGTGTCCTGAATTTCGCTATGCGAATCACGCTTTCTATTCTCACCCAATAACTCTTGGTGTTTCCTTACGGAGCAATTGCGCACCCTGCGCGGGGCATTTCGCCGCTGTGCCAGTGCGGGACGCAGACTATGCGGGGGGTTAAAGCGCTCTGTTCGATAAAATTCGGTTTCCTTTGGCCCCGGCGCTTCAATCTCGGGGCGCGGGCGGCTAGGGTCGGGTAAATGCGCCGAACGGGAAAATGGATGATGAAGACCAGGTTGTTGATCGCCTTGCCGCTGCTGACGGGCCTGGCGGCATGCAATTTTTCGAACGAGGACAAGGGCGCGCAGCCCGCAGCCGACCAGCCGACGGCCACGCAGTCGCCGCGTATAGGAGACAGCATGACGGAACTGGAAGCCGACAATCAGGCGCAGCGCTTCGCCCGCCTTGCGCTCGATTGCGTGAACAAGCAGTATCCGAACAAGATCGCTCATGTGCTGAACGGGCCGGAGGACATTCAGTCGCCGCAGCAGCTGCACCCGGCGTTCTTCGGCTGTTACGACTGGCACAGCTCCGTCCATGGCCACTGGCTGCTCGCGCGCCTCTGGGGGATGGACAAGCTCGGCCCGATGGGCCCGGACGCAGAGGCCGCGCTGACGCGCAGCCTGACGGCGGAGAATATCCAGGCCGAGGCGAAATATCTGATGGGCGAGGGGCGCGGCAGCTTCGAGCGTCCCTACGGCATGGCTTGGTTCCTGCAGCTTTATGCCGAACTGGAGGAGATTGCGGCGCGCGGCGGGCCGAAGGGGGAAAAGGCCGCGGCTTTGGTATCGAACCTGAAGCCGCTGGAATCGGTGATCCTCAACAAGCTGAAGGACTGGCTGCCCAAGCTCGCTTATCCGATCCGCGAGGGCACGCACAATCAGACGGCCTTCTCCTTCAGCCTGATGCTCGACTACGCGCAGGAACATGGCGATGCCGGCCTTGCCAAGATGGTGAAGGACAAGGCGATCGAGTTTTACGGCGACGATGAAAACTGCCCCATCGGCTATGAGCCGTCCGGCGAGGACTTCCTCTCGCCTTGTCTGGAAGAAGCGGACCTCATGCGCCGCGTGCTGCCGCGTGACGAATATCGCGTCTGGCTGACGGCGTTCCTGCCCGGCATCCCGAGCGACGGTTCGACGGACTGGCTGGAAGTGGGCGAGGTGCGCGATCCGACCGACGGCAAGTTGGTGCATCTGGACGGGCTCAATCTTTCGCGCGCCTGGGCGCTACGCGGCATCGCCAGCGCGCTTCCTTCGGGCGACACGCGCCGCGCGGCTCTGCTGGCGACGGCGAACGAGCATGCCGAGGCGGGGCTGAAGAATGTCAGCGGCGAAAATTATTCAGGCAGTCACTGGCTGGCGAGTTTCGCCACCTATCTCACCACCGATCGCGGCATTCGCGATGGTGCCACCGATGTCGAGAAGACCGGATCGATCACGCCGGTCGACAAGGCGCCGGCCGGCATGCCCAAGGGCAAGCTGGCACCGGCCGAGAAGGGGAGCGCGCAGTAAGGGAAGGGGACACCGCGCCTTCCCGCCGATCGCTTGTCCATCTATCTGTGATAAAGAAAAGCTATCGCCCGGCCCGCTATGCGCGGGCGCGCGCATGATGTAGATTGTGGCCAAAGGGCGCGAAATAGGGCGCGAATTAGGGAATGAGATGATGACGACGCAGTGGACACCGGATAGCTGGCGCGAGCATGAGGGCATCCAGATGCCCGACTATCGCGATGGCGAGGCGCTCGCCGCGGTCGAAGGTTCGCTCGCAAGCTATCCTCCGCTCGTCTTCACCGGGGAAATCGATGCGCTCAAGAGCGATCTGGCGAAGGTCCAGGCGGGTAAGGCGTTTCTGCTGCAAGGCGGCGACTGCGCCGAGAGCTTTGCCGAGTTTCATCCGGACAATATTCGCGACAGCTTCCGCGTGATCCTGCAGATGGCGGTGGTGCTCACCTATGCCAGCAAGCTGCCGGTGGTGAAGGTGGGCCGCATGGCCGGCCAGTTCGCCAAGCCCCGCTCCGCGCCGACCGAGGTGCAGGGCGATGCGGAGCTGCCGAGCTACCGCGGCGATATCATCAACGATATCCATTTCGAGGCGGGTGCGCGCGAGCCCGATCCGCAGCGTATGCTGTCCGCCTACAGCCAGGCGGCGGCAACGCTCAACCTGCTGCGCGCCTTTGCCGGTGGCGGTTATGCCAATCTTGCGAAGGTCCACCAGTGGACGCTCGACTTCATGGGGCAGGGCAAATGGGCCAAGGCCTATGGCGAGATGGCCGATCGGATCGACGAGGCGCTGGCCTTCATGGCCGCCTGCGGCATCGACCCCGATCATAT